>NZ_JBPXMT010000006.1:0-444408 GCF_051842835.1 Microbacterium sp. A93
GCTGTAGATGAAAGACATCCTCCGAAGAACCCCACCCGGTGCGCTACCGGATCCCTACCCGACTGCTACCCGATCGCTACACACCCGCTACCGAGAACCCCGTCTATACACCCAGCGACCTGGGCGCAGAATGCAGTCGGGTGGCTCCCAAGGACACCATCGGTGGCTCCCCACCACAAGAACGCGCGCATCACCGACTGGCCTCCAGCGGCACTATCGGTGGACCCCAGTGACGCGAATATTCTCTAATGGTTAGTGGCTGGTCTGGGACCGGCTGGCAGACTGGAGTCGCACCTGCCGGGCGTGACTCGGCGAATATTTGGCCCGCCCTGCACGGTGGTGCCTTTTAACGGCGCTTCGGGGTTTTCCGTGGGTAGTGGCTGGTTGTGAGTGGCCGGTCGGGGACAGAATTGATTCATGCGCGACACCGAGCTGTACCGCCATCTGCTGGGCGTGGTAGCGCCGTGGAAGGTGGACCGGGTCGAACTCTCGGCCGAGGATGGGAGGGTCGATGTCTGGGTGGTCCACCCCGGCCGGACCCTGTTCGGCTGCCCGGACTGCGGGCGTGAACTGGCCGTCTATGACCACTCCGAGGAACGGGCGTGGCGGCATCTGGACTCGTGTGCGTTCCTGACCTTCCTGCATGCCGACCCGCCGCGGGTGGCCTGCCCCGAGCACGGGGTGCGTCAGGCACGCCTACCGTGGGCCGAGCCGCACGGGCGGTTCACGCTGTTGTTCGAGCGGCTGGCCATCGACGTCCTTCAGGCCTGCGACGTAAACGCCGCCGCACGGCTGCTGCGGGTCAGCTGGGACGAGGCCTGGCACCTGATGGACCGCGCCGTGGCCCGCGGACTGGCCGTCAAACCGTTGGAGGCACCGAATCAGGTCGGGGTCGACGAGAAGGCGGCCGGGAAGGGACAGGACTACATCACGGTGGTCTCCGACCTGAACGCGGGCACCGTCGACTACATCGCCGACGAACGCCGCCAGGCCAGCCTGGACGGCTACTTCGAGAGGTTCACACCCGAGCAGCTCGAGGGCATTCAGGCGGTGGCGATGGACATGTGGGAGCCCTTCGCCGCCTCGACGCGGGCGCACCTGTCCGATGCCGAGGACAAGATCGTCTTCGACCGGTACCACCTGATGGGCTACCTGACCACGGCCGTGGACACCGTCCGCAAGCAGGAGAACCGGGCACTGGCCTCCACCGGCGACAAGGCCCTGGCCGGGACGAAATACCTCTGGCTGTACTCCGCCGAGAATCTGCCGGACAAGCACCAGGACCGGTTCGACGTCCTGCGGGCCGCGGACCTGAAGACCGGCCGTGCCTGGGCGATCAAGGAAGACCTGCGCCACTTCTGGTCGTACAAGCGCCGCGGCTGGGCGGCGAAGCACTTCAAACGCTGGTACTTCTGGGCCACCCACTCCCGGCTGAAGCCGATCATCGACGCAGCCAAGACCTTCAAGCGCCACGAGGCGGGAATGCTGTCCTACTTCGCCCACCCGATCACCAACGCCGGCGCAGAAGGCCTGAATTCCCGTATCCAGGCCATCCGGGTCTCCGCCCGCGGCTACCGCAACCGGGAACACTTCAAGACCGCGATCTACTTCCACCTCGGCGGCCTACAGCTCTACCCAGCCACCCCTTGACCCACGGACTTCCCGGAAGCGCCACTATTTGTAGGCCGGTTGAGCAGGGGTTTCCTGCCAGATCAGTGGGGTTCATTCAGAGGGTGAGTGCAATGCCGGTGAGTAGTTCCTCTAGTTTCTCAGCGGGGGTGTATCCCTTCAAGATCACGCGTGGCCGGGAGTTGAGTTTGTCCTGGACGGCCTTCAGCTCGGCGTCGGTGACGTCGTTGAAGTTGGTGCCCTTGGGGAAGTCCCAGCGCCGCTGACCATTGAAGTTCTCGTTCGTGGGGCGTTGCCAGGGCGAGTGCGGATTGCAGAAGTAGACCTTGCATCCGGTGGCCACGGTGAACTTCGCGTGGTGGGCCATTTCGCTGCCCTGGTCCCAGGTGATCGAGGCCAGCACCGCCTCCGGCAGGGTCTGCACCATCTGCTGCAAACGGTCGATCACGGTCTCGGAGTCCCGGGTGCCGGGCAGGCGCCCGAGCAGGTTGAACCGGCTGGCCCGCTCCACCAGAGTGACGACCCCGGAGCTCTCCGGGCCCACGACCAGGTCGCCTTCCCAGTGTCCGGGCACGGCCCGGCCGGCGTGCTCAGCGGCGGTCTTCTCGTTCCGGTCGGCCAGCATCGCCCCGGCCAGCCAGGGCCGCTTCTGGCGGGCCGGCAGCTTCGAGGCCGGCTTGCGGGCGGTGCGTCCCGAGCGCAGCACCTTCTCGACCTTCAGCTCATGACGCAGGGATCCAGCCGACTGGACGTAGAGGGCCTGATAGATCGTTTCGTGACTGATCCGAATACGACCATCATCCGGGTAGTCCACGGGCAGTCTCACTGCGACCTGGGCCGGGGACCACCCGGCGTTGAGCTCCTCGACCACCACCTGGCGCAGCTGCCGGTGGCAGTCCTCGTCGAGTTTGCGCTTCTTCGGTCTGGCCCGTTCGACGTCGGTCCGGTACTGGGCCAGTTTCGCCGAGTACCCATACTGAGCCTGCCCGTTCTGGATCCGTTGGACCAGACCATGGTGGGCCAATTCCCGACTGATCGACGATGGATGAACCCCGACCATCCGGGCAATCTGCGCCGGCCTGGCACCGGATTCCTGCCCGAGCTGGATCAGGGTCCGGTCCGCCAAATTCAGTCGACGACCGTGCCCGGTCCCTCCTCCAACGTCTACGACCGGCGGGGGCGGGAACACCACCCTGAACTCGTTGTGCACCGTATCGCCCCGACGCATCTTCACGCCCGCCCATCGCAGCCACCGATAGACCGAGTCCAAGGCGATCCCCTCGGACGCGACCACCGATTCAGTCGATGCCCCATCGAGCACCCTTTCGATGACCTTGGCACGAAAACCGACAGGATACGAGAAGCCCATGACGACCAACCTCAGAAATCAGGGCATTGCACTGACCACTTGAATTGGCCTGGCGGGTTTCCTGCCGAAGGAGCGATACGAATCCGGCCACGCCAAAACGGGTCACGATCAACCTCGCCAACGACGGCAGCCGACTCGAGATCCCCTCAACCCTTCAAGCACTCATCACCCGATAGAACGGTTCACAACAGGTTGACAACCGTCGAATCAGTCAGAAGTGGCACGAGTCAGGAGATGGCCGACCATCAGCACCTTCGGAGATCACCGCAGTACGCGCCGAGAGAGCTTGGCGTCTATCTATCCATCGACGTCTTCGGGGAGGCGTGGGCCGGCGAAGGATGGTCTCAGGAGTGGGCCATTGATGACTCTGGAATGCTCGGTTTCGAGTTCGTCGTCCGCAAACCTGTTGCGGACAAAAGTTGCAGGGACCCCGGCGACGACTGTGTATGGCCGAACGTCTTTCGTAACCACTGCGCCTGCGGCCACAATTGCACCTTCGCCAATTGCCGTGCCGGCCATGACAAGCGCATTACGTCCGATCCAGACGTCGCGAGCGATGTGAGTAGAACCGAGTCGGGGTCTACCTGAGAATTGCATGGGTTGGCCAACGGCATCGTGGATGTGGTCACCGCCTATGACGCATGCCCCGGAAGCCAGCATGGAGTAGCGCCCAATAGACGTATTCGGGGCGATTTCACACTGCCGACCGATGAAAACGTACTCTTCGGCCACCAAATCATTCGAAACGATCGCCGTTGAATGCAGAGAGACCGTCGAAGGTAAACGATTCAGACCGTGTTTCCACTGTGAGAACACATTGCGAGCAGTCCTGAGTCGCAGGTAGGCGTCGCTTTCCCTTGATACCTTCAATTATTGGACCTCCTGAGAACTAAGGCGACTTGTAAAAGTACATCGAAAAACAATGTATGAGCAGCATCTGCTTCGTTAGATAGTGAAATCTTTGGCTGCAGTCAACCCGGTGGAGTGAATCTCCTCCATGGCCGAGCTCATTTTCATATACTCGGATTGCCAGCTGAATTCTTCCAGGAACGCCTCTCGTGCCCTGGCCCCCATGGAGACTGCTTCTTCGGGATGATCTCGGAACCATCTGATTCCATCGGCGATGGAACGGGGATCCTCGAAGTCACGACAGATCCCCACTTCATACGATTCAACGATCTCGCGAATGAGGGGCGAATAGGTCGGAGCCATCACGGCTAATCCCCGAGCCATGTACTCAAAGAGCCTGTTCGGGAGGCTCGCCCTACCCAGTTCCCGACCGTAACCAATCATGCCCACGTGACAGCTGTCCATGAGTGACGGAACGGATGCATGGGGTACCGAGTCGCGAAAAGCCAACTTGCTCCGCACTCCATGCTGATCTACCAGGCTGTCGAAGCCTGACATATATGGCAGTCCAGTCTTTTCTCCGGGCGACGGAAACATGAGGACGTCAACCCCATCGGGCACAATGCTCAGTGCTTCCAGGACCTCCGTGGTCCCGTTGCTATTCAAAGCCTTCCCATGAAAGAAGCGCATCTTATGTGCGGGTTCAGAGATCGACGGAGACTTTCCGCTGATGTCCGCAAACCAGTCCGGTGCAGAATTCTTGACGATCAATGATCTTCTCATGTGGTCCACATAAGGCGTGAGAACCGCTGGACTGACACCGACTACGAGATCACTCCTTTTCGTGACGACCCGGAGAGCACGAACCAGCACGTTACCTGCCGATCTCCCGACTCTATGGCCTAGCCACTTCGAGAGGATGCCAGTGTGGAATTCCTCATGAACGTCGAAAATGACCGAAGCACGATGCAGTGGCTTCAATGCGACGGCGACGGCGGCCGCATCCGGGTCCGGGCAATAGATCCAATCGGCGCCCCGGTGTTGTGCAAGTCGTATGGCTGAACGGGGTATCGCTAAAAGTCGACCCAGTTTTCCCTGGCTTGAACTGAACAGGTTATAAGTAATCGCCGAATCACGAAAATCATCTCCTGCGAAGTAGGATTTCGAAGGTCCGATCCAGTCAAGTGCGAGATCTTGGCTGAGGAAGGATTTCGCAAACTTGCTGTAGACACGAACGTCATCGAGCGGGTGTGCCGTGGTGAATATGGCGATCTTCATGACAATGCCTTCTTCGGTTAACTGGTGAGGCAGATTGATCCGGAACAACTAGCAGGAACACGGGGACGGGGATTGTCGTCCAAGGGTCTCGTCTGCATACCCCTCATATTTCTGCGTAACGACTCCTGACCGGCATTATGCGCGGTCAGCGTGGATCAAGGCCTGAACTGATTTCTCAGAGGCGTCACCGTGCCCATACGGGGACCCTTGGGGAGAATTGGGGCGAGGGCGCGACGCTGAGGAAGCGAGGAGTGCCGGATCGGTTACGAGTACGTTCCAACCGTCCGCGAGGGTTTCAATCCATTCCGTTTCAGATCGGACAGTAGTGCAGGGGATTCCCAGAATGTAGGCTTCCTTCTGCAGGCCTCCGCTGTCAGTGATTACTCCAGTCGAGCGCTGTACCGCGGCGATCAACTGAGGGTATGGCGCCGGTGCGGCTACGTTGACCTGACCTCGATCGAGGTCGATTCCTGCGTCCGCAGCCTTTTTGACCAGCCGGGGATGAGCAAAGAGGACCACCGGCCTATCGAGCGCCTGTAGCCCTGAGATGACCTGTCGAAGACGAGCTTCACTGTTAGTGTTTTCTGCCCTGTGAATAGTCGCGACGAAGTAGGGCTCCTCAGGATTGACGCGTTCCGGGAGCTGCAGCATTGTCGGATCAGTGGATACCGAAGCGGCAACGGATAGGCAGACGTCCGCCATGACATCACCGGTGACCACGGTGCGATCAGCCAGTCCCTCGTTGGCGAGGTGACCTGATGCAACTGTCGTCGGCGCCAACAGCAAATCAGCAGAATGGTCTGTCAGGATCCGGTTGATCTCCTCCGGCATTCGACGATTGAATGATCGTAGTCCCGCTTCCAGATGTGCAACGGGCAGATGCAATTTCGTGGCGGCCAGCGCGCCAGCCAGTGTGGAGTTCGTGTCTCCGTATACCAGTGTCCAGTCGGGCCGCTCGTTGATGAGGACCTGTTCGATGGCCTCCAACATGCGGCCGGTTTGAGCCCCATGGTCTGCAGACCCAATCGCGAGATTGACGTCGGGCGTTGGAATCTGTAGGTCGTTGAAGAATACGTCGCTCATGCCAGCGTCGTAGTGCTGGCCCGTGTGGACGATAGTGTGCTGAAGGTCGTGACCGACCTGCTTCAGACGTTCGATACCACGAGAGATCGCGGCGAGTTTTACAAACTGCGGGCGTGCACCCACGACCGACAAGATCTTCACTATTTCTCCTAGCTGAGCGGAAGCATGATTTCACAGCCAGTTGGTGTGCAACGACTGCCCTCTAGATTCCATACTAGGGGGAATGATTGCCCCATCCCGCACTGCGAATCCCTCCAACCCCACCGTTACTGTAGAGAGGAGCCGGAGGTCACTGCACTCGGGAGGCGGAGGTCGCCCGTTTCTGAGAGTTTTCGATCGATAGCGACGTATGCTTGGTCGCGGCTGAGGAGCGCGACCGTCTAGCAACAGAACGCCGCCGACATATCAGTATCAAATGAGCGGGTGTGCGTTTACTGATTCTCGGACGGGCATTCTCACAACTATCCTCTTGTTATCAATGGAGAATAATGAGTAATTTCAGTCGCGAGGTATCTGGGGCCAGCTGGATTACTGTAGGCATGGTCGTCAGTCAGATGTTGATCATTGGCGCCACTCCATTCATAGCTGGCATTTATGGACCCACCGCATTGGGCGTCGCGACTACCTTCCTGGCCTTGGCGAGTATCTTGGCGCCCGTCCTGACCATGAGAATGGAATTCTTGATTCCGTCTGCCAGTGACATTGAGGCGAGATGGATAAACAGTTACACCTTCAAGGTCACTCTCGTCGGCAGTCTCATGGCAGCTGTCGCATTCGGAGTGCTCATCAGGCCCAATGAACCTCTGGTCGCCCTGATGTTCGGCCTCACATGTCTGGCCATCGCTGGTAGTGCGGTATCCATGCAGATGCTGATCAGGCAGCACAAATACAGGCGGATCGGACTCGCCAAGACCGTGAATGGGTTTGGTCAAGTCGGTACACAGGTACCCATTGGCCTTGCATGGCCCGGCTTCAAAGGAATCGAACTTGGCTTTGCCGTCGGATACATAGCAACATTGATTGCGCAGAGGTCCCAGCCTCGAAGCGACGTATCAAGTGTGTCCCCTTCAGCTTCCCGAAAACGGTCGCTGATCCGATCTTCGCTGCTCCTCTGCGTCGGTGGGGTAATGAATGCATTGAGTGTTTGGGCTATCTTGCTTGCAATATCGCTGTTTCACACACCTGAGGATGCAGGCGTTTTCTCAGCCATACAGAGGCTCCTGGTGGCGCCAGCCGGATTTGTGACAGCTGGCCTTCTTCCTGTTGTCACGGGGAGTCTCGGTAGCGCCGTTCGCGGAGGTTCGTCGAGTGCCGCGGCGCTTCGGCGCTGGTTTGGGATCTTGGCGCCCGCGGCGCTCGTGAGTATTGCGGTATTCGTGCTCGTGCCCGATGTGTGGCTATTGAACATCTTGGGGTCCGAATATGCAGGTGCCGGGCAATATGTTGATGCGCTCGCGCTGATGATCGGAACGCAGATTGTTGCTGGTCCCCTCGGGCAGGCGCTGGTGGCCATGGGAGCACGGAGAACTCAGTTCATTTGGGACGTCAGCAGGTTCGTGGTGCTGTTCCTCGTTGCGCTCGTCTCAGGGATGGCCGGTGCCGGACCTGTCTTGATGACCTGGTTGCTCTCCGGTGTTTTCGCCTTCGGCTACGTGGTTTTCCTTGTTCTGGTGTACCGCGTTTCGACAAACATCTCCCCGCCGAAGGAAGCGGTCACCTGAGAGCACGGGATACGCCGGGGTGTGGTGTCGCTGCCTATTCTGCTGCCCAGGTACTTTCCAGGCTCTTCACAAACGTGTAGACGAGGTTCTCGGAGAATCGGCGCGTCGTTAGCTGGATAGAGGTCGAGGCCTTCCGAAGATGGAAGTTCTCACACTGCCCATCTGAAAGACCTCGACGTGTCCCACGCTACCTTCCGCGACTGTGACCTGACCAAGTTCTGCCGACTCGACGAGCTCGGCCTCGAAGCCGTCGGCCATCGCCTGGAACCCGATCGGGCGGTGCTGGCCTGCAAGGTGGTGGACCCGGATGACTGGTGCCACCGCTGCGGATCCCAGGGCACCCCGCGCGGCACGGTGATTCGCCGGCTGGCCCACGAGCCTCTGGGCTGACGGCCGTCCAGCCTGCACATCACGGTCCGGCGCTACCGGTGTGATGGCGGCGCCCACGTGTGGCGCCAGGACACCACCGCCGCGGCCGAACCCATGGCCAAACTTTCACGCCGTGCACTGCGGTGGGCGCTTGAAGCGCTCGTGCTGCAGCACCTGACCGTGGCCCGGGTCGCCGAGTCACTGGCGGTGCGTTGGAACACCGCCAACGACGCCGTACTGGTCGAGGGCCAGCGGAGGCTCATCGACGACCCGACCCGATTCCACGGGGTCACGGCGATCGGCGTGGACGAGCACGTGTGGCGCCATCCCCGGCGTGGGGACAAGTACGTCACCGTGATCATCGACCGCACACCGCTACGCGCCGGGACCGGCCCGGCCAGGCTGTTGGACATGGTCGAGGGCCGCTCCGAGAAGGCCTTCAAGACCTGGCTCGCCGAGCGCGACCAGGTCTGGCGGGACGGGATCGAGGTGGTGGCCATGGATGGGTTCACCGGGTTCAAGACCGCGGCGGAGGAAGAGTTGCCCGAGGCGACCGCGGTCATGGATCCCTTCCACGTGGTCCGCTTGGCCGGGGATGCCGTGGAGAAGTGTCGGCGGCGGGTCCAGCAACATGTCCTCGGCCACCGCGGCTGCAAGGAGGATCCGCTGTACAAGGCGCGGCGCACCCTGCTCACCGGGGCTGACCTGCTGACTGATCGGCAGTACTCTCGCATCCAGGACGCCTTCGAGGGTGATGAGCATGTGGAGGTCGAGGCGACGTGGGTGTTCTACCAGCACATGGTCGCCGCCTACCGGGAACCGGTCCGGACGAAGGGCAAGACGATGATGCAGTCACTGATCACCAAGCTGGGCCGGGCCGTGCCGAAGAAGCTCACCGAGCTGGCCGCGCTGGGCAGGACGTTGAAGAAGAGGTCGGCGGACATCCTGGCCTACTTCGACCGCCCCGGCACTTCCAACGGTCCTACCGAGGCGATCAACGGCCGGCTCGAGCACCTGCGCGGGTCTGCCTTGGGCTTCCGGAACCTGCCCAACTACATCGCCCGTTCCCTGCTGGAATCCGGTGGATTCAGGCCCCGTCTACACGTTGATTGTGAAGAGCCCGATATCCGGGCCCGGCCCATGTTCCACCACCAGCGAGACTCCATCGAGGCGCACCTGACCGTGGTGTTCTGCGCCCTGGCCGTCGCCCGCCACCTGCAGGACGTCACCGAGGTCAGTATCAAGAAGCTCGTCCAGACGCTCAGGCCGCTGCGGTCGGTCACGATCGACGTCAACGGCCACGAACTCACCGCCGCCCCGGCAATCGACGCCGACACCCAGGAAATCCTCAACTCAATCGCGGCGAAATCTGCGCACTAAATGTGGCACGAGTCAGGTCCGAGTCCTCGATCCGTGGAGACCACTCCTCCAGACGGGGCAACAAGATCCTCAAACGGGCCCTGTTCCTCTCGGCCTTCGCCGCCCTGAAGGGCCCGCTCTCGAGGGCCTACTACGACCGCAAACGAGCCCAGGGTAAGAAACATAACCAGGCCCTGATCGCCTTGGCTCGACGCCGCTGCGACGTCATCTACGCCATGCTCCGCGACGGCATCCTCTACGAAGTGAAAACCCCCGCCGTCGCTTGACAGAGAACATAGGGGCACCCCCAAGACAAGGAAATCCTCAACAGTCTCAGCCAGTCAGGGCACTAATTCTGAGCCAAGTCGAGTGGTGTCGCTGCCTATTTTGCTGCCCATGTACTTTCTAGCGCACCGGTCTCCTTGACGTAGAAGGTGGAGCCGGCACCTCCATCTGTCCGTCTCCACACTGATCCAGGCGCTGCAAAGAACGTCGGTACTCCCGGTCCCGATTCGTTCAGGGTGGGCGAGGTGCCCGCCGCCAGGGACAGACTCGTGAATGAAGACGCGTTTGATGCGTCGTAATTATTCGGTCCGTACTGCCCATCACTATTTCCCGGTAGTTCATACAGGGCTCGAATATTCATGTTTAAGCCGAATCCCGGGGCAGTGTAAAACGTATTCCCCGAGACTTCGGGTCGTTTGCACTTGGCCAATGTAACGCCTCCGACAATTTTCGGTGTTACGCTGTTAGCCTCGAAACGAAAACTATTTCCATGTATAGTAAGATGGGATAAATCTCGGGCAAAAATTCCGTGAGTCAATCCGTGAAGGGTGATGGTGTTTCCCAGAACTCTATTTCCGTAGTTCTTACCGGGGGATGGTGCAAGAGTGATGACCCCCAGATTCTCTATTCCCGGAGCTCGTATTATATTATTAGAAATAACATTGTCTATCATTTGCCTGGTGTGTCCGTCTCTTCCGAGCCGAATGACAACCGACATCCCATCCTTGATATAAATAGTATTGTCCGAAATGATGTTTCGCGAAATCTCAAACGAGTCGGTTTTGTAATTACTCAAGTCGACCACGGCTGTATCTGGCGCTGCGTCGCCCACGATGGTGTTGCCTGTGATGATGCAATCAATAGCTTCTCGGATACTGACGGACGAGACATCGAGATGATGCCCCGTGGCGTGGGTGTACATGGTATTTCCGGTAATCGCATGGGCTCGGCCGGTGAGAGCTATGGGCATGGAGCATCGTGCAAAGGTGTTGGCCGTGATGGAACACGCGTCTGTTCCGGAGGAGGAGTAGACACCATGGTTGTGGCAGCCTTCGAGGATGTTGCCGGCAATGACGCAACCGTACGCGTTTGAGCCTGCCCCATAATTCCCAAGAAATATTCCTTGTACGCAGTCCATGATGTGGTTGCCGGTGATTTTTATTCGCCCGCCATTCTCGGATGGGTCGTAGGCAATGCCGAAATGGGCTGTCTCAGAACCCGTCCAGGAATCAGCGGGGTAGTTCCCACGGATCGTGCAATCGGACACGGTGCCGCTTCGGACTCCATCAAAGAATATTCCTACTGTGGGAACATTCGTGAGCCTGAGGCCGTCTACGCTGACGTCTTCTGCCGTGATGCGGACGACTCCGAAGGTCGGCGTTGCGTTCGTCGCATCGAATACCTGCGGGGAGTGGATCTCGGCTCCGGAGACTGTTACTCCAGAAGCATTGATCGTGATCGCGTCTGCGTTCGTGACGTCTGTGACGATCCTCGCCCCCGGTGCGAACTCTATTCTGACGTCTGGGGTATCGATCGCGACGGTAGAAGAAAGTCCAACCGTGCCTTCGACGACTAACGTTTGGCCGGAAGACAAGGAGGCCAGGGCGGCGGAAAATCCTGATAGGTCGCCGAATCCTTTCCCGACGAACGTCGACGTTGCGTCGTTGGACGCGGGCCCGCTCGTCTCCTTTGGGGCGGCGTTCTGCTTGATGGCCCCGCCGAGTGCGATCGACGTGAGTCCTGTGATGGCTGCTAGAACAGTTCGTCGACTTGATTTTTGGCGATTCTCCGTGGTCAACGTGATTCCTTGCTCTGGCAGGGAGCAATTCTGCTCATCGCGGTGTTCCGAACTGTGCATTAGGCGAGTCCCGAGGCTAACACCCTCGGATTGTCGGCCCTAATAGGAAAAGGGAGGACGGCCAGCTGTTTTCCGTGCTGACGGCAATGACGTGGGGTGCGGGGCGCGTGCGGCCAGGCGCCTGTCCATCATGGTCTGAGTCTGACCGGCCACCTCTCAATCCCCCCCATGCGCGTGCACCAGCATGGCCTTCAAAGTCACCATGGGCGAGGGGCAGGCCGTGACCGCGGTGTCATGGGCGATGGTGAGCTGGCGGAGCATCCCTACGGAGGCAACGACTGTCGTGGGGATGGCTGCGGCGTAGCCGGCCAGCGCGGCCCGGGCCGCGTTCTGTGCATCGCGGGCCCGCTACAGCAGGTCTCGGTCGCCAACGGTCTCGATGGGGATCGTGGAGCTGTCGGGGATTTCACCGACGAGGTCCAAGACTGCAGTGACGAGGAGGAGTATGCGGGTATCGATGCCGATGCCGATGGCGGGTGGACAGGACTGTCAAGCGGACGTTCCGCGAGACGGTTTCAGGATCCTGGTCATGTCACGCACCTCCGGCCACAACGCGGAGGGACTCACGACCGGACGGCTGAGAGTTGAAGGCGGAGGCACCTGAGGTGCCCATCGCAAGAGCGGGTCAACCCGCGCCGGTAGAGACTCCCGAACCCCCTCCAGACTCGGCTCACGAAGATTGACGAGCGTAAGATTCCCCGACGGTCCCGACTAAAGCGACGGCACTGTATTCCGCCAGTCTCGGTGTAGGCCAGGCTGACGTAAGGGCGATGTTGCGCTAACTCAACGGGTATTCTCCTAATAGGCTTCGCCGCGTGCTGCGAGGCACCGATATGAAACCAACGGTTGTGGAGATCTATGCGCATCGCTGTAATTGCTCTCGGAAAAATCGGTCTCCCGCTGGCCGTCCAGTTCGCCTCAAAGGGGCATTCTGTCATCGGGGTGGACATCAACCAGAATGTCGTCGAGATGGTCAATCGAGGACACGAGCCTTTCCCTGGCGAGGATCTCCTTCAGGAGAACCTCGCCACAGCAGTGGCGAACGGTACCCTTCGTGCCACCACCGAGTACGGTGAAGCGGTGCCGCAAGCTGATGCGGTTGTCCTGGTCGTACCGCTGTTCGTGGACGACGACGCAAGGCCCGATTTTGGCTGGATGGACGCTGCTACCACTGAGCTAGCTAATCATCTCACTCCGGGTACCCTGGTTTCCTTTGAGACGACTCTTCCGGTGGGAACCACACGGAACCGCTGGAAGCCCATGCTCGAGCAGGGCTCCGGACTGGCTGAGGGCAAGGACTTCCACCTGGTGTTTTCACCCGAGCGGGTTCTTACTGGCCGCGTCTTCGCTGATCTACGAAAGTACCCGAAGCTGATTGGCGGCTTAAGCGAAGATGGCGCACGCGTTGCGAAGGATTTCTACGAAGCAGTACTTGACTTTGATGATCGAGAGGACTTGGCACGACCCAACGGAGTTTGGGATCTTGGGTCTACTGAAGCTTCGGAGCTTGCCAAGCTGGCGGAGACTACTTACCGAGACGTTAATATCGGACTTGCCAATCAGTTTGCTCGCTACGCCTCTGAGCAGGGAATTGACATCTACAAGGTTATTGAGGCGTCCAATTCGCAACCCTACTCGCACATCCATCGTCCTGGCATCGCCGTCGGGGGTCACTGTATTCCGGTCTATCCTCGCCTCTATTTATGGAATGATCCTGCAGCGACGATTGTCCGGTCGGCCCGAGAAACCAATGCTGGAATGCCGGACTACACGGTTGGACTGCTCGAAGGTGTGCACGGAAATCTCCAGGGGCAGGTTGTTGTAGTGCTAGGGGCCGCCTACCGCGGTGGAGTGAAAGAGACTGCGTTCTCGGGCGTCTTCAGTTCGGTGAGCGCGTTGGAGAGCAGGGGAGCCACGGTCTTCGTCCACGATCCGATGTATTCGGACGAGGAACTGGCCAACTACGGATTCACCGCATACACGCAGGGTTCGACTCCCGTAGACGCGGCTGTACTTCAGGCTGACCACGCCGATTACAAGGAGTGGATGTCGGCCGACTTGCCCGGCATCCGCACCCTGATCGACGGTCGTAGCATCCTCGACGCCACCAGGTGGGACGGCGTGACGGTCCGCACGATTGGTAGGCCGCTGGACCAGTCGACTTCTGGGGATTGGACCGGTGGGCGTGAGCGTTGATCCAACCGTTTTTGTGGCGGAGACGGCTGACATCGCGGAAGACACGTCGCTTCAGGAGGGCGTTAAGGTCTGGCACCTGGCCCAAGTGAGAGAGGCGGCCGAGATCGGCCCCCGAACCATCGTGGGCCGGGGATCGTACATCGGGACGGCTGTCAGCGTCGGAGCGGACCGCAAGATACAGAACTACGCGCTCGTCTACGAGCCGACCGTTATCGAAGAAGGCGTGTTCATCGGTCCGGCAACCGTCCTGACGAACGACACTTATCCTCGCGCTATCGCACCGGACGGGTCCCAGAAGTCTGCTGGCGACTGGGAAGCAGTCGGGGTCACGCTAAGGAGTGGCGCCTCGGTGGGCGCCAGAGCCGTGTGCGTCGCTCCCGTGACCATCGGTGTTTGGGCCATGGTCGCGGCCGGATCCGTGGTCACTAGGGACGTTCCCGATTTCGCTCTCGTTGCGGGCGTCCCTGCCCGTCGGATCGGCGGGGTTTGGCCGGCAGGGCGCAAGCTCGAGTCGGACGGAGATGCCTGGGTGCGCCCGGTCAGCGGAGACTGGTATGTGGAAATGAACGGACAATTGGAATCAGGGGAACAGCATGGCATTTGAGGGAACCACCATTCCGGTGGCCAAGCCACAGATCGGCGCAGAGGAGCGTCAAGCGGTGGACCGGGTCATGTCCACGGGCATGGTTGCGCAGGGTCCAGAGGTCGCCGCCTTTGAGGTGGAGTTCAGCGAGGTCCTCGTCCCCGGCGCGCACAGCGTGGCTGTGAACTCCGGCACGTCAGCGCTCCATCTGGGATTGCTGGCAGCCGGTATCGGTGCCGGAGACGAGGTCATTGTTCCTGCATTCACTTTCGCGGCGACGGCCAACTCTGTAGCCCTCACCGGGGCGACTCCAGTGTTTGCCGATATCGATCCGCGAACCTTCAACCTCGATCCTTCGTCTGCCGCTGAAGCAGTGACGGAGCGGACACGCGCGATCATGCCCGTGCATCTGTATGGTCAGGCCGCTGACATGGACGGATTCGAGGCTCTGGCAGAGAAGCACGGCCTGGCGATCCTCGAAGATGCAGCTCAAGCCCACGCTTCGTCGTGGAATGGGCGGCCCGTCGGCTCGTTCGGGTCCTTCGCAGCGTTCAGCCTGTATCCCACTAAGAACATGACGTCCGGAGAGGGCGGCATGGTGACCACGAACGACGGTGAGTTCGCTCGACGGGTCCGCGTATTGCGCAACCAAGGTATGGAGAAGCAGTACCGGAATGAGGTGGTTGGACTCAACAACCGCATGACGGACATCCATGCGGCGATTGGTCGGGTGCAGCTCACCAAGATCCTCGACTGGACCGCCCGGCGTCAGTCGAATGCCGCCGTGCTAGACGAAGGTCTCGCAGGCTTGAGCGGTGTGGTGACACCTCAGGTAGCAGGGCAAGCAACGCACGTGTACCACCAGTACACCATCCGACTCTCGGGTAGTACGGCGCAGGAACGAGACGCATTCGTCACGGCGCTGAAGGACGAACACGGTGTGGGTGCCGGGGTGTACTACCCGGTCCCCGTGAACCGGCTCGAGTCGTTCTTGGTGGAGGCGGACCTGCCGCACACCGAGAGCGCCGCTCAGGAAGTGCTCTCGCTTCCCGTTCACCCGGCTCTGGAGGAAAGTGACCTCCAGAGAATCGTCACTGCTGTCGACGCAGTGGCACGGGCAGGGGCTTCCGCATGATCCGCGTCGGACTGATCGGCCTGGGCATGATGGGCCGCCACCATGCCCGTGTCCTCCGGAACCTGGACGGCGTTGAACTGGTAGCCGTGTCGGATCCCGGCGGAGATGTCCACGGCGCAGCCCCTGGCGTTGCGTTGTACACGGATGTGGACGGTCTCATCGCTCACGGACTCGACGCTGCGGTAGTGGCAGTACCGACGGCATTCCACGAGACCGTCGGTATGAAGCTTGCCGAGGCCGGGATCCACACTTTCATCGAGAAGCCCATCGCCGCGGACGCGGAAGCCGGCCAGCGGCTCGTCGATGCGTTTGCGGCTCGAGGTCTCGTCGGAGCAGTGGGTCACATCGAGCGGTTCAACCCGGCCCTTCAGGAACTCAAGCGGCGTCTGGAAGCCGGAGAGCTCGGTAAGGTGCACCAGATTGCTACGCGCCGGCAGGGGCCGTTCCCTGGCCGCATCACGGACGTGGGAGTCGCTCGCGATCTGGGCACACACGACCTGGACCTGACCATGTGGTTGGGTGGGGAGCGATTTGCCGAGATTCACTCTCAATCCGCCATTCTGGTCCGCGACGGCCGGGAAGACCTGATCGCCGTCACTGGCAGGCTCAAGAACGGGATCATCACGAACCACCTCGTCAACTGGCTTTCACCGATGAAGGAACGCGTCACCACCGTCACCGGGGAGGCGGGGGCGTTCGTGGCAGACACCCTCACCGCCGATCTGACGTTCTACGAGAACGGCAGTGTCGAAACGGAATGGGAGGCTCTGGCCAGCTTCCGAGGCGTCAAGGAAGGGAACGTCACACGATTCGCCTTCCCCAAGCAGGAACCGCTGAAGACCGAGCACGAGGCCTTCCGCGATGCGATCCTCCACGGTACCGAAGGGATCGTGACTTTGGAGGATGGGCTCCACACGCTTCGGGCCGCCGAGGCCGTCATCAATGGGCCGTCGGTCTCCGGAACCTTCAACGGCTCATGAGTGATCCGGGCGGACCGGGGCTGTCAACGCGCCCCGGTCTGTCCGGCTCGAACGGGGTGTCCCCAGTCACGAGTGCTGGTTGAGTACCCGGCACCGGGGACTCCGGGAAGGCACGCAACTACCGTAGACCTGTGAGCATCTTCCTCGTTACCGGCGGCGCCGGATTCATCGGGTCCAACTTCGTCCACTATGTCTTGGAGTCCACTGACCACCGCGTCATTGTGCTGGACAAGCTGACCTACGCTGGCAATCGCGCCTCCCTGGCCGGACTGCCCGCGAACCGGATGACGTTCATGCAGGGGAACATCGCGGACGTCGACCTGCTGGAGGAGCTCATGCCTCAGGTGGACGCTGTGGTGCACTACGCGGCAGAGTCCCACAACGACAACTCGCTCAATGATCCGCGGCCCTTCGTGGACACGAACATCATGGGCACCTACGCGCTCATCGAGGCCGCCCGCCGGCATGATGTTCGGTTCCACCACATCTCAACGGACGAGGTCTACGGGGACCTGGAGTTGGAGGACCCGGAGCGTTTCACCGAGACCACCCCGTACAACCCCTCCAGCCCGTATTCCGCCACCAAGGCTGGCTCGGACCTGCTGGTGCGGGCCTGGGTGCGCTCCTTCGGGCTGCGGGCCACCCTCTCCAACTGCTCCAACAACTACGGTCCCTACCAGCACGTGGAGAAGTTCATCCCGCGGCAGATCACCAACGTGATCGACGGTGTGCGTCCCCGGCTGTACGGGGAGGGGCTCAACGTTCGGGACTGGATCCACGCCGATGACCACTCCTCGGCAGTTCTGACCATTCTCGAACGGGGCGTCGTGGGGGAGACGTACCTCATCGGGGCCGACGGTGAGCGGAACAACAAGGACGTCATTGAGGACATCCTGGAGATCATGGGCCAACCCGCCGGCGCCTACGATCACGTGGTGGACCGCCCGGGCCACGACCTGCGTTATGCGATCGATTCCACCAAGTTGCGCACCGAGCTGGGCTGGTTCCCGCAATACGCCGACTTCCAGGCGGGATTGGAAGCCACTGTGCAGTGGTACCGGGATAATGATGCATGGTGGCGGCCCCAGAAGGCTGCAGCGGAGGCCAAGTACCAGTTGACGGGACAGTGAATCTGTAGATGGAGTATGCAAAGCAACTCGTTGCTCAGCCCACCACCATCCCGGGGCTCACGCTCTTCGACCTGCCGGTGCACGGGGATAACCGCGGTTGGTTCAAGGAGAACTGGCAGCGGCAGAAGATGACCGAGCTCGGCCTGCCGGACTTCGGCCCCGTACAGAACAACATCTCTTTCAACGCCACCCGTGGCACCACCCGGGGTATTCACGCCGAACCGTGGGACAAGTACATCTCGGTGGCCGCGGGCTCGGTGTTCGGCGCCTGGGTGGACCTGCGTGAAGGCAGCACCTTTGGGACGGTCTTCACGGCCGTGATTGACCCGTCCACCGCGATCTTCGTTCCGCGTGGGGTCGGCAACGCCTTCCAGGCCCTGGAGGACAACACCGCCTACACGTACCTGGTGAACGACCACTGGTCCGCTGAGGCCCAGGAGCAGTACACCTTCCTCAACCTCGCCGACTCCACGGTGGCCATCGACTGGCCCATCCCCTTCGACGAGGCCGAGCTCTCGGACAAGGATCGCGCCCACCCGCCGCTGGCGGAGGTGGTGCCCATGGCCCCGGCGACCACGCTGGTGCTGGGGGCCACCGGGCAGCTCGGCCGGGAGCTGGCCCAGCAGCTGGCCGACCGTCCGGGCGTGGAGTTCCTAGGACGGGACCGCTTCGACCTGGCCGACCCGGCCGCCGTCGAGCGTATTGATTGGCGCCGCGTGAGCACCGTGGTGAACGCCGCCGCCTACACCGCGGTCGATGAGGCCGAGACGCCTCATGGCGGCCGGGCTGCCTGGGAGGCCAACGCTGAGGGCGTGGCGCGGCTGGCCTCTGCCTGCGCCCAGCACCAGGTGACCCTGATCCATATCTCCACGGACTACGTGTTCGACGGGGCGAAGGACGGCGCGTACTCCGAGTCCGATGCCTTGCACCCGGTGAACGCCTACGGGACGTCCAAGGCCGCCGGGGACCTCGCCGTCGGGGTAGTTCCCCGCCACTACCTGCTGCGGACCTCTTGGGTGATCGGGGACGGAAAGAACTTCGTGCGCACCATGCAGCAACTGGCCGAGCGAGGCATCGCACCGTCCGTGGTGTCCGACCAGCTGGGACGGCTGACCTTCACCCGGGACTTGGCCGAGGCGATCGTCCACCTGCGCAACGGAGACGCCCCCTACGGGACGTACAACGTCACCAATGCGGGGGAGCCGGGATCCTGGGCCGAAGTCGCCCGCCGGGTGTACGCGGCGACCGGGCGGCCGGCGTCGGACGTGTCCGAGGTGAGCACCGAAGAGTACTTCGGCGGCAAGGCCGTGGCGCAGCGCCCGCTGAACTCCGTCCTGGACCTGGCCAAACTCGAGGCCACCGGGTTCGCTCCGAGGGATCAGTGGGAAGCGCTGGAGGAATACCTCTCGGTGTCCCTGCCGTAGACCGGGATCACACCGGCGTGAGGACTCCGCCACCTTAGACTGTTCCTCGGAGTCCACATCCATCCGAGGAGAAACATGGTCGAGACCACTGCCGGCGTGCCCTACCCCCTGGGCGCCACCCCGGACGAGGACGGGACGAACTTTGCGCTCTCCGTCGGCGAGACGGCCGAGAAGGTCGAGCTGTGCCTCGTAGATGCCGACGGCACTGAGGTCTGCGTGGAGCTGACTGAGCGCTCGGGAAACACCTGGCACGCACACGTGGCCGACGTGGGCGACGGGCAGAAGTACGCCTACCGCGTCCACGGTCCTTGGGACCCTGCGTCCGGCCTTCGGTACAACGCGGCGAAGATCCTCCTCGATCCCTACGCCAAGGCCATCACGGGGGATTTCAACTGGGGCCAGTACCAGTTCTCCTACGACTTCGAGGACCACGACGCGATCGACACCTCAGACTCGCTGGGCCACACCATGCTCGGCGTGGTGGTGGACGACTCCTTCGACTGGGGCGAGGACAAGCAGCCGGATATCCCCTTCAATGAGACCGTCATCTACGAGACCCACGTCAAGGGCATGACCAAGCTACACCCGGAGGTGCCCGAGGAGGCGCGGGGGACCTACGCCGGACTGGCCCACCCCGCGGTACTGAATCATCTGACGAAGCTGGGCGTCACGGCCGTGGAGCTGATGCCCGTGCACCAGTTCACCAACGACTCCTCCCTGCAGGACAAGGGGCTTTCGAACTACTGGGGGTACAACACCCTGGGTTACTTCGCCCCGCAGAACACCTACTCCTCTGCCGGAGACACCGGCGGGCAGGTGCGCGAGTTCAAGCAGATGGTCAAGGACCTGCACGCCGCCGGACTCGAGGTCATCCTGGACGTGGTCTACAACCACACCGCCGAGGGCAACCACATGGGACCCACCCTGTCCTTCCGTGGCATCGACAACGTGAACTACTACCACCTGGTGGAGGGCGACGAGCGCCACTACATGGACTACACCGGGACAGGGAACTCGCTGAACCTCTCCCACCCGATGGTGCTGCAGCTGGTCATGGACTCCCTGCGCTACTGGGTGCAGGAGATGCACGTGGACGGCTTCCGCTTTGATCTGGCCACCACCCTCACCCGCTCCGAGGGGGAGCAGGGCCCGGACATGTTGGGCGGGTTCTTCGACGTGGTCCGCCAGGACCCCGTCCTGCGCACCGTGAAGCTCATTGCCGAGCCCTGGGATGTGGGCTGGGCCGGCTACCAGGTGGGCAACTTCCCGGGACTGTGGAGCGAGTGGAACGGCAAGTACCGGGACTCCGTCAGGGACTTCTGGCGCGGGGAGCCGGGGACCCTGGCGGAGTTCGCCACCCGTATCACCGGCTCGGCCGACCTCTACGAGGACGACGGACGCACCCCGCGGGCCTCGGTGAACTTCGTGACCGCCCATGACGGGTTCACCCTGCGGGACCTGGTCTCCTACAACGAGAAGCACAACGAGGCCAACGGCGAGGACAACAACGACGGCGAATCCCACAACAGTTCGTGGAACTGCGGCGTGGAGGGAGACACGGATGATGCCGAGGTCCGCCGGTTGCGCGCCCAGCAGCAGCGCAACTATCTGGCCACGCTGATGATCAGCCAGGGCGTGCCAATGATCAGCCACGGTGACGAGTTGGGACGGACCCAGCAGGGCAACAACAACGTCTACGCCCAGGACAACGAGCTCTCCTGGATCCACTGGGATGAGGCGGACGAGGACCTCATCGAGTTCACCGCGCGGGCGGTGGCGCTGCGGCAGGACCACCCGGTGTTCCGGCGCCGGCGTTACTTCGACGGCCGACCCGCCGCACGAGCGGACTCGAACGCCCTGCCGGACATCGTCTGGCTCGAGCCGGACGCCACGGCCAAGGACGAATCGGACTGGGAGACCTACTACGCCCAGTCGATCGCCTTCTTCCTCAACGGCCACGACCTCGACGCGTCCGAGCGAGGCGGCGACGACACCGGGTACGGTGGAGACCACGACTTCTACGTGATGCTCAATGCGCACTGGGAGCCGGTGGAGTACACCCTGCCCGGTGAGCCGTTCCCTGCCACCTGGGAGCTGGTGGTGGACACCGCCGACGCCACCCCGGACACCACCGAGTTCTCCGCCGGGGACCGGATCTCGGTTCCGGGCCGCGGCATCGTGATCCTGCAGTCCGGTCAGCGGTGAACCTGGATCAGTTGATGGACGGCCGAGATGCCGATGGTCAGGGACGCGACGCCCGGGTGCGGCGCCTTCGGAAGGCGACCGGCCGGCGTCGTACCCGCCGTTGGATCCTGCGCGGAGCGGGACTGGTGGTGATCGTGTTCTTGGGCGTCGGCGCGGTTCTGGCGTGGCTGACCGTGAACCCGCGAGTCAACGCTGCGCCGCAGGTGGACGCGCTCATCGTGCTCGCCACCCAGGCCGGCGCCCACGACGAGGCCCGGCGACTGGCCGAGGAGGGCGTGACCGACCTGCTGCTGGTCTCGACTCCGGAGAACGCTCCGGCGAGCCTGTGCCAGGAGTCGCCGGGTGGGGCCACCGTGGAGTGCTTCGCCCCGGACCCGGTGACGACGCAGGGGGAGGCGATCGTCGGGACCGAGCTGGCGCGTCAGCACGGGGTGCAGAGCCTCGGGGTGCTGACGTTCGACCACCACATCGAGCGGTCCCGCATGCTGATGGACCGGTGCTGGGACGGCGAACTGTACATGTACGAGTTCGAGCCGGTACGCGGCAAGCGGGGATACGTCTACGACTTCGTGTACGCCATGGCGGCGTATGCTAAGACGTTCCTCACGCCGGGGTGCACTGCTGAACCGATGGAGTGGCTGCAGACGCCGATCGACAAGTTCAAGCTGGACCGGTAGCTGGCGGGCTGGGTTTCTGGCCCCTGCCGGCCGTGCCCGGGTCGTTAGGATGGCTGGATGATCATCGGCATTGGCGTGGACGTTGTCCAGGTATCCCGTTTTCAACAGCAGCTCGAGAAGGCGCCGGCCTTGCGGGACCGTCTCTTCACCCCGGCCGAGCGCGAGCTCAACATCCGCTCGCTCGCGGCACGCTTCGCCGCCAAGGAGGCCGTGGCGAAAGCTCTGGGAGCCCCTGCCGGCATGAACTGGCAGCACTGCCAGGTGGACGTCGATGCCGCCGGGGCCCCGCATGTGGTGGCGATCGGCACCGTGGCCGACGTGGCCGATGCCAAGGGCGTCAAGAAGTGGCACCTGTCCCTGAGCCATGATGGTGACGTGGCTACTGCCATGGTCGTGGCCGAGGGCTGAGGTCGTGAAGAGCCTGTCTCAGATACTTGATCAGAACAGCAGAACAATGCCGAGCAGGGTGGATGGGGTGGGCGCGACCCACAATTTACATCAGTCAGGTCTATGGCCCTCTCTGGTTACGAGTGTTTGCCCAGCGCAGATGGTGCCTTCTGGAGTTCGGTTGTGATGGGTCTGGGCTAATCCGGCGGTTGGGCCGGTTGTTGAGGTCTTTCAGCGGACTCTCAGCCAGGTCACAGCTATCATGGAGCGCATGTCTCCGAAGGGTCTGTACACGTTGGATAAGAAGGGCCGAGTCCGACGCGGGGCAGGGCCTCGGGGCAGGGCATTTCCGGTGCATCCGGACCTTCTGCCCGCCCTAATTCTTGCTGTACTTGCCACCTCAAATCTGTTTGTCCCGAACCTCACCGGGTCGATCTTGACCGACCCAACCGCGGTATCCCTCGGCCTCGCTGCGATCATTGCCGGTCATGCTTGGTTCAAGGACTCTGGGTACATGGGCAGGCCGCACCTGCTGATCCTGCTAGTGGCCGTTACGTTCCTTCCGGGTCTCGTGACTGCCGCCCCGCACCACTACGGTCAATCCAAGACGATCGGTTTGTTCTTGACTTTGCTGATCATGGTCGTGACCACTCAGATCGTCGCCAGGTGGGCCGTGTCGCGGACATTCCTCTTGGCCCTGGCCGCATTCGGTGTGGGCGTCGCGTTGACGCTCCTCGTCTTCGGCGAGGTTTCCACGTTCGTCGGCCGCGCATCCGTGCTCGGCATGAACCCCATCGGCCTCGGGCGGATGGCCTCTCTTGGATCGCTGCTGTGCGTCCTCATGGCCTATTGGGGGCGCGGTTGGTGGCGCGCCCTGATGCTCGTCGCGGGGGCTATTGCGGCATTCGCCGCCACCTCGACTGGCAGCCGGGGGCCCCTCCTGGCGGCGGGGGTCGCCATTGTGTTTTCGCTCCTAATGAGCCGACGCCCAACGTCCCCCTTTGCCCGGGTAATCGGTGTCGGTGGCGTCCTTGCAGGCGTCTACCTGTTTCTCCGGAGCGGGGGCCTCGATTCGTCAAACCGGATCTTCAGCCAGGACAGCTCCGGCCGGGATAGCCTCTGGGCAGAATCACTGGACATTGCGCTCACCACCCCGGGGGGTCTCGGATTTGGCGGCCTCTACGGTCATGTCACTCTGTCCCCGGGTGCGGCGGCCACGGGATACACGCAATACAGCCATAACATCCTGCTTGAGACGGCCGTCGAAGGTGGGTGGATTGCACTCGCCGGGCTTCTTGTCGTGCTCGTCATTTCGTTTCGCCGCCTCATCAAGGAGTCCGCTACCAGGGCGGGGGGGTTGCTGCTCGCTGTGTGGACATTCGCGTTCATCAGTGCCCTGTCGTCATCTGATCTTGTTGGGAACCGGTTGCTCTGGGTGATGATCGCGGTGGGCCTCGGGCTCGAACTGTGGCGGGTCCGTGGCGGCCGCTCCCTCGTCGGTGATGAGGATGCGGCCGGACGGGCAGCAGCTACTTCCCGACCCACCCGGACGCGGCGGTTGACCCGGACTCTTTGACGTAGAGGCTGGTTCCCACAGTGCGGTCCGTGCGCGCCCAGCGGGACCCGGCGGAGGCGAAGAACGCCCCGTTGGGGTCGCCGGTCCCGGACTCGTCCACGAAGCAGTTGGTGCCGGTGACGGTGACGGTGACGATGGGCGTGTAGGTGGTCGCATTCAGAGGGTCGTGCGCGTTCGGCCCGTACTTGCCCAACGTACTCCCGGCGGCTTCCCAGATGGCACGGACGCTGAGGTTGGCCCCGTGCCCGGTGGCGGTGAGGAATGAGTTGCCCCGGACCGTCACGCCCCGGCTGTCGTAGATCCGCACGCCCGCCACCGTCGTTGCGGCGGCCGCGTTGTACTCGAAGCGGATGGTGTTGCCGCTGACCGTGGTGTGGTTGGCGTTGATGAGGTAGATGCCGTGGGAGTTACCCCGGATGACAATGGTGTTGTTGTCAACCTTGTTCCCGTAGGCGGTCCCGGCTGACGGGGCCACGGTGACGAGCCCCACGTTGACCTGTCCGAGGCCCCGGACGACATTGTTGCTGACGATGTTGTCATTGCAGATGGTCGTTTGCCCAGCCCGGCCCACGCGGATGGCGACCCCTGCGCCTGCGGTCAGGATGATGGTGTTGCCGGTGATGGTGTTGCGGGAGACCTCGACGGACCCGGCGAGGTAGTTCCCCAGCTCCACGGCGACCTGCCCGGCGAGGACATCGCCCCGGATGGTGTTGCCGGTGATGGTGCAGCCGATGGGTTCACGGATGCTGAGTCCGGCCACGTCCAGGTTGGTGCCGGTGGTGTGCGTGTACGTGGTGTTGCCGGTGATCGTGTGACCCGAGCCGGTCATGGCCACGGGCATGGAGCACCGGGTGAAGGTGTTTCCGGTGACGGCTGCGGCATCCACGCCGAAGGACGAGTAGACGCCGTGGTTGTGGCACCCGTCGAAGATGTTGCCGGAGATGACCACGCCGTAGGTTGGTTCCGAACCGCCGTATGCCCCCATGAACAGACGCTGCACGCATGACTTGAGGTGGTTTCAGGTGATGATCAGTCGTCCAGAGCCGGTCCCGGCGGGGTTGTAGGCGATGCCGAAGTGTCCGGTCTCCATGCCGGTCCATGATGCGGCGGGGTAGTTGCCGGTGATGCAGCACCCCTCGGCGGTTCCGGTCTGCACGTCATCGAAGTAGATGCCGACCTTGGGCACGTTGACCAACCGGAGTCCGGCAATCCGGACGTCTTCGGTCTTGACGTGGACCACGGCGTAGGTGGGGGCGACGTTGGCACCGTCCCACACTGAGGGCGATTCGATGGTGCCGCCCTCGATGGGCACGCCTGTGCCGGTGATGGTCAGCACGTCGGCCGCTAAGACGGTGGTGACGATCTTCGCGCCGGGGGTGAACCGGATGCCCGTGTCCGGGGTAGCCAAGGTGATAGTGGAAGTCAGGGCGACGGTTCCGCGCACCAGCAGCGTTTCCCCGGGCGAGAGGGACCCCACTGCTGTTGAAAACCCCGACTGGTCCCCAATACCAGTGCCGGTGAATGTCTGAGTTGCCAGCGTATTCTTCGCCACGTCGACACTCTGTGCGTTTAGCCGAGTTTCGAAGCGCAAAGATCGCCATAGGCGATTGCGGAGCATCGTAGGCAAATCAGCCAACTCGGTGTTGAGGTATACGCGGACATGATTCGTGTCCACTATTCGCCCGCCACGCCCCTGGAGGAATCAGACGTGAACCACGCTTACACCGTCACTGCAGTTCGGTCCGCGGAGCGCCCCCTGCTCGATTCCGGCCAGGGAGATGCGCTCATGCGCCGGGCCGCCTGGGGGCTGGCAGTGGTGGTGTTGCTTGAACTGCGCTCTCGAGGCCCTGTGGTCGGTTCGACGGTGGCCGCACTGGTGGGAACCGGCAACAACGGGGGAGACGCTCTTTGGGCGTTGGCCTTCCTGCGACGCCGCGGTGTCGACGCGGTGGCCGTCCCGTCCGGGGACCGCATGCACGAAGTTGGACTGGATGCCCTGCGTCGCGCTGGCGGTCGGGTGGCCGAACGGGTGCCCGAGAATACCGCCTTGCTCATCGACGGCGTGCTCGGGACCGGGGCCCGGGGCGGCTGGGAGCCGCCGCGCGTGCCGGAGGGGGTGGCCGTCGTCGTTGCCTGTGATCTGCCCTCCGGGGTGGACGCCGACACAGGACACGTGGCCGGGGGAGTGATCCTCGCCGACGTGACCGTGACCTTCGGGGCGCTCAAGACCGGACTGGCGGTGGGCGCTGGAGCGCACGCTGCCGGTCGGGTAGAGCTGGTGGACATCGGCCTCGGCCCGTACCTGGGTGAACCGGATGTCTTGACGCTGGAGCGCGAGGATGTGCTCGCGGTCTATGCTCCGCCCGCCTGGGACGACCACAAGTACAGCCGCGGGGTGCTCGGGGTCTGTGCCGGTTCCGAGCAGTACCCGGGGGCGGCGGTGTTGGTGTGTTCCTCGGCGATCGCCACCGGGCTGGGCATGGTGCAGTACGCCGGCCCTCGTCGGGCTGCTGATCTCGTCCTGGCGGCGCACCCCGAGGTGGTGGCCGGTACCGGCGTGGAGGGCAAGGCGCAGGCGTGGGTGGTCGGGCCGGGGCTGGGCTCCGACGATGATGCGCGCCGCCGGTTGGCCGAGGTGATTGACGTGTGCGTTGACGGCGGCCTGCCGCTCGTGCTGGATGCCTCCGCGCTGGATCTGGTGGGGTTGAAGGACCTGGGCCGGCTCCGCGATGCCGGGTGCGAGGTGGTGCTGACGCCTCATCAGGGGGAGCTGCTGCGGCTGGCTGATCGGCTGGTTCCGGACTTGGCCGAGGGCTTCGCGGAACTCGCGAAAGCCGACCCCGTGACCGCCGCACGCCGCACGGCCGAGGCGCTGGCCGTCGTCGTGCTCCTCAAGGGCTCCACGACCGTCTGTGCCGCGCCAGGTGGTCGGACCCTGGTGCAGAACGAGGGTGGTGCGGAGCTGGCCACGGCCGGCACCGGTGACTGCCTTGCGGGGCTGGTCGGCTCGGCCTTGGCTCGGACTTCGCACGGTGGTCCGGCTTCCACCGTGGAGAAGGCTGCTGCCGCGGCTTGGCTGCATGGGACGGCCGGGACGGTGGCCGCTGAAGCGGGGCCGTTCGGTGCGTCGTCGCTGCCCAGTGCCGTGCGTCACGCGCTAACCGGGCGGTAGCTGGCAGTTAGCTTCGCGTATCCCTGATGGTGACGTGATCGCCCTCGTGGTGGTCATCGGCATCCTGCTCGCAGTGATCCTGACCAGCCTCTAACCCTTTCCGACTGCCGGTCAGCGGCCGATGAAGTCCAGCAGCGCGGTGTTGAACTCCTCCACGTGTGAGACGTTCAAACCGTGGGGTGCGCCGGGGACCACCACGAGCTCACTGTGGGGGATGGCCTGGTGGGTGCGCTGGCCGGAGCCCTCGAAAGGCACTACGCCGTCGGCGTCGCCGTGGAGCACCAGCGTCGGCACGGTGACCTGCTCCAGGTCCTCGCGGAAGTCCGTGGCGCCGAAGGAGGCCATGCACTCCAGTACGGCCAGCTTATTGGCCTGCAGACACATCGCGATCGCCTCCTGGCGCTGCGCCTCGCTCACGCACAGCGTGTCTCCGGCACTAAAGAAGTCCGTGGTGAAGCCGTCGAAGAACTTCTCCCGGTTGGCGGTCAGCTGCGCTGCCATGGCCGCGGCCTCGGTCTTCTTCAGCGGCCCCTCGGGGTTGCCGGAGGTGTGCAGCATGTACGGCGTCACCGCCGCGGCGAACACCACCGAACCCACCCGCTCGCTGCCGTGCTTGGCGAGGTAACGGGCCACCTCGCCGCCACCCATGGAGAACCCGACCAAGACGACGTCGCGCAGGTCCAGGGCCTCGATCAGGGCGGCCAGGTCTCCGGCCAGCGCGTCATAGGTGTAGGGGTGCTGGGGCTCGGACTGCCCGAAGCCGCGGCGGTCGTAGGTGATCACCCGGTGACCGGCGGCGGACAGCGGGCCGGTCTGGTCCTTCCAGGACTGGCCGTGCAGCGGCCAGCCGTGGACCAGGACCACCGGCCGTCCGGTGCCCCCGGTGTCCTCGTAGTGCAGCTGGTTCTCGTTGGCGCCGGTGACGGTTCCCATGTGAGGTGGCCCTTCCCGTAGTTGGTGCCGCGGAGCATCCGCGGCGGGGCCACCGTAGGCAGAGTCGCGGGGCGATGTATAGGGCACCAGAGAGTTCACTCGTGGGTTGCACCCGGTCCAAGTCCTTCACGAGTCCCTGCCCAGCAGTCCCGGCTGCGCGCCACCCTGTAGGCGAACGCAGTCGATGATCCGGACTTCGTGCTGCAGACCGGGGACGTCACCGCCTATAACCACTACGAGAAGCACCTCGGCCTTTGAAACGGATCTAACAGACCGCTATCAGAGCTGTTCTCATCATCGCGGCGGTCATCGCTGCCTTCGGGTTGTCGCAGACATGGGCGGCCGACCGGAGGACTGCCTGGTGGGTCGCGTTGAATGGGCAGTTGACCCAATGCTCTCAGGGCGCCGCGAGGTCCAACCCTTGGGTCAGCGCCCCGACCTTGTTACCGTGCCCGCATGAGCACCCCCATGACGTCACTCTGGCTGGACACCAACCCCGTCCCGGCAGGTACCGGGCAACTCACCGCCGGGACGCAGTACGACACCATCATCGCGGGGGCCGGCCTGACCGGGCTGACCACCGCGGTGCTGCTGGCGCGGTCGGGGCAACGGGTGGCCGTGCTGGAGGCCCGCTCGGTGGGTGCCGCAGCCACCGGCAACACCACCGCTAAGGTCTCGCTGCTGCAGGGCACCACCCTCGCGCAGATCCGCAGCCACCAGACGGATCGGGTGCTCCGGGCCTACGTGGAGGGGAACCGGGAAGGCCAGGCGTGGCTGCTGCGCTACCTGGACGAGCGGGGCATCGCCTACCAGCGCCGCACCGCCTACACCTATGCCACCACCGAGCAGGGGGCGGATACGCTCCGCGCAGAGCTGGAGGCCGCGCAGGCTGCTGACCTGCCCGTCACCTGGACGGAGCAGACCGAGCTGCCCTTCCCGGTGACTGGGGCGATCGCCTTGGAGGACCAGGCCCAGATCCATCCGATGCAGGTGCTGGAGGCGCTGGCCGCGGAGCTGCGCGAGCGCGGTGGCGAGCTGATCGAGGGCGTGCGCGTGTCCGGCGCCGGGATCGGCTCACCGCTGAGCGTGGAGACCACCGGCGGTCCCGTTCGGGCTGATCACCTCGTGCTCGCCACGGGTGCGCCGATCCTGGACCGAGGCGGGTACTTCGCCAAGCTGCTGCCGAACCGTTCCTATGCGCTGGCCTTCCGTGTGCCGGGTGCGCCGCAGTCGATCCCCCAGGGGATGTACCTCAGCGCCGATGCCCCGTCCCGGTCCCTGCGCACAGCGCCGGTCGGAGGCGATGAGCTGTTGCTGGTGGGCGGCAACGGGCACGGGGTGGGCCGGAAGGACTCGCCGCGGGCCGCCGTCGAGGATCTGGAGGCCTGGACCCGCCAGCATTTCCCCGGCGCCGAGCGGACCCACGCCTGGTCCGCCCAGGATTACCGTTCGGCCAACTACATCCCCTTCATCGGCACCCTGCCGCGCGGTGGCGGGGGGATCTACCTGGCCACCGGGTACAACAAGTGGGGCATGACCAACGGCGTGGCCGCGGCCCTGGCGATCTCCGGGCAACTGCTCGGCCGGAACATCCCGTGGGCGGACACCCTCGGCAAGCGCATCACCACCCCCTCGGACCTGCTGACCGGGGCCAGGGACAACCTCGAGGTGGGCGTCCGGGCGGCCACCGGCTGGGCCACGGCCGCGTCACGGGCGCTGTCCCCGGAGCCGCCGGTGGAGGGGGAGGGGATCGTCGGCCGACTGGACGGCACCCCGGCCGCCGTGTCCACCGTGGACGGCGTGACGTGCCGGCTCTCGGCGGTCTGCACCCACCTGGGCGGGATCGTCACGTGGAATGACGCAGAGAACTCCTGGGACTGCCCCCTGCACGGATCCCGGTTCGCCGCCGACGGCTCCGTCCTGGAAGGTCCAGCGGTCAAGGCCCTGCCCCGGAGGGAGCCGGAGTCCTGACTTTCGCCGAACGAGAATCGGAACCCGGCTCCGGCCCGGGACGGCAGGTATGCCGCCCGGGCCGGGGCGATCAATAGTTGGCGGGCGGGTCCGAGGCCGGCATGGATTCCTCCACCTGCTCGTCCAACTCCTCCTCGGTCTCCGGGCCCTTCTTATCCTTCTTCCTGTCCTTTTCCGCGGCATCCGGGTGGGCGGCGCGCTCCTCGTCAGAGCTCTCGGGGTTGATGGGATCAGTGCTCATCGTGTCCTCCTGAAGTAGGGATGGGAATCCCAGTCTGCACTACTGAGAATGGCGCGCTTCTGCTCTATCGTTGAAGGAGTGAGGACCGGGAGGACGAGCATGAGCAGATCAGCGGATGGCTGGCCCGCGCAGTCCGGGACGGAGGCGGGCCGGTGCTGATACCGAACGCGCGAGGCGCGTTGAGCGAGGCCGTGTTCGCGGCCATGCGCTCCGGTGAGACGGCGCACCTGGGCGAGGCGCCGCCGTCGGACACTGCCGAAGACGCCCAGCTGACGCTGTGGGCCCTGTACGAACAGCACTACCGCGGCTTCGAGGACGTGGCGGGGGAGCTGGAGTGGGACCCACAGCTCATCGCGGTACGCCGCGGGCTGGAGCGCGAGTTCGAGGCGACCCTGCGCGCGCGGATGCCCGAGATCCCGGACCCGGAGGGGTTCGAGGAGGCGTTCTTCGCGTTCGTGGCCGACCATGACGGGCCCTCGCTGGCCGCCCATGTCAAGCGCAAGGCCACCGAGGAGCAGGTGCACGAGCTGCTGCGCCACCGCACCATCTACCACCTGAAGGAGGCGGACCACACCACCTGGGTGATCCCGCGCCTCTCGGACCGGGTGAAGGCCGCGGTGATGGAACTGCAGTTCGACGAGTACGGCAACGGGGACCCCAACCGGCTGCACGCCCACCTGTTCGTGCGTGGGCTGCAGGACACCGGGCTGGACGCCACCTACGGCGCGTACATCAACGAGGCGCCGCTGGAGGTGCTCGAGGAGAACAACGCGATGTCCCTGTTCGGGCTGAACCGCCGGCTGCGCGCGGCCTCCCTGGGGTTCCTGGCCGCGTTCGAGGCCACCAGCTCGTCGCCCTCCCGGAAGATGGCCCAGGGGCTGCATCGGCTCGGGTTCCCGGCGTCCATGATCGCCTACTACACCGAGCACGTGGAGGCTGACGCCGTGCACGAGCAGCTCGCCGTGCGCACCATCTGCGGCGCCCTGCTGGCCGAGGAGCCGGAGCTGCATGACGACGTCTACCTCGGGGCGTTCTCCGCCATGGACCTCTCCGACCGCTACGCCGAGCGGATGCTCGCGCAGTGGGCCGCGTGAGCGGCTCCGACGCGGGGCAGGATCTGAGCCACCCGGACGTCATCCTCTGCCCCGGTGGGCCGATGCTGCTGCGCGGGGACCACGTGGTGCAGGACGAGGACGGCACCGAGCATCGGACTACTCGCCCGGTCAGCGCCGTCTGCCGGTGCGGGGCGTCCTCGACCAAACCGTGGTGCGATGGCACGCACAAGATCCTGCAGGCCCGCGAGAGACGCCAGGAACGACCCTGAGCCCGGTCAGCGGCTCAGGAATCCGCTGACGTTTCGGCGGCGTACGGTAGGCCGCGGTGGTCTCCGCCTCGGTCCAGCGGCGCCGCCCAGGTCAGGTCATTCGTGTAGCACGGTGCTACCATATGTTTATGACTAGGAGCAGCCAGCCGACCCGTCTCCCTGCAGACGTGTACGAGTCCGCCGTTTCGGCGGCACTCGTCACCTCGCGCACGGTGCCGCAGCAGATCGCGCACTGGGCGCGCATTGGCCGCGAGCTGGAGATGTCGCCGCGAGTGCACCATCGCGCGATCGCCGAGGTCCTCGCCGGTGCAATCTCATATGACTCACTTGGCGAGCGGGAACAAGCGATCGTCCGAGAAGAGTGGGCTGACCGAGTGACAGTTCTGCGCAGTGGCCTGAACTACGAAGCCGAGTTTACTGCGGCGGGGGAGTCCTACTCGGAGATCGACGAAGACGGCAACCTCGTCGTGCGCCCGGCTCGCGACTGATGCCACTGCTGCATCTGCTCGCAGGGCCCAACGGTGCTGGAAAGTCCAGCTACGCTCGCGACGTCCTGACGCCCACCACACACCTGCTGTTGATCAATGCAGGCGAGATCTCAGCCTCGAGGTGGCCCGATGCCCAAGCTGAACATGCATATGAGGCCGCGGGGATCGCAGAGGCGCAGCGTCGCGACCGGACCGCTGCGGGGGATTCGTTCATATCGGAAACCGTGTTCTCGCACCCGAGCAAGGTCGACCTTGTCTCGGACGCCGTGAATGCCGGCTACCTCGTGCATCTGCACGTGATCATGGTTCCCGTTGAACTGACCGTTCAGCGCGTCGTCGAGCGAGTCCGCCGCGGCGGTCACTCCGTGCCGGAGAAGAAGATCCGCGATCGCTATGAGCGACTGTGGGAGCACGTTGGTGTCGCGATCCAGATTGCCGACGTGGCAGAGGTGTTCGACAACAGCAGTGCACGTGCTCCGTTTCGCTTGTGCGCGACGTATCGAAATGGTGCACTCATCGGTACTCCGAACTGGCCGGCTTGGTCGCCGGATGCTTTGCGCGGGTGATCAGCGGCTCAGGCGCACCAGCACGCCGCGCTCGAACTCCCGGGACTCCGCCAGGGTGAGCCGCCCGGCAGTCTGCGCCGCGGCATAGGCGGCGATCGTCTCCGCCTGCGCGAGGTTGCCCAACTGCAGGAGGCCGGCGCCGCCGTCGGACAGGTGCCGGTCCATCAGGTCCACACAGGTGCGTGCCAGGTCCAGGCCGTCCCCGCCGCCGTCGATGGCCAGGACCGGGTCCTCGGGGAACCGGGAGGTCTCGTCCGAGCGGACCCACGGCGGGTCCGCCACGATCACGGCGAAGCGCTCGCCGGCATCCAGGACCTCCTCCATCCGGCCCAGCCGGAAATCGATCCGCGCGGCGAGGCCGTTGGCGGCCGCGTTCTGCAGGGAGAGTTCCTCGGCCGCGGGGTTGACGTCCACCATGACCAGTGCGCGGTCGGTGTCCTTCACGGCGCCGAGGCCGATGTGCCCGGCCCCGGCGCAGAGCTCCAGCACCGGCCCCACGGGGGCTGTGGGGAGTAATTCGGCCGCCCAGGTGGACTGGGCCTCGGTCCAGGGGCGGGGTTCGAGCACGCGGTGGTCGTAGGTGATGTCCAGGCCGCAGAAGATCAGGTGGGGCATGGGTTTCATTGTGTCAGTCTGCCGCGCGACCTGGACCTGATTGGCGCCGTGATCGGGGCTGCCGCCCTGACCCAGCAGGTGACACATGGGTTGTTGGGGTAGGACGCCAGGACGCCAGGACCGTCAATGCTGGTCCACCCGCGGGCACTCGGGATCCAGGATCGCCACCGTCCGCGGGTCGCGTTCGTCGCGGATGCAGATGCACACCATGATCGGTGGGCGGCTCAGGACGCCGCCCGCAGACTCAGCTCCGGGATGCTGCGTTCGTTCTCGAGCAACTCCAGCAGGTACTGGCCGTAGCCGGATTTGACGAGGGGTTCGGCCACGCGGCGGAGCTGGTCGTCGGTGAGGAAGCCGCGGCGCCAGGCGACCTCTTCGGGGGCGGAGACCTTCAGGCCCTGGCGTTTCTCCACGGTGCGGATGAAGTCGGAGGCGTCGGTGAGGTCGTCGAAGGTCCCGGTGTCCAGCCAGGCGGTGCCCCGGGGCAGGATGGAGACCTGCAGGCGTCCCTGCTCCAGGTAGGTGCGGTTGACGTCCGTGATCTCCAGCTCGCCGCGGGCGGAGGGCTTCAGGTCGCGGGCGATCTCGATGACGTCGTTGTCATAGAAGTACAGCCCGGGCACGGCGAAGGTCGACTTGGGGGCGGCGGGTTTCTCCTCGAGGGACAGCACCCGGCCATCCTCGTCGAACTCGACCACGCCGTACGCGGAGGGGTTCTTGACCTGGTAGCCGAACACGGCGCCGCCGTCGATCTCTTGGAAGCGGGTGAGTTGTTCGCCCATGCCGGCGCCGTAGAACAGGTTGTCGCCGAGCACCAGGGCCACGGTGTCCGTGCCGATGTGGTCTTCGCCGAGGACGAAGGCCTGGGCCAGGCCGTCGGGGGAGGGCTGGACGGTGTAGGACAGGTTGATGCCGAAGCAGGAGCCGTCCCCGAGGAGGCGATGAAACGCTTCGGCGTCGTGCGGGGTGGTGATGATCAGGATGTCCTGGATGCCCGCCAGGATCAGGGTGGACAGGGGGTAGTAGATCATCGGCTTGTCATAGACCGGGACCAGCTGCTTGGACACACCCAGGGTGATCGGATGCAGTCGGGAGCCGGTTCCACCGGCCAGGATGATGCCCTTCATGGACTCGAACCTAGGGGTGCCGGGATGGCCGGGTAAGGCGGGGCCGTACCTGTTCACTACCCGGCTTGGCTGGTCCCGAGAGCAGCTGCCCTCTCGATTTCCCATGAAATGCCGCTCAGCCGTGCTTTCGGCTGGAATCAGGGCCTGTTCTTGCCTAGGTTCTCAGTGGAACGCCGCGAGAGTCCGTCCTCCCCCCGGCTGACGCCTGGCTCGCGCGGCGTTCCACCTCGTGAAGCCACTCACCCGGGTCCACGCACCGTCTCATCGCGCTCTCAGAGCTTTCCCCGTTCTGCGTGAGCCTGTCGCGTCGTGGACCAGTAAGGAACGGCAATGCCCAGCGACCAGAAGCAGGTACGGTACCGCACCGTGTACGTCCGCCGGAATCGCTCTGGATCTGCCGTGGTGGTGTCAACCGTGCTGATTGTGGCCGTCATGGTGGCCTTCTTCGTTCTCCTGCTGAACTTCTGAAGGGCCACGGGGTCAATAAACTCTCCTTGTGAGAAGACTAATTTGAACCTACAATAACGTGAGGAAAACCTTAACCGCTGGAATTGGATAGTGTTCTTCGGCATCCCCGCCGTAGGCACTTCGTCTTTCTAGTTCCTCGACCCGTTTCATGGTGCCCGCCCATCGGGTGCCTTGCACCCCAAAGGGGAACCATGTCTGCTTCTCAGCCACACATCCGCTACCGCACCGAGTATGTCCGGCGCCACAGCCGTTTCAATGCGGCAACCCTTGCTTCGATGGTGTTAGTGCTGGCCGCCCTGGCCGTCTTCTTCATCCTCTTGCTCAGCATCCAGTAGTACCCAGGATCGAATCGATCCGTCACCGCTGAGCCCAAGACGAGCAGTCGACCGAATGCTGACGTGCATTCTTCCATCCCGGGGATCACTCCAACCGCGGGGCGTGCCCTGCCGTTGTCCGGTGCAGGTGGAAGAATGATCGGCATCATGTCAGCAGACCACGTCATCAACCACCCCGCAGATCACCGCACCGAGCACCCCCAAGCCCCGGCCCCGTGGGACCGCCCCCGTCCCAGGCACAGTCCCACCGGGTCCTCCAGCACCACCGCGGCGCTGAGGCACACCGGACCGGCCGAGCGGGCCGCCGTCGTGGATCTGGCCGCCATCCGGCACAACGTGGCCGCCCTGCGTTCCTGGGTGCAGCCGTCCGCGCTGATGGCCGTGGTCAAGGCGGACGGCTACGGCCACGGCGCGGTGCCCGTGGCGCGCGCCGCCCTGGACGCCGGGGCCACCTGGCTGGGCGTGGCGCACGCCTCCGAGGCGCTGGCCCTGCGGGACGCCGGGATCTCCGCGCCCCTGCTGGCCTGGCTGCACACCCAGGACACCCCCTTCGGCCGCGCGGTGGAGGAGAACATCGACCTCGGCGCCTCCGGCTGGGAGCTCGAGCCCATCGCCGCCGCCGCCCAACGGCTGGAGTGCCCCGCCCGCGTGCACCTGAAGGTGGACACGGGGCTGGGCCGCAACGGCGCCACCCTGGAGGACTGGCCGCACGTGGTGGCCCGCGCCGCCGAGCTGCAGGAGGCCGGGCTGATCCGCGTGGTGGGGATCTTCTCCCACCTGGCCGTGGCGGACGAGGAGGAGCGCGAGGCCGAGACGGACGAGCAGCTCGACCTCTTCCACGGTGCCGTGGAGACCGCGCGCGCCGCCGGACTGCACCCGGACGTGCGGCACATCGCCAACACCCCGGGCATCCTCGACCGCCCGGACTCCCACCTGGACCTGGTCCGCGCCGGTCTCGGCATCTACGGGCTCACCCCCTTCGCGGGCCGCCCCGCCTCGGACTTCGACCTGCAACCCGCCATGTCCATCACCACCACGGTGGCCCAGAACAAGGCGGTGGGCCCCGGCCACGGGGTCTCCTACGGCTACCGCTACCGCACGACGGCGGCCACGCGGCTCGCGCTGATTCCCCTCGGTTACGGGGACGGGGTCCCGCGCACGGCGATCGCCGCGCCCGTCTCGATCGGCGGGCACCGCTACCAGGTGGCCGGGAAGATCGCGATGGACCAGTTCGTGGTGGACCTGGAAACGGTGGACGAGTCCGTGGCCCCCGTGGGGGCCGGCGTGGAGCTGTTCGGTCCGAAATCCGGGATCACCGCCGATGAATGGGCCTCGGCGGCGGGGACCATCAACTACGAGCTGGTCACCCGGATCGGCTCCCGCGTGCCGCGCATCCACGTGGACAGCCGGCCCGACGAGGACACCGGCGCCCCGACAGGCCCCGGCCGTTGAAGGACATGACGGGGGCTGCCGGGCGACTGCCGGAGCCGGTGTGGCGCGTGGAGGTGACCCTGGACGGCGCCGAGGCGACCCAGGCCTGGGCCGCCCAGCTGGCCTCGGTATTGCGGGCGGGGGACCTGGTGATCCTGACCGGGGAGCTCGGGGCGGGCAAGACCACCTTCACCCAGGGGCTCGGGGCCGGGCTGGGCGTGCGCGAGGGGATCATCTCGCCGACGTTCGTGCTGTCCCGGATCCACCCCTCGGTGCGAGACGACGACGGCGCCGGCCCGGACCTCGTGCACGTGGACGCCTACCGGCTGGGTTCCGCCGGGGAGCTGCTGGACCTGGATCTCGACGCCACCGTGGACCGCTCCGTGACCGTGGTCGAGTGGGGGAGGGGGCTGGCTGAAGCCCTGGCCGGTTGGCCGGACGACCCGGAGGCCTCCTGGTTGGACCTGGAACTGGTCCGTGCCGAGGGTGGCGCCGTGGCCGCGGCTGGAGCACCGCCCGAGGTGGGCGGACAGGCGGAGGCGGGGGCCGGCGTCGTGCCCTTCATCACCGACTTCTCCGACGAGGACGGGACCGGAGCGGACGAGGTGCGCACCGCTGTGCTGCTGGCCTACGGCCCCCGCTGGACGGGTGTCCGAGTGCCGACCTGATGTCGCATCACTTTCCGGAGTACTACGTCCAACGCTGTCTCGTGCGGGGGCGGGCCATCGGAATCGGCGGGGCCGAAACCGGCTCGCCCACGGTGTTCTGGATCTCCCCGACTCCCTCGATCACGAGGCGCACTGAGTCGCCCGGTTGCAGCGGCGGTGGAGTGAGCCCACCGTTCCGCCCCCAGAGCTCTCCGAGACAGCCACCGTTGCCCACGGTGCCTGAGCCGAGCACGTCTCCCGCCACCACACGTGAGTTGCGGGAAGCATAGGCCACCAGTTCGGGGAACGGCCACCCCATGTTCGACACCAGGTCCTCGCCGACCAGGTCACCGTTGACGTAGGCCTCCGCGCGCACTGCGAGGAACCCCTCGTTGTCCAGATGCGGGGCGAGCTCGTCGGCTGTCACGATCCAGGGGCCCAGGGTCATCCCGAAGTCTTTTCCCTTCGCGGGCCCCAACCGCACCTGCATCTCGCGGGCCTGCAGATCGCGCGCTGACCAGTCGTTCATGATGCAGTACCCGAAGATGACTGACGCGCTTTGATCGACATCGAGGTTGGACTCGGGAGCACTGGGTCCGCCGCCGATGACGACCGCCAGCTCGAGTTCGAAGTCGAGCCGGTCGGAGACCGGAGGCCTGATGACTGCGCCCGTCCCCGAGATCGTGTGGGGATTCGTGAAGTAGAACGTGGGTGCCTGGTACCACTCGGCCGGGACGTTGCTGGTGCCCTCGACGCCCGCACTCACCCCCTCGACGTGCTCTTCGAAGGCGACGAAATCCCGAACCGAGCTCGGCGGTAGCGGGGCGAGGAGTCGGACCTGGCTCAGCAGGGTCCGCGGTGCGGATTGCACGCGATCGAACAGGTGGCGCGCTCCCTCGATCCCCAGCTCGAGCACTGACGTGACGGTCGCCCCGTCGGGGAACGTCACGGTCGAGTCCTCGATCACGAAACCCTCGCTGACAGTGCCGTCGAGATTCGTCCATCGTGCTAGTTTCACGGTCTTCTCCTTTCACTTTCTGGGTCCCGGGGCCTGGTGGATCATGCGTGGCAGTCGAGTGGCGCCCTGCCGTTGTACTCATACATGTCTTGCCAGGCCGTCGGCATGTCGACCGTCGTGCCGCGGAGCTCAGCGAGAGCGCGGTGCAGGTTGCCGACGATCCGCTCTCGCTCGGGCCATTCCGCAAACGGTCCGAGGTCGAGGCCTCTCGCTGCTTCCAAGGGGCCGAGTCCGCGGGTGTCGGCATCCGCTGCTGCCTCGAGGACGAACGAGAGATAGACCCGCACCGGCTCGAGTAATTCAGGGCCGCCCACCGGTCCGTGGCCTGGTACGACCGTGACGGGGTCGAGTGCGGCGAGCCTGTCGAGCGCCCGCAGCCAGCCGCGCAGGGAGCCTGAGAGCGCAAAGGGAGTGCCGCCGTTGAAGACGAGGTCGCCGGTGAACAGCACGCGCTCGGCGGGCAACCACACGTAGGCATCGCCCGACGTGTGTGCGATCGTCCCGGGGTGTTGCACCTCGATCGGCCGGTCACCGGGCGCGATCGTGACGGACTCGTCGAACACGATCGTCGGCAGTCGATGCTCCGCAGAACCTTGGTCGAACGGCGTGAAGATCTGCGGAGCCACAGCGTGCGGTGCGCGCAGCTCCTCGGCCACACTCCGGTGCGCGATGATCTCGGCCTCGGGCAGCAGCGAGGCACCGTTGCAGTGGTCGGGATGCGCGTGTGTCAGTACCAGGCGTTGTACGCGGCCGCCCACTGTCGCCTCGATGGCATCGAGGTAGTCGCGGGTCCGTCGCTCGGTTGATGTGACGTCAACGCTCGTCAACCCGTCCGGTCGTGCGATGAGCCCCATGTTGTTGATCATCCAGCCACCGTCGGGCTGGACGTAGGCCCACACGTCCTCGGTGAGTTGTTGCAGTGCTGGTCGGTCGTTCATGCGTGATCCTTGGTGAATTTCGGCAGGGTGAGTAGGAGGACGGCGGCGACTGCCATCATCGAGGCGGCGATCACGAGCGGACTCGAGTAGCTCCCCTGGGCGTCGAAGAAGAACCCTGCGACGACTGGTCCGAGCGCGCTGCCCACCATGAAGAGGCTGTACACGAAGCTGTAGAGCGAGGCAAAGGCCTGGCGGCTGAAGTACCGCGAACTCAGATAGCTCATGAGATCGATCTCCGCACCGAATCCGATGCCGATGAGCAATGCCGTCACCGGAGCTGCTGCGGGGCCTCCCCACAGCAGCAGGAGGCAGCCGATCGCTGCGGCGATGAACATGGGCACGGCAACGTACGTGGCGTAGAAGCGGTCGAAGAGCCAGCCGATGACAGGACGCGCGATCACGGTCCCGACGCCGATGAGTGAGGACAGCAGGGCCGCCTGCACCGGTGCGACACCGGAGTCGATGAGTAGGGGCACGAAGTGCGGCACCATGGTGAGCAGGGCCCAGCCGAGCAGGAAGAAGGAGGCACACAGGATCCAGAACTCGCGACGTCGCATCGCGTGACGGATATGTGCCGGTTTGTTGATCTCTACGGCGGCGGGTTCGATGGCCGCGGTCGACGGTGAGCCCAGCCGCGCGAAGAAGACGAGCACGAACGGCAGCGCCGCTAGCGCTGCCATCGTCAGGTAGGCGCCCCGCCAGCCGGCGTTGGCGATGACGATACCCATGAGAGGCGGAAGGAGCAGACCTGCACAGCCAAGGCCTGCCGCCATGATGCCGAGCGCGATGCCGCGACGGGTGTCGAACTTCTCGACGATCGCCTTGGAGTACGTCACGGCTGAAGTGCCTGCCCCGAGGACTCCTGCGAACGCGTAGAACATCAAGAACACTGCAAGGCTCGACGTGTAGAGGCCGAGCATCGTGAGGGTGACGACGAGCAACGGCACCGAGACCAGGGTGACGCGCTTGACGCCGAACCGGTCGAGAAGTCTGCCGACGAACGGCAAGGCGAAGGCGAGTCCGAGCGAGCTCACGAGGCTTGCGAGGTTGATCTGGCCGCGGCCCCATCCGAACTCATCCTGCAGCGGCACCACGAGCGTGCCGAGGATGTACCCGAGGGAGCTGAAGCCGACGCCGGCGCCGAGCGTGGAGAACAGGAGCGCGGGCCATCCCCGCCGGATCTCTCCCGCAGGAATCGGTCGCCGGGACGTTTCAAAGATCGTGGTCATGATCGATCTCGCTTTCCTTCGTCGTTGAAAGGCGTGCTGTCTCAGGCAGCGCACGAGATGATCGTCACACCCCCGTAGTATTTACGCCATCGTCGAAAAGAGATAGCGCATATCCATGGGACAGATATCGGAGGAACCGTGGCCAGATTCGACTTCAACATGCTGCACCCCCTGCATGTGCTGCTGGAGGAGCGCAGCGTCACCCGCGCTGCCAGCCGACTGCACCTGAGTCAACCTGCAACGTCGGCCACCTTGTCTCGGCTTCGGCGGCACTATGACGACGAGCTGCTCGTCCGATCAGGTCGGACGATGCAGCTCACGCCGTTCGCGCGTGATCTCCTTCCTGCCGTCGTGCATGCGATGTCGCAACTCAAGCCGGTCATCGATCGCAAGCAGTCCTTCGATCCGTTGCACAGTGAACGCCGCTTTGTGATTGCCTCCACCGACTACATGACGGCGATTCTTGCCGGTCCGCTCTTCGAGACGTTCGCGAGGGAGGCGCCCGGGACATCTGTCGACTTCGCGCCGCAGCCGTCCCGTGACGGGACACTCGGGGCGTTTGCATCACTCGACCTCATCGTCGGGCCAGTGGGATTTGGGATCCCAGGGAACTCGAGTGAGCTGTTCACCGATGACTTCGTGCTCATCGCATCTCGGGACAATGAAGTACTCGCGTGCGCCCACCCTTCACTCGAGGACCTTGAAGCGCTGCCGCACGCCGTGGCCTACCTCAACGACCCTGACCATGATGATGTCCATGACCTGCTCCGCCGTGCCGGCATCGAGAACAACATCAGTGCCCGACTTTTCGGACTCGCGACCCTGCCGCTCCTGGTGGCTGGCACGCAGATGGTGGCCTTCGTTCCCCGCATGCTCGCAGCCAAGGCATCGCGCACGCTGGCACTCTCGGTGTTCGAGCTACCAGCGGACATGTCGATTCCGATGGCTGAGCGCGTCTACTGGCACCCACGCAACGACGAGGACCCCGCCATCGAGTGGCTACGGGGTGCCCTCAAGCGTACGGTGCCGATGCTGTCGCGGACACCCAGCGGGCCGGCGCTGCGGACACTTGACCGCACGAGGAATCGAGAGTGTTGAGGGGACCTTCCCCGCTGGACGGGTGTCCGCCTGCCAACCTGACGTCGCATCACTTTCAGGGCAGAAGGTGTGGGTGCGTCAGATATGGGTCAACGACTTCAGGAGAGGCCATTTCTTGCGCGAACTCTGTCCACGAGTTCGTCTGAGTCGATCTGCCCTGAGGCAAAAGAGTCGGCATCGGCGCGAGTTTCTTCCGAGGCGCTCAAGCCTGCGAGTTCTGCGCTGTGGAGGGCCTCGTCTACTTGCCGCTTCCGAACCTCAGCTAGCGTCATGCTGGTCTCCAATCATTGGCAACGTCCTACTGGACCGGTCCCGGCACTGTGAGCAGTGAAACGTGGGGCAGGATCTTGGCCTTGTGGTTGGCCAGTCGTTTCACGCCGCAAATGCCGCAATGGCTTCTCGAATGATCTCTGATCTGGTCTTGTGTTCGCGCGCTGCTCTGTCGTCGACAGCCGCGAGCTCCTCGACCGTGAGTCGGAGAGCGACGACTTGGGAAGGCAGCGCCCCTCGACCTGGGCGGCCCCGTCCACGCTTCTTCAACGTCTTGGTGTCGTATCCGGCTTCGGCTTCATCAGCCCAGACCTGGATCTGTTCTTCGCTGACGGGGACGCCGTCTATTGCCTCTCGCGACTCCATGGGATTAATGTATGACGTAAATACGTTGGCAGTCCAGCCGTGATGGAGCGGTCACTACGGGCGCTTGCCCGCGATGACCTGTCGGGCCACGTCGAGGTGCGTGGAGGTGCACTTGCCGCCGTAGCCTGCTTGGTACGTGTAGGCACCGAACACGCCGCTCCGCTGGGCACCCATGACATCGGCGATGCAGTCCGCCATGTGCTCGACCCCGCTGTGGTACTCACCCTTGGGGATGCCGGCGCCGTTGTTCGGGTAGACCGCGTTCATGCCCTGATCCAAGGCAGCCGAGTCGTACTTGTAGGCGCGGTACTGCAGGACGTGGCCGCACTCGTGCAATTGCACTGCCACGCTGGGGCCGCTGTTCACCGGATACACGTCACCCAGCTCGATGGCCTCCGTGACCTCCTTCGAGTCGTCGTTGTAGCTGGACTGGCTGTACTCGTAACTGGCGAAGCCGCCGCCGTAGCCGGGAATTGTGGAGAGCGGGACATCCCAGCACCATGGGGCCATGTTGTTGTTGGCGTACTGGGTGTAGGTCTTCGGATTCGGGTACCGCTTCGCTGTGGTCCCGGGCTTACCGGCGGTCAGGAAGGTGGAGTTCACCCAGCCGGTCGTGGTCCCGGACGTCACCTTCGTCATGTCCCCCTGGGACGAGATCTTGGTGAGCTCGCTCTGGGCCGGCACGGTCTTCAGCTTGGTGGAGTCGTAGTTGTCGCTCTGGTAGATCCCCGTGGTGACCTTGAGGTAGACCGTGTTCGGACTCGCCGGGGGCACGTAGGGCTTGGGCGGGGTGGCCGGTGCGGCTGGAGGCGTCCCACCATTCTGATAGGTTCGCAGGGCGTAGAGGAACTGCGCGGTCTCGCCACGGGTGATCGGTCGCATGGGGCGGAAGGTGCCGTCCGCGTAGCCGGAGATCATGCCGGTCTCCTTGAGCCAGGCGGCCGGCCCGAAGTAGTACCGGTCCGTCTCGTCCCTCATGTCCTTGTAGGGGCTGGTGGCCGGCGGTGTGTAGTCACTGATCCCGGCGGCCCGGAGCATGAACGTGGCCAGCTCACCGCGGCTGATGTCCCGGTTGACCCCGAAGGTGCCGTCCCGGTAGCCGAGCGTGATCTCCTTCTCCTTCGCCCAGGACACGGCGGTGAAGGTGAAATGGCGGGGGTTCACGTCCGGATAGTCCTGCGTGGTCCCGGCGTTGTGTGTGTCCCCGGACATCCGGTACAGGAAGACGATGGCCTCACCGCGGGTGATCTGCCTCCCGACCCCGAACGAGCCGTCCGCGTTGCCCTTCGTCAGGTCCGCGCAGGCCAGCCAGGTGACCGCCCGGTAGAAGGTGTGATTCGGGGGGACGTCCCTGAAGTCCACCAGGCAGGGGCTTGCGGCGGCCGCCTGGCGGCTGGCGTCGTCGGAATCAGGGGTCGCGTCCGTGCCGGCGTCCTTGCCGGAGTCCTTCTCTGCGTCCTTCCCGGCGGTGCCGGGGACGAGTGTGATCGGATACGGGTCCGAGGTGATGGAGACATCAGGGCTCTGGGGGTCCCCACCGGTGGGCGGAGCGGCCAGGGCTGCTGCCGGGAGGGAGGCGGCCACGAAGAGCGCAATGACCGTGGAGGCCAGCGTGCGGGCGAGGTTGCGCCGGTGGCGCCCCCGCGGGAATTCCGGGTGGGTGGACATGGCGGGGTTCTGCTTTCTGCAAGTGACGACAGGGGGATGCCGAACGCCCCCGCTGGACCGGGGAAGATCATCATGACATGGGCCACGTGTGGTGTCCGTTGTTGACGTGCGGGGGATCACCCTGCCACCCTGGCGAACCGCAAGGGCACCGCCTATGTCACCGCCAAGGCCCAAGAGCAACCGGTGGTGGTCACCAGCCACAACAAGCCGGTGTCCGTCACCCTGTCGCCCGAGCACTACGACGAGATGGTCAGAAGCGTCCGCGAGACCCAGGCCCAGGTTTTGGCCAGTGCCGCTGCATTGGTTGCTGACCGGGCCACCCTTCGACCCCTAGAAGAAGCGCGGAACAGGCTCGGTCGCACTTGAGGAGAGGGGAGCATCCCCCAGACGACCCAGCGGAGATCGTGGTCTCAGACGCAGTGATCGAGTGGATCGACTCCAACGTCTCCATCGATGAGCAACTCCAGGTCTTGGAAGACATCGTTGCTATCTGCAGGGTGCCCTGGGGCAAACACACCTTGTCGAACCGCGGTGGCCAGAAGCTGGCAGGGTTCAACACCGCGGAATCTGTCGACCGGACCTACCGGATCGTCTTCCGCTCGAGCATCACCAACAGCGGAACCGAACTCGTGGAGGTTGTAGCCGTTGGTCACCGGCACGACAACCTGGTCTACGACGTGGCCAACGCCCTCGTGGCATCCGGGGTCCTCACCGACGCCGAGGTGCAGCAGATCTGGGAGATGCTCGAACTCCTCGATGGTGCTATGGCCACGGTCACCGGGCTGGGGCAGTGGGATTACATCCCCGGCCCCGCACCGGCGGGCCTGCAACAAGCAACCGTCGCTTCCGGCCTGCTCGATGAGCGCGTGGCCAAGCTGCTGACGACCGACGAGATCACCGCAGCCATGTCCGCAGGATGGGATCCGGATACTGGTGAGCACAGGCCCGAATGGGCGTTGGAAGCGGCTCTGCACCGCCTAACGTCCAGCGCTGATCCTGATCGTTTCCTGGCCCTCCGTGGCGAGCCGCGATGCGGTGCCCCGATGAAGATCGCCAAGGCACCGTGCATCCGTCCACGTGGCCACGCCGGCGCCCACCGGGCCCACGTCAGGTGACAGGGGCGGCAGTGAGAGTAGAACCGCCGTTTCAACTGACATACCTTGCGGAGTAGTGGTTCCACCGGGCCGCTGGCGGCGAACTCGGCGTCTCGGCCCCGGTGCGTCTGGCGGCCCTGGACCACGTGGCGAACTCTCGGCGAGGTCCCCGACGAGGACGGGACCGGCGCGGACGAGCCGCGCACCGCCGTCGTCCTCGGATACGGGTCCCGCTGGGCGGTGAGCGGGCTGCCCGGGGTGGTCACAGGGTGATTTATAGGGGCGTGACGTAGGCGCCGGCGATGCCGCCATCGACCAGGAATTGGCTGGCAGTGATGAAGGACGAGTCATCCGAGGCGAGAAAGGCGACCGCCGCGGCCAGTTCATCCGGCTCGGCAAAGCGTCCCAGGGGTACATGGACCAGACGCCGTGCGGCGCGTTCGGGATCCTTGGCGAAGAGTTCCTGGAGTAGCGGAGTGTTGACCGGTCCCGGGCACAGGGCGTTGACGCGCAGGCCGTCCCGGGCGAACTCCACGCCCAGCTCCCGGCTCATCGAGAGGACGCCGCCCTTGGAAGCCGAGTAGGAGATCTGCGATGTTGCTGCGCCCAAGACGGCCACGAAGGACGCCGTGTTGATGATCGAGCCCTTGCCCTGCTCACGCATGTACGGGATGACGTGCTTGCAGCAGTAGTACACGGAGGTGAGGTTTACCTCCTGGACCTTGCGCCAGGCCTCGATCCCAGTATCCAGGATCGAGGTATCGTCCTCGGGGGAGATGCCGGCGTTGTTGAAGGCGATGTCCACGCGGCCGTGGGCCTCCTTCGTGGCCTTGAAGACGTTGATGACATCGTTCTCGTTCGTGACATCGGTTCGGACGAACATCCCGCCGACCGCCTCGGCCGCGGCCTGGCCGACCTCATCGGGGCAGATGTCCGCGATGACCACCTTCGCCCCCTCGTGGGCCAGACGCTTCGCCGTGGCCAGACCGATGCCCGAGGCACCGCCGGTGATCACGGCGCTGCGGCCCTCCAGACGGTTGCTGACCAGCCCGTTGTACGGCGCGGAATTCGTTGCGGTCACGGGATTCTCCTTGGGATGGGCCCGCCGTGGGCGGGACGGGTTCATGGGTGGTGATGCTGGTATTGCCGCGCTTGGCGCGGTGACGGTGGCGGCCGGTTGTGACGCTATTCGGTGGCGATGAAGACGTTCTTGACCTCGGTGAAGGAGTCCAGGGCGTCCGGCCCCAGTTCCCGTCCGAGGCCGGACTGCTTGTAACCGCCGAAGGGAGTCGAATAGCGCACGGAAGCGTGCGAGTTCACGGAGAGGTTGCCCGCCTGGACGCCCCGGGACACGCGCAGGGCCCGCCCCACGTCCGTGGTCCAGATCGATCCCGAGAGGCCGAAGACCGAATCGTTGGCGATGCGCAGGGCATCGGCCTCGTCCTCGAAGGGCACCACCGCGACCACGGGGCCGAAGATCTCCTCGCGCAGGGACCGCGCGCCCGGGTCGGTGGGGGTGAGGACTGTCGGCGGGAACCAGAAGCCGCCGTCCTGTGGGGCGGTGCCCTGGAAGGCGACCTCCGCACTGAGTCCGCCGCCGACGTCGTACACGAAGGAGGACACCGTCTCCCGCTGGCCGGCGGAGATGAGCGGCCCCATGTCCGTGGCCTCGTCGGCCGGGTCACCCACCCGGACGTTCTTCACGGCCGGCTCGAGCAAACTGAGGAAGCGGTCATAGGCGCTGCGCTGCACCAGGATCCGGGAGCGGGCGCAGCAGTCCTGCCCGGCATTGTCGAAGACACCGCCCGGTGCGCTGGCGGCCGCCTTCTCCAGGTCCGCATCCGCGAAGACGATGTTGGCGCTCTTGCCGCCCAGTTCCAGCGTGACGCGCTTGACCTGCTCGGAGCAGCCGGCCATGATCCGCTTGCCGACTCCCGTTGATCCGGTGAAGACGACCTTGCGCACGGCGGGGTGCGTGACGAAGCGGTCTCCCACCACGGAGCCCTTGCCCGGGATCACCGTGAAGACTCCCTCCGGGATCCCCGCCTCCAGGGCCAGCTCGCCCAGCCGGATGGCCGTCATCGGCGTCAGCTCGGCCGGCTTGAGAACCACGGTGTTCCCCGCGGCCAGCGCCGGCGCGAAACCCCACCCGGCGATGGGCATCGGGAAGTTCCAGGGGACGATGACGCCCACGACGCCCAGCGGTTCGTGGAAGGTGATGTTCACGCCGCCGGCGACCGGGATCTGCTGGCCGAGGTGGCGTTCTGGAGCGGCTGAATAGTACGTCAGCACGTCACGGACGTTGCCGGCCTCACCGCGGGCGTTGCCGATGGTGTGGCCGGAGTTGGCGACCTCGAGCTGTGCGAGGTGCTCCAGATCCGCGTCCACGGCGGTGGCGAAGCGGCGCAGCAGCCGGGCGCGGTCTGCGGGGGCCACGTCCCGCCAGGATTCGAAGGCACGGGCGGCGCGCTCGATGGCACGGTCCGTGGCCGCGGTATCTGCCAGCGCCACCTCGCGGATGGCCTCGCCGGTGGCCGGGTTCAGGACGGTGAAGGTGCTCATGCGCGGCTCTCCTGTTCCAGTGTCTGCTCTTGCTGGTTCTGATGCTTCTGCTGCTGGTAGGCGGTGGCCGCCTCGATGAACCCGGTGAACAGGCGGGCGTCCTCTGGGTTCTCCTCCGGGTGGAACTGCACTCCGAGTGCCCAGCCGGGGGTCGAAGTGCACTCGACGGCCTCGATGGTGTCGTCCGGGGCCCAGGCGGTGGCCTTCAGGCCGGTGCCGAGGTGCTCGATGGACTGGTGGTGGTAGCACGGGGCGGTGGCCTGCTCGCCCAGGAGCTCCGCGGTCAGCGTCCCGGGGGCGGTGCTGAACTCGACCTCGCCGAAGACCCCCGGAGAGGGCTGGTACCGCGATTCCGGCAGCAGGTCCGGAACGTGCTGGTACAGCGTGCCGCCCATCGCGACGTTCAGGATCTGGGCTCCCCGGCAGATCGCGAACAACGGAACACCCTGGGTCAGCGCCGCCCGGGTCAGCCGGAGATCGTGGTCATCACGTTCTGGCTGGGCGGCCGTGAGTGGATGGGCCTCGGACCCGTAGTTGCTGGGGTCCACGTCCACGCCGCCGATCACGATCAGTCCGTCCAGGATGTCCAGCACGGATTCATCGGTGCCGACGGGCGGCAGCAGCAGGGGTGTTCCGCCGGCGGCCACCACTCCCGTGACGTAGTGGTGGGGGACGATGGCGGCCATGCTGTCCCAGACCCCCCAGGAGGCCGGTTGCCAGTACGTGGTCAGGCCGATCCTGGGCCGAGTCGCCGCACCCATCAGTGGCGCTCGAATCCGCGGCGGACTTCCCAGTCCGTGATCGCTGCATTGAACTGGTCGATCTCCACATCCGCATAGTTCGTGTAATGGTCCACGACCTCCTGGCCGAACACCTCGCGGGCGATCGCCGACTGGGCGAACAGGTCGCGGGCCTCCGCCATGGTATGCGGGACGTGCTCGGCATCTGACTCGTAGGCGTTGCCCTCCATGACGGGCGGCAGCTCCAACTCATGTTCGATCCCGTAGAGCCCTCCGGCGAGCATGGCCGAAAGCGCCAGATAGGGGTTCGCGTCCGCCCCGGGCAGCCGGTTCTCCATCCGGGCGGCCACGCCCTTGCCGACCAGCCGGACCGAACAGCTGCGGTTGTCCAGTCCCCAAGCGACGGCGGTCGGGGCGAAGGAACCCTTGGCGAAGCGCTTGTAGGAGTTGATGTTCGGGGCATAGAACAGGGTGAACTCGCGCATGGTGGCCAGGACGCCGGCGATGAAGTGGTCATAGAGGGCCGTCCGTTCCCCCTTCTCCTGGTCCCAGAAGACCAGGCCCCCATCCGCCCCGCGCAGGGACATGTGGATGTGGCAGGAGGAGCCGTCCCGGGCGTTGGGCTTCGCCATGAAGGTGATCGACTGGCCCCGCTGGACCGCCATGTGCTTGGCGGAGAGCTTGTAGAAGGTGTGGTTGTCCGCCGTGGTGACCACGTCGTCATAGCGGAAGGCAATCTCGTGCTGCCCGAAATTGCACTCGCCCTTGGCCGATTCAACGATCATTCCGGCCTCGTACATGGCATTGCGGATGTCACGCAACAGCGGTTCCACGCGCATGGAACCGAGGATCGAGTAGTCCACGTTGTACAGGTTCGCTGGCGTCAGGTTCAGGTAGTGGCCCTGCTGCGCATCCTCGTAGCTGGTGTTGTAGATCATGAACTCCAGCTCGGTTCCGGCCAGGGCGTGGAAGCCCATGGCCGCCGCCTTGTCCTTCTGTGCCCCCAACAGGCTCCGCGGGGACATCGGGACGCGTTCACCCGTGGTGTAGTTCAGGTCGGCCTGGATCATGACGGTCCGGTCCAGGTAGGGCACCCGCCGGATGGTGGTCAGGTCGAGATCGAACTCCATGTCCCCGTAGCCCGCGTCCCAACTGGTCATGGTGTAGCCGTCCACCGTGCTCATCTCCGTGTCCACGGCGAGAAGGTAGCTGCACGCCTCGGAGCCACCCTCCAGGGCGGTCTCCACGAAGAACTCCCCGTGGACGACCTTGCCCTGCAGCCGTCCCTGCATGTCGGTGAAGGAGACGATCACGCTGTCGATCTCACCGGAGCGGATGTCCGCCTTGAGGCGGTCGACGGTGAGCAATCGGTCATTGCTGGGCTGCGGAGTCATGGTGTTGCCGTCCTTTGCGGGGTCGGTGGTCTGGTGTGGGCCGGGGTTTCTGCGGGGTTCACTGCGGGGTTTACTTCAGGGTCTTCTCCGAGTCCTGGAGCATGGCGAATTCCTCTTCCGGTGCGGTGGCCACCAGGCGGTGCCGGCTGTAGAACCAGTAATAGGCGATGGCCAGGAGGAACACCCCGGCGGTGATGCCGGCGGCCAGCGCGTCCAGGACGAAGGTGGCCACCAGGGCGACCACGGCCAGGACCAGGGCGATGCCGGTGGTGACGACGCCGCCGGGCGTCCGGTAACCGCGGGGGAGGTCCGGCTCCTTGATGCGCAGCATGATGTGGCTCAGGTTCAGGAGCACGTAGGAGAGGGTCGCGCCGAAGACGGCGATGTTGATCAGCAACCCGCCGTTGCCGGTAACGGCGGCCAGGATGAAGCCGATGGTCCCCGGCACCAGAAGCGCCACCCACGGGGTGTGCCGGCTGGAGGTGATGGAGAGGAAGCGGGGCAGGTACCCGGCTCGCGAGAGGGCGAAGAGTTGGCGGGAGTAGGCGTAGACGATGGAGAAGAAGCTCGCGACCAACCCGGCCAGACCGGCGTAGTTCACGATGTCCGCGACCAGGGCGTTCTCGCCATAGGCAGCACGTAGGGCTTCAGGAAGGGGGGAGTCCGAGACGCCCATGCTCTCGGCACCGGCCACACCGGGAACCAGAATGAGCATCGCGGCGCCGGAGCACACCAGGAAGATGATGGCGAAGATGATGCCACGCGGCATGTCCCGCTTCGGGTCCGCCGTTTCCTCGGCGGCCAGGGGAACCCCCTCCACGGCGAGGAAGAACCAGATGCCGAAGACCAGGGCGGCCAGGACGCCGGAGAACCCGAACGGCAGGAACGCGCTGGAACCGGCCGAGCCATCGGGGACGATGTCGAAGAGGTTGGACACCTCGAAATGGGGGATGAGGGCGACGGCCGTGATGATGAGGGCGATGACGGCAATAGCCGTGATGCCGAACATCAGCTTCAGGGCCTCGCCGACACCCCACATGTGGATGCCGATGAAGACCACATAGGTCACGAGGTAGACCGGCCAGGAGTTCGTCATGCCGAACAGGCCCAGCGCCTCGATATAGCCTCCGATGAACGTGGCGATGGCCGCCGGTGCCACCGCATACTCGATGAGCACCGCCATCCCGGTGGCGAAGCCGCCCAGCGGCCCGAGGGCCCGGCGGGCGAAACCGTAGCCCGCGCCCGCCGTCGGGAGGGTGGAGGACAGCTCAGCGAGGCCGAAAACCATGCAGGTGTACATCAGCCCCATCAGGACGAAGGCGACGAGCAGTCCGCCCCAACCGCCCTCGGCCAGGCCGAGATTCCATCCCGAGAAGTCGCCGGAGATGACGTAGGCGATGCCGAGCCCCGCAAGCAGTACCCAGCCGGCGGCACCCTTCTGGAGCTGGCGATGCTTGAGGTAGTCCTCGCCGACGGAGCCGTAATCGATGCGGGATGTCCGTGCCATGGGTGTCGCCTCGCTGGGGGTGAGAAAGGATGCGGCCGCGAAAGCAGATCTTTTCATTGGAATGATTTCAGGCCTTTGACGCGACCTAGTGTGACCTAGCACACGTCACCCGGTCAAGGGCGAACTGGTCCGCTCTTATCGAAGGGTTTGTTTCTGATCCAATGAAAAGGGTGGGACCGCCATGGTCATGTCATGATGTGACCATGGACATGTCCCAGGAGAACGCGATGCGACCTGGTGCCAATTACCGCCTTCTGGGCCAAGCCAGACGAGGGAATGCCTTTGAGGAAACAGTCGGGCTTCTCCTTCGCGGAATGAAGATCGGCATCTTTCCTCCCACCGGACGCTTGCCGCCGGAGCGCGAGCTGGCCGAGGCGCTCGGAGTCTCACGGGCGACGCTGCGGGACGCCCTGGCAGAACTCCAGAACGCCGGGTACATCACCGTTCAACGGGGCCGATATGGCGGTGCGGTCGTGACCTCCGAGCTGCCCGCCAATCGCAATGCCCTGGCGGCCGGAGACCAGGCCATGGTCGAGGACATCCTGGCGTTTCGCGCCGTCGTCGAGCCGGCGGCGGCCGCCCTGGCGGCGGAGGCCGTCCTGACGGCAGCGCAGCGAACCGGACTCCGCGATGCGTTGCACGCCGTCTCGAGTGCTGCCCCGGGCCAGTACCGGCCTCTGGATGCGCGGCTGCACATCTTCATCGCCGAACTGACCCCCTCGCCCCGCCTAGCAGAATCCGTAGCCGAGGCACGTGCGGCGACCAGTGACCTCTTGGATCGGATTCCCTTCCTGGCGCGGAACATCGAACACTCGGAATCACAGCACCGAGACATCGTTGAAGCCATCCTGGGAGGAGACCCCTCCCGGGCCAGGGAGGTCATGATGGAACACGTGGAGGGTACCGCGTCCCTGCTGCGCGGCTTCCTGTCTTCCGTGGCTGACGCCAGCGAGGCCTGAGTTCGCGGCTGGGCGTGCTGAAAGGCCGGACCTCCTGGGCATTCGCACCTTGATGACGCGGCTTGTCCGCCAGGGTTCGGGTGTTGAGGTCCGGTTCATCTCCTGCAGCAGGGCGTCCCGGAGTTCTGGAGTCGCCGCCAGGCCGACACCTGCCGAAGGCCCCGCTGGACCGGAGGGCATCCTGACGCGCACCACGGATTCTGTCGGCTGTTCACCGGCGGGTGTTCCCTCAAGAGGTGAAGAAACCGCCACGGCCCGGCCCAACTGAGTCTCACGAATTGACGGTGGAGCAGGTCGATCTCGGGCAATTCGTGTGACTCAGTTGGGCTGGTGATTCAGTTGGGCCGGTGACTCAGTTGCCGGTGGGGGTGTCGGCGTACTCGGCCAGGATGAGGTCCCGGATGATCTCCATCTGTCCCAGATGCTGCGCCAGCTCCGTATAGACATGTTGCAGGGCGCAACCCTGGGTCATGGGCTTTGGCGGGGCCGCAGCCCGGGTTGAGGCCGCAGGCGGATTCCGTACGGCGGCCGCCGGCTCCACCGCCGGCAGGTCGGCGGCGAACTGCCGTTGCAGCTCGCGGACCTCACGGAGCAGGGGCGCCACTGGCCCGTGGGCGGCGAACTCGGCGGCCCGGTCCCGGTGCACCGCGCGGCCCAGGATCACGTGGCCCACCCAGAAGGTCACCACGCCGTGGCAATGCAAGAGCAGGGCGAAGGGCGAGTTCGCCCCGTCCACGGCTGGTCTCCGGTTGGCCCGCTCATCCCCGAGGTCCTCGACGATCCGGGACATCGAATCCAGGGCGCGGACGCAGAAGTGCTGGTATTCGTCCTGGCCGATCATGGTCCTCATGCCCCGATCGATTCGAGGGCACGCTGCGTGGCGAGGGCGACGAGGTGGGCCGCCCGGGCGTAGGCGTCGTCCGCATCCGCGGCGAGGTCCATCACGCTGGCCGCGGACACGATGCCGTGCTGGGCCAGCCGTTCCCGCGGCACGGTGATGTCCCCGGCCACGAGGGCGGCCGGCACGCCCCGGTCCCGAGCCCGTTCGGCCGCCGCCAGGGGCGCCTTGCCGTGGGCCGAGCCGGCGTCCACCCGTCCCTCACCGGTGATCAGCAGGTCGGCGTGTGCCAGGGCCGCATCGAACCCCACCAGGTCCGCCACCAGGTCGAAGCCCCGTTCCAGCCGGGCGCCGGTGAAGGCCAGGAACCCGGCCGCGAAGCCCCCGGCCGCCCCGGCTCCGGCCACGTTCACGTCCCGTCCGGAGGCCGAGCCCAGCAGTCCGGCCCAGTGCCGTAGGGCCTCATCGAGCCGGCGGACTGCGGGCGCATCGGCACCCTTCTGCGGACCGAAGACATGGGCCGCGCCGTCGGCACCATACAGGTGGTTGTCCACATCCGTGGCGATCCGGAGGACGACGCCGGCCAGCCGGGGATCCAGTCCGCTCGCCTCGAGGCGGGCCGCCTCGGGCAGCACGGTGCCGCCCGAATGCAGCAGGGCACCGCCTGCCGTGTAGAGCGCCAGGCCCAAGGCCTGCAGGGCGCCGGCACCGCCGTCGGTCATCGCGGAACCGCCCAGGCCGATCACGATCTGCGTGGCGCCGGCATCCAGGGCCGCGCCGATGAGCTGACCGGAGCCGTAGGAGTGGGAGTACAGGGCGGACTCCACGCTCGGCTCGGTCAGCAGCAGGCCGGAGGCCGCCGCCGTCTCGATGACCGCCGTCCGGTCCCGCAAGGCCCACCGGGCCTCCACCGCGGCATCTCGCGGCCCCGTCACCCGGGTGCCCCGCTGGGTGAAACCGGAGGCGAGGGCCGCATCCACGGTGCCGTCGCCGCCGTCGGCAATGGGTAGCTGGACGATCTCCGCCTGGGGAAGAACGCGCCGCACACCCTCGGCCATGGCCGCTGCGGCCTGGGCCGCCGTGAGGGTGCCCTTGAACTTGTCCGGGCTGATGAGGACCCTCACCGCTCTAGGCCCAGGCGTCCGGGTTGACCGGATGCGCCGGGAGCTGACCGCGGGCGATGGCCACGGCATTGAGGGCGCAGACCCGGGCCATATCCGCCCGGACCGCCTCGGTGGCACTGCCCAGGTGGGGCAGCAGCACCGTGTTGGGCAGCTCGGCCAGGCCCGGGGCGAGGGCCGGCTCCTGCTCGTAGACATCCAGCCCGGCCGCGGCGATCTGCCCGGTGGCCAGGGCCCGCACCAGGGCGGCCTCATCCACCACCGGCCCGCGGGCGGTGTTGACCAGGATCGCCGAGTCCTTCATCCGCCGCAGCACGTCCGCGTTGACCAGATGACGGGTCTGCTCGGTGAGGGGCACGTGCAGGGAGAGGAAGTCGCTCGTGGTGACCACCTCGTCCCAGTTGGCTGGTGCGATGTCCCCGGCCAGGCCGGCGTACTCGGCCGGGTCCACCGCTCGGCCCGCGGGCGGGCGGGGACAGAACCTGACCCGCATCTCGAAGGCCAGGGCCCGTTGGGCCACCGCGCGGCCGATGCGACCGAAGCCGGCCAGGCCCAGGGTCCGCCCCGAGACGTCGTGGCCGAGCAGCAGATCCGGCTGCCAGCCGGTGAAGGCGCCAGAGCGCAGGAACTGATCCGATTCCACCACTCGGCGGGCGGTGCCCAGGATCAGCAGCAGCGTCAGGTCGGCGGTGGCGCGGGTGAGGATGTCCGGGGTGTGGGCCACCATGATCGAGCGGGCGGTGGCCGCCGCCACGTCGATGTTGTTGTAGCCGGCGGCGTAGTTCGATACGCCCTTCAGGGTGGCCGCGGCCAACAGGGTGGCGTCGACGGGGTCCACCAGCTGGGAGACCAGCACGTCCACGCGGCCGGAGGAGCATTCCCGGTGCAGCTCCTCCCGGCTCATGGGCCCCTGTGGGCTCAGCACCCGTCCGGCCTCGGCCAGCAGGTCCATCCCCGGGGCGGGCAGGGGAGTGGTCACCAGAAATGTCGGAGTGCTCATATCGCCTTTCGTGAAACCCATGATGAGGATGACTCGGTAGAGTTTCGCCCATCAGTATCAATGATGAAACGTGTGTGACGGTGGGGGAGGACGCGGGCATGGAATTCCGGCAGCTGGAGTACTTCCTGGCCCTCGCCCGCACGCTGAGTTTCACGCGGACCGCCCACGAGCTGTACGTGGTCCAGTCTGCCGTGAGCCAGCAGATCGCCAAGCTGGAGGCCGAGCTGGGCGTCCGCCTCTTCGAGCGGACCTCGAAGCGGGTGGTGCTGACCGAGGCCGGCGAGCTGCTCCGCACCCGGGCCGAGGCCCTCACCCAGATGGCCCAGTCCATCGAGAGTGAGGTCGGCAGCTTCGGCCAGGAGGTCAAGGGGACCCTGAGGGTCGGACTGTCCCAGGGGGCCCATGCGGCCCTGGACCTGGTGCAGCTGTTCGCCCGCTACCACGAGGCCTTCCCGGCCGTGCGGCTGGTCATCGGGGACCGCCACACGGCGCTGAAGGAGCTGGCGGCGAGCGTCGCCAGCTTCGAGCTGGACGTGGCGTTCGTGTCCCATGATGCGGCCCTGGGCCTGCCCCACGGCCTGCGCGGCGTGACCTTGGCCACCGAGGAGCTGGTGGTGGTCTGCCATCCGGGGCATCCCCTGGCGGACCGGGCCAGCACCACGCTCGAGGAGCTCGCGGCCTCCGGCCCCGTCCTGGATTCCGCCCCGGAGACCAGGCTGCGCACCATCGTGGACGGGGCCTGGCAGCGGGCGGGGATCCAGCGGACCAGCGCCATCGAGGTCTTCGACACCGGCCAGCTGGCCCGGTACGCCGCCCACGGGCTCGGGGCGGCCCTGGTCTCCACCGCCGGCCTGCGCTTCGTCAGCCCGCCGGCCGGACAACGGGACTTCACGATCCTCCAGCTGGAGGAGGGCATCGGGTATTCCGTGAGCTGTATCTTCCGGTCCGCCCTGCAGAACTCCCCGCCCTCGCGCCACTTCCTGGCGCTGATCGCCGACTCCGGGCTGGACCCGGAGGTGTCCCAGCACCTGCGGGAGGCGGCGGGGACCGCGGAACTCTAGGGCCGGCGTCGGGCCCGGTCTGTGCCTCATGCTCTGGACTGGACTCAGAGCTCGAGGACCAGGCACGGGGTCTTGCAGCGGGAGACGCACACCATCATGACCTCGTTCTCCTCCCGCTCCTCCTCGCTGAGCACCGCGTCCCGGTGGTCCGGCTCGCCGTCCAGCACGATGGTCTCGCAGGTGCCGCAGGTCCCCTCCTGGCAGGAGTGCGGGACGTTGGCCCCCACCGCGTTGACGGCCTCCAGGATCGAGACGCCGGGTTCCACCGTGATGGTCCGGCCCAGGATGGACAGCTCGACCTGGAAGGGCTGGTCGCCGGACTGGTTCGCCGCCACGTCATTCACGAAGCGTTCCATGTGGAGGGCGGAGGCCGGCCAGGCGGAGGTCAGAGCCTCCGTGGCGTCCATCAGCGGCCCCGGGCCGCAGCAGTAGATGAGGGTATCTGGATCGGGGGTGGCCAGGATCCCCGGCAGGTCGATGAGCCCCTGCACATCCTGCGGGATCAGGCTGATCCGGTGCCCGTAGCGTTCGAACTCGTCGGCGAAGGCCATGGCCGTGCGCGTGCGGCCCCCGTAGTGCAGCGTCCACTCCGCGCCATTGCGCTCAGCCTGCTCCAGCAACGGGATGATCGGGGTGATCCCGATCCCGCCGGCGATGAAGAGGTAGCGCGGGGCCTCGCGCAGCTCGAAGGTGTTCCGCGGGGTCGAGACCGCCAGCCGCTGGCCCACCTGGAGCTGCTCATGCAGGTAGCTGCTGCCGCCCCGGCTGGCCGGCTCGCGGAGGATGCCCAGGCGGTAGATGGAGCGGTTGGCCGGATCCGAGCACAGGGAGTACTGCCGGATCATCTCCTCACCGTCTGGCCCGGTCACGTGGACGTCCACGTGCGCCCCCGGGGTCCAGACCGGCAGTGCGGCACCGTGGGGGTGGCGCAGGGTGAGGCTGATGACGCCGTCCGCGATGACCTCCTTGGAGACCACCTCCAGGCTCATCAGCCCGGTGCTCGCGGGTGCTGGGTTCGTGGGGTCTGGGTTGGGGTCTGGGTTGGGGTCTGGGTTCGTGGGCTGCAGGCCGGTGGTGCCTCGGTGCAGGGTCTCTTGGCTCATGGTCTCTCCTCAGGTTCCTGTGGTGCTCCGGTGCATCTGGCTCAGCCCGCGTTCTTCTGCCCGTAGACGGACTCATGCCAGGGGATGAACACCCGCTTGAAGGAGGTCACGATGAAGTACATGGTCAGTCCTAGGACGGCGAGCATGATGATCACGGCGAACAGGCCCGGAGCGTTCAGCTCGTTCAGGGTCCGCACCACGAGGTAGCCCAGTCCCTCGTTGCCGCCGAGGTACTCGCCGACGATCGCGCCGATCACCGCCAGCACGATGGCCGACTCCATGCCGGCGAACACGTTGGGCATGGTGCTCTTCAGCTCCAGGTGGACGAAGGTGTGCCACTTGCTGGCGTTGAGGCTGCGCATCACGTCCCGCTGGCCGGCATCCACGGAGCGGACGCCCAGCAGGACGTTGAGCATGACGGGGAAGAACGCCAGGACGGCGGCGATGATGACCTTGGAGGTCATGCCGAAGCCGAACCAGATGACGAACAGAGGGATCAGCGCGACCTTGGGAATGACCTCGATCGCGATGATCAACGGCCGCACGGTGACCTCGATGATGGGGAACTTGCCCAGGATCACTCCGACGATGCAGCCGATGATCACTCCGACGGCGAAGCCGACCGAGATCTCCTGCACGGTCACCAGGATGTGCTCCCAGGTGTCCGGCTGCTGGATCATGACCATGAAGGTCTGCATGATCTGGGACGGCGGGGGCAACACCAGCTCGGACACCTCCAGCACCCTCACGCTCACCTCCCAGACGGCGAAGAGGATGAGCAGCAGCGCCGGGGTGCTGACCCACGGCAGGATCTTGAACAGTCTTTCACGGGTCATGGTCTATTCCTCTGCGTCGAGTGCTTGGCGGAGCCCGGCCACCACGCGGGCGAATTCGGGTTCGGTCTGGACCTTCATCTGGCGGGGCCGTTCCAAGTTCACCGAGGTGATGTCTTGGATGCGGCCAGGGCGCGGGGTCAGGTGGACCACCCGATCACCGAGGAACGCGGCCTCGGAGATGTCATGGGTGACGAAGACGACGGTGGCCTCCGTGGCCAGCGCGATCCGCTGGATCTCCAGATTCATCCGTTCACGGGTCATGGCGTCCAGGGCCCCGAACGGCTCATCCATCAACAGCAACTCCGGGCTGCAGGCCAGGGCTCGGGCGATCGCCGCCCGCTGACGCATCCCGCCGGAGAGCTCGCGCGGATAGGACGTCTCGAAGCCGCCCAGCCCCACCAGCTCGGCCAGCTCGCGGGCGCGCTCATGGCGTTCCGCCTTGGAGACTCCGCGCAGTCGCTGCGGCAGCGAGATGTTGTCCAGGATGTTGTACCAGGGGAAGAGATTGGCGTCCTGGAACACGACGCCCAGCTGGCTCACCACCGAGGAGTCGACCGTGTTGCCCTTCCACAGGGACTTCCCGCCGATCTTCACCTCGCCGGAGGTGGGGCTGACCAGGCCGGCCATCACCCTCAGCAGCGTGGTCTTGCCGCAGCCGGAGCGGCCGATCAGGGACACGAACTCCCGCTTACGGATCTCCAGGTTGATGTCTGAGAGCGCATGGGTCGTGGCGCGCTTGGTCACATAATCCTTGCTGACGCCGATGATCTCGATCTCAGCCAAGCCGTCCGGTACCCCGGAGGGTACGACGCCGGCGGTTGCGGTGGAGGGGCCAGTCACCTCGGCGACGGGCTGGCTGGAGAGTCTGTCGGTCACTGTCATGTCTTCACGCACCTTGGGAGATTCCTTCTGTGGCAGCCGGGACCGCTGCACGGTCTGGCCGTTTGGTCTGGAGCCGGTCAGCCTGCGGGGTGACCGTGATGATGCCCCGGTCGGCGTCGACGACGACCCAGTCACCGGTTGTGATGACCTGCAGCGGGTCCTGGTCGAGTTCGGAGATGGTGGGGACCCGGGTGACGACGGCACCCAGGACGGCCTTGGTGGTCATGGCGCTGAAGACCATGGCCCGCGGCGCGGTGCCCATCAACCGGGTGCTCTGGAAGAACCCGGACCAGCCGGAGGAGCCCTTGGCCCCCGGGAAGATCAGGACCTTGTCCGTGAAGCAGACATTGAACAGCTCGTGCCGTGACTCGATGATGACGCCCTGGGCCGGATCGATGCCGCCCCAGCCGGAGATCGTCTCCTGAGAGACGAGGGCCTCGCCCTCGGTGATCCCGGGCACGATGCCACGTCCGCGGATCTGGATGCTCATCTGAGTTCTCCCCTCCACTGACCGGTGACGGCGGCGTCCACGCACTCCTCGAGGGTGCCGAACCAGGCCTCGATGCCGAGGATGGCGGGCAGGTAGTGCGCCTGCTTGGCCGAGTCGGTGGCGAAGACGCGCGTCCCCTCCGGCGCGACCTTGGACATCGCCGGGCAGGAATCGGTCAGCACCTTGCCACCGGCCCGCTGGATGATCTGGGTGTATCCCCGGCGATCGGCCTCGGTGCGCAGCGCCCGGGGCGTCATGATCCACAGCTCGGTGTCTCCGTGGAGCGTGCGCCCCTCCAATGCGTGGGCGGCCCGGGCCACCTGGTCCAGGGAGGCGTGCGGGCAGCCCAGCAGGACGAAGTCCACGTCGGTGGAGGAGCCCTGGTTGTTCAGCGTCTCGTACATCACCCGGCGTTCGCGCTCGCCGTAGACGATCGCCTCCGGGGCCTGCGCACCGCCGAAGGCAGCCTCCAGGGTGGGGGCCTCCGGGGTGAGGCCGGGGATGTGATAGATCTCCACCCCGCCCGAGGAGGCGGTCGCGGCGCCGAAGTGTTTGAGGTCCTCGTCCAGCGGGGCGGTCCACTGTCCGGTGATGACCGGACGGTTCTCCTGGACCGCGTCACCGACGAAGTAGCCGAACAGGCCCCAGTCCTGGAAGCCCTGCAGCGGCACCTGCGCCTCGATGTGGTGGGTGCCGAAGCGGTTCTGGGGCAGGTGGTTGCCCCAGTAGGGGATCTTGCCGGTCAGGGAGGCGGCCCCGGTGGAGGCGGTGCCCTCACAGTTGGTGCGGGCGCCCAACACGGAGTTGCAGTACACCACGGCGGAGGACTCCATCCAGGCGCAGTGTTCGTCCCGGGCGGGCAGGTTGCCCACCTGGTACGGCGTGCACGTGGCCAGGACGTTGACCCCGAGGTCCGTGACGAAGGCCTCGCCCTCCTCCTGCATCTCGGCCAGGTGCGGCGAGTAGGGCGTGATATTGACCGCGTCCTTCCCGAAGCCGTGCTGGAGCTGGCAGGTGGGCACCCGCATCGGGGGGATCTCGATGTCCTCGTCGCAGTCCAGGTTGATCACCGAGAAGGACTTGTTCCAGCCGCCTTCCCGGACCAGCTGCGCCTTGACCGGGGAGGGCTGCGTCATGGTCCCGGCGACGTTGCGGGTATCGCACAGCCGCTCCGCGCCGAGGCCCTCGCCGTAGCGGACCAGCAAGTCCATGGCGGCGGCGACGGCCGGTCCCTCGGTGCCATCGAGCATGGATCTCTCGTCATCAGTGAGTCTCACCGGTGACCTCCGTTCTCCTGCGTACGGTCAGGACGCCACATTGGCGTACACCCGCTCCCGCAGATCGCTGTGGTTGATGTCCTGGACACTGCCCGTTGCCGACTGTGCCGCCAGATCCAAGGCGTGGGCCGCGCCCTCGCCCATGGCCGCACAGGGGCCCATGACCCGCACGCTTGACAGCGCCGCGGCGTCCCCGTCCACGCAGCGCCCGGCGGCCACCAGGTTGCGTGCACCCTTCGGGATCAGGCTGCGCAGCGGGACGTAGTGCACGTGATCGGGATCGAAGGTCTCCCACACGTAGCCGGTCACCCGGTCATGCAGTTCGACCGGCCAGGCGGTGCGGGCCACCGCGTCATCGAACGAGTGTCCGGTGCGCACCTCCTCCAGCGTCAGCTGGTGCTCGGCCGCGATCCACCGGGTCTGCCGGCGCCCGGGGAATCCGTAGGCACGGACCTTGGCCTGGCCGAAGGCTGCCGGGAACTCCGTGCGCATGAAGTCGACCACGCGATCGGCCTGGGCCCGTCCCTCCAACTGCGCCCGGGCTGCCGCGACGGCCTCCAGTGGCGCCTCGATGTGGGTCATGTTCATCACCGCCGTGTTCCGGCCGGGGAAGAAGAAGGCCAGTCCGTCCCGGCGCACCAGTCCGTATTGTTCGGCCTTCTCCTCCACCCGTGCCACCAGTTCGGTCGGCGTGGGCGCCTTCGACTGGTTGAGGTTCTCCAGTCGGACCTGCTGGGATCCCCACACGGTGCGTTCGGGGACCCGGCAGGGCAGCCCGGCCTCCCAGGTCAGGGCGGCATCACCGGTGGCATCCACGAAGCCGCCGGCCTGGACCCGCACGTCTCCGTGGCGGGTGGCGAAGGTGGTCGCCGAGACCACCCCGTCCTCCTGTTCCACCCGGTGGACCGAGGCCCCCAGCACCACGGTGATGCCCAGCTCGGAGACCAGGTTCTCCATCCAGCGTCCGAGGACCACCTCGTCATAGCTGACCGTCATGGTGTGTGAACGGTTGAAGGCGATGTCCCCGGTGCGGGAGAGGTCCTCGAACATGCGATCGAAGATGCCGTGCGTGAGCTGCCGGTAGTCCGGGCCGATCCCGTAGATGCCGCAGAAGAGCCCGATCAAGGAGTTCACACACTGACCGCCGAGGACGGGCAGCGCATCCACCAGGACGACGGTGCGACCCAGTTTCGCTGCTGCCACCGCGGCGGACATCCCGGCAATGCCGGCGCCCACCACGCAGACATCAGCCTCCAGTTGCTCGGGGGCCGGGGCACGGTCCTTGGTGACAGTGTGGATTCTCAGTTCGGTGAGTTCGTGGGGCAACGGTTCTCCTGGCGGTCTGACCCCTGGGTGGGGTCGGGCGGGTTGGTGGTCAGGCGGGCGGGCAGGGTGAACCCGCTCCGGTCACTCGGGCAACAGGCTGTTGTCGACCCACTCCGAGGAATCCAGACCGTCAGGAACATCCCCTGCGGAGACCAGTTCCTCGTAACCCAACTGCCACTCGGCCTCGTCCGTGGTCAGCAGGGGCGACTCCCCGCCGTCGGTCCACTGCCGGCGCTGTTCCTCGAGACCTGCCCTGGCGATGTCATCGTCCATGAGCGTGGCGAAGTCGTATTCAGTGCGTAGCGTCTCGATGGTGTCCGTGAGGTCCTCATCGGCGACGATGGCCGCCGTAGCCTCCTTGATGGCGGCCAGGTACTTCTTGAGCTTCTCGGGCTGCTCCTCGATGGAGTCCGGGGTGGTGACGTAGACCTGGGCCCCGGCAGTGAGGGCATCACTGAAGTCATAGATCAGCGCGTCGTCATTCTGGGTCTGGGCGATGAGCGCGCTGTCATGGCTGACCATGTAGCCGGCCAGGGTCCCCTGCTGGACCAGTTGGAACGTGGCGGGTGTCAGGCCGACGACCTGCTGCTCCACCTCGGAGGGGTCGATGCCTGCGTTCTGCAGCATGAGGGTGATGGTCTTGCTGCTGCTACCACCCTCAGAAGGCACGCCGATGGTCTTGCCGACGAAGTCCTCCGGGCTGTCCAGGGGTGCTTCCGAGGAATGGAGGAGCTTGATCGACGGGTTGCGGGTCAGCGTGCCCACGTTCCTCAAGGGCATGTCCTCCGAGCCAACGGCGTTGTAGGTATCGAGGGCATCGATGCGAGTGATGTCGCCGGCGCCGGAGAGCAGCAGTTGCATCGCCTGGGGAGATCCCTTGACCTCCTGGATCTCCACGTCCAGTCCGTGCTTCTCGAAGTACCCGCCGGAGACGGCCATCATCTCCGGGACCATGGACAGAGTCTCCATGGGCAGGTAGCTGAGGAAGGTGATCTCCTGCAGCTCGCCCGAGCCGGCCGAGTCCCCAGTGGAATCGGAACCGGCTTCCGCGCCGGCTCCAGCACCGCAGCCGGCCAGCAGGCTGGTGACGAGTGCGGCCACCGCCAGGGCGGCCAGGGGGCGGCCGGTGCGGCTGTTGACGCCGCTCGGGCCACCGACTTTGCGGTGGGGGGCGTCGGTGGAACCGAACACGCGAGTGAGTCGATGCAACATTGAGGTCTCCTTGACGTGGCACTGAGTCGTGATGGGTCTTGGTTGAACGGGTTGAACGGGTTGAACGGGTTGAACGGGTTGAACGGGCTTTGGTGCTGTAGTGATCTCGAGAGTTCCACCGAACCTGCGGGTGATCCAGATCACTTTCCGAATACCGGAAGAAGGCCTCGGGAAGCGAGGCACCGGAAGGGCGCGCCGGCCCGGAAAGGTGCCGGGCCGTCGTCGTGCCTCAGGTTCTCTGCTCAGGTGTGGGCAGGAGATCCCCGCCATGGCGCAACACGCGCGAGATGCCCTTGGAGGCGGCGCGCAGCATGTAGCCCAGCGGCTTCCGATCGGATTCCGCATGCGGGATGATCAGGGACAGGGCGGCTCGCGCCGAGCCGTCGGGCGCGAAGATCGGTACGGCCACGGCCACGTAGCGGACGTTGATCTGCCGGTCGCCGACGGCCAGGCCCTCGTGGCGCACCTGGGCCAGCAGCTGCCGGAGACGCTCGGGAGCGGTCTCCGTGTACGGCGTGAACCGCTGCAGCGGTTTGGCCAGTACTGATTCCTGGATCTCCGGCGGGGCGAAGGCCAGCATGGCCATGCCCACCGCGGTCACATGCAGCGGATACCGGGCCCCGACGCGCGGGCGCTCGTCCGCCGATCCCACGGGTACCAGCCGTTCCACGAAGACCGCCTCCTCCTGTTCCCGGATGCTCAGATGCACGGGGAAGTGGGTGGTCTCCGAGAGGTCCTGCATGAAGGGCAGGGCCACGCGCTGCAGCCCCACGGACCGCGGGGCGTGGGCCGCGATCTCCCAGAGCCGCAGGCCCACGTGGTACTCACCGTTGGCCTGACGCTCCAGGGCTCCGCTGTCCGTCAGCTCCGCCACGATCCGGTGGCTGGTGGTCAACGGCAGCCCGGTCCGGCGGCTGATCTCCGAGATGGTCTGCTGGGCGTGCTTGTTGTCAAAGGAGCCGAGGATGCGCAGGGCGCGTTCCACCACCGAGCGCGGGACCAGTTCCTGCGCCTCAGGCTCGGCGATCCCGGGCTCGGCGTACTGCGTCATGGATTTCACGATCCCCCCGAAATCTCGTCAGGAGTCCAGCCGATAGAAGTGACGGGCGTTGCCCTGCAGCACCGCGGAGCGCTCCTGGGCCGTTAGCGCGTCCAGCAGGCGGTCGCGCTCGCCGCCGTGCTGGTGCGGGAAGTCCGAGGCGAACATCAGGAAGTCTCCGGCGCCGACCTGGTCCAGGATCTGCCGGACGTGCACGGGGTCCTCGGGGAGTTGGACCGGTTCGGTGGAGGCCCGCACGTTCTCCAGCAGGTAGTGGGCGGGCTCGTGTTTCATCCACGGGACCTCACGCCAGATCGCCTTCCAGTCCTTCTGGAACCGCATCATCAGGGCCGGCAGCCAGCTGAACCCGCACTCCAGCAGTGCCACATGCAGCTCGGGGAACTGGTCGAAGACCCCCTCGGCGATCAGGCTGACGAGCTGCTCCTGCACCAGCACCTGCGAGTTGAGCAGGTAGTCGTCGATGTAGGTGTTGGTGAAGCCGGCGGTGACCGGGGCGCTGCCGCGGCGGCCCCAGGCATGCAGACCGACCACGAGCCCGTGACGATCCGCAGCCTCGAAGATCTCCCGGAACCGGACGTGGCCGTAGCGGGCGTCGTGGCCGCGGACCGGCAGGAGCACCTGGACGAACCGGCCGTCCGCGCCCACCCGGTCGATCTCCGCGACGGCGGCTTGGGTATCCACCGACGGGACGACGATGCTTCCGCGTAGCCGGCTGTCCTGGGCCAGCCATTCCTGCGCCATCCAATCGTTGATGGCACTGGTGACCGCGACCTGGCAGTAGGGGTTGCGGTTGGCACCGAAGGAGCTGACGCAGTTGAGGATGGCGGTGGCCGGTTGGGCCATGTCCAGGTAGTCGCTTCGCAGGGTCTCCAGCCGTTGAGGCAGCGGGCCGCCTGAGGTGGCGAAGCCTTCCGGGTAGGAGGCGCCCGCGGTGGGGGAGAGGTCCGTCTCGGCGTCGGCGAAGTACTCGTTCCAGTAGGCGCTCAGGTAAGGGGCCAGATCTTGGATGGAGGCTGGCGCCACATGGACGTCCACATCCACGGTCTGGGTCGCCACTGCCGTGTCATGGACTGACGTTTCACTCACTGCCGTCATCGTGAGACCTCCTGCTGCTTCTGGTCCTGCTTCTGGTCGTTGAATCGGTAGAGCCGCTCCCCGTTCTCCTGGAGGATGCGCTGCTGGAGATCGGCCGGCAGGTGCTGCAGGGCGAGCGCGGGGGAGTCGAAGTCCCAGTGCGGGTAGTCGGAGGAGAAGATGATCCGGTCGGTCATCCCGGTCATCTCATAAAGCTCCGCGACGTCCTGGGGATCCTTCGACTCCTCGATCGGCTGCGTGGTGAACCAGAAGTGCTCGCGGAAGTACTCCGAGGGCAGCCGGCGCAGCTTCGGATAGTCCTGTCGCAGCACCGAGTAGGCGGAGTCCATGGACCACATCAGCGGGGGCGCCCAGGTGATGCCTCCCTCGATCAGGACCACCTGCAGCGTGGGGAACTGTTCGAACACGCCCTCGAGGACCATGTTCATGGCCAGGGCCACCATGGTGTTGCCGGTGGTCACGTGCTCCTCGAGGTAGAAGGACGGCCACCCTGCACCCATGTGAGGCAGCCCGCCGACATGGACGCCGATTGGCAGGCCGGCCTCGACGGCCGCCGCGTAGATGGGCCAGTACCTCGGTTCACCCAGGGCATGCAGCGCGTTGGAGGGCAGCAGGACCTGGACGAACCGGGGGTCATCGGCGCGGCGCCGGATCTCCTGGGCCGCCAGTTCGGGGGCCTCGTGCGAGACGCAGATGCTCGAGTGCAGCCGGGGTTCGGGGTCGAGGAAGAGCTCCTTGACGCCGTCGTTCAGGGCCCGGCACAGATCTGCGGTGAACCCGGGTTCGCCGACGCCCAGGGTGGCGGCCTGCAGGGGGATGAGGATGCCGTGGTTGATGCCGTACTTGTCCAGCAGCTGATCCTGCATCATCTCCAGGGAGCTGCCCGGAGGCCCTTCCACGGGCCGGGCGTCGAGCCGCTGGCCGCCGTTACGCACCCGTGGGGTCATCTCCGGCGGCGAGGGGACGCGGTGGCCGTGCTGCGACCACTGCTCGCGGTGCACCGGATCCTGCATCCGTTCGGCGATCTGGTGCCGCATGAGGGTGGGGTGGATGTCACCGTCCACCTGGGCCATGGCCGGGCCCGGGGCCGGTGCTGTCTGGGCCGACGTGTTCGGGGCCGTGGCGGTGGAGTCTTCACGGGTCATGGTCATGTGGCGCTCACTCCTGAGGTGGGGGCTGGGGCGGTGACTGAGGCTGAGGCGGGGGTGGTGGCTGGTGTGCTGGCGGGGATCTTCGGCCGGGCCCGCGGGCTGGTGTCGATCACCACGTAATCCTCGTCCACCTGGACGTCGAAGGTGTCTGCCACGTAGGGGCCCGGGGTGCGCCGGCCTGAGGTGGCGGAGGCGGTGGATGCGGTGGACGCAGTGGAGGCGGTGGACGCGGTGCCCAGGTCACTGCCGGGCGTCACGTCCACCCCGTAGCCGCGGGCCGGGGGCTCACCGGGGCCGAGGAAGGACTGGCCGGTGGAGATCTCGTACTCCCAGCCGTGCCAGGGGCAGGCCACGAAGGTCGTCTCCTCGTCCAGCGCGGCCTCGCCCGGCGCGGAGGAGTACGCCCAGGACTTGGTGCGTCCGAGGCAGAGCGGGCCGCCCTGGTGCGGGCAGGAATTGGCCAGGGCGTAGAACGAGTCGCCGATCCGGTAGACGCCGATGGACCGGTTCCCCGCCTCGATGATCCGTTTCTCCCCGGGGGCGAACTCGGAGGCGCGTCCAACAACAATCTTCATCGGTGATGAGGTCCTTCCACAGTGGAGCGCACCACCGCGGCGCGATCCATCCGAGCGGTGAGGCGCTGCGGGGTGCCGCGGTCAGCTGATGCTGAAGCGCATGGTCCTACTGTGATCGGCGTCTCAGTATCTGTCCAATGACTAGATTGCATGGCACCAATCAGTGTGGTCGATGGATCCGCGTATCTGCCGCGGCGGGCGCCGGGAGGAGTTGGAGGTTGACGTGCGCGGATGCTGCATCCCGTGGGCGAGGCTCTGAATCGCTGCTGATTGGGTATTTAACTCCGGTGGCCAGTGCTGGTTATGTAGGCGAGTGCCCCGCATCACATCGTGACGCGACGAACTTCATCGGAAGGGCATCACCTGCCGGCACAGTTGGCCTCCATGCGGCTGTGACGGACCACTTCTCTCAGTGATTGGGGAGCACCATGGATTCTGCATTGAGGTTTATCGGCCGGCTCCCGGGGGCGCTCATGGTGGTGCCGCTGTTCCTCGGTGCCGTCCTGAACACCTTCGCTCCGAGCGTGCTGGACATCGGCAGTTTCACCACGGCTCTGTTCCGTGACGGAGCGCCGGTCCTCATCGGCCTGTTCTTCATGTGCATCGGGGCACAGATCAACGTCAAGAGCGCCCTGCCGTCCGTCGAGAAGGGCTTTGCCCTGCTGATCGGCAAGTACACGGCCGCCGTGGGCGTCGGTTTGGGCGTCGCCTTCCTGACGCCCGAGGGTAACCTCTGGGGCCTGGTGCCGCTCGCGATCATCGCGGCCATGTCCAACTCCAACGGCTCGCTGTATGTGGCGCTGATGGGGCAGTTCGGCAACAAGACGGACAAGGGCGCCATCTCCATCCTGTCCATCAACGACGGTCCGTTCCTGACCTTGATCGCGCTCGGTGCCGCCGGGTTGGCCGACCTGCCGCTCATGGCCCTCCTGGCCGCGGTGTTGCCCATGATCCTCGGTTTCATCCTCGGCAACACCAGTGAGCTGGCCCGCGGCTTCCTGGCCCCTGGTGAGAAGCTGATCATCCCCTTCGCGGCCTTCGCGCTCGGGGCCGGCATCAACTTCGGCGTCCTGTTCTCGTCCGGTGCGATCGGGATGGTTCTGGGCCTGGCCACTGTGCTGGTCTCGGGCGGCGCCGCCATCGGTCTGCTGTACCTGTGGCATGTGGTCCGCCGCCACCCCAAGCCGGCACGCAACGTCGTCTCGGGGGCCGCCGAGGCCTCCACCGCCGGCAACGCGATTGCCACGCCGGCCGCCGTCGCCGCCGTGGATCCGACCTTCCTGGCCGTTCAGGACGTGGCCACGGCTCAGGTCGCTGCGGCCGTGGTGACCACCGCCTTCGTGGCACCGTTCCTCGTGGCCTGGGTCAGCAGATGGCAGGCCAAGCGGGGCGTGACCATCGAGAACGAGGACCGGTTCTACGCCATGTCCCCGGAGGAGCGGCGCGTGGCCGAGCAGTGGGCGGCTTCACCGGAAACCGTCCCCGTGGGTGCCGGGCAGCGGTCCGCCGAACCGGGGGTGGACCACCCCCAGGTGGAGGACCAGCTGGCCGGAACGGCGGCCTCGAGCAGCAAGTAGCCGTCCCCCCTGCCGCACGGGCAGGGCCGGGCAGTCCGCGTGCGGCGGACCGGTTACCCTTCGCCTCGTCCTTCTTCCCGAGCCCAGCCCACGATGGCCCGGTCGATCTCCTGCTCGGCCGCCGTCGGCTCCGAGGTGTTCTCGATCATCACCACGGGCAGCAGCCCCCAGCTCGGATCGAGTTCGGACCACTCCAGACCCGCCTGGGCGAAGGCGGGCTTCCGGGCGCAGAGCCCTGCGGGGACGATGGTGGCGTGGCCGGGCAGGGTGCACAGCGCGGCCATGATGGAGGTGTGGTCCACCACGGTGGTGCCGGCCGGGTTGATCGTCTCCAGCATGGGACCGGTGATGCCGGCATGGTCGGTGAAGACCGGGTCATCCATCAGGATGAACTTCCGGCTGGCGAAGAAGTCACGCAGGACCCCGGTGCTGAGGGGTCCGTCCGGTAGGTCACCCCGGGGGTGGACCACAGCGAGTGGCTCCTCCCACAGGACGGTCGCCCGGGCGCTCCAGACCTGGGGCGCCGGGGTGGCGTAGGTGATGCCCCGCGTGCAGACCCCGTGCGCCACCATGGACTGCAGGCGGGCCGAGTCGGTGACGGCCAGGTGCACGCCATCGATGGCGTCCAGGGCCTGGACCAGCGCGGCGATGCCCTCGCCGACGATCCATTCGTCCACGGCCACCGATTCCAGGGCGGCATGCGCGTCCAGGATGCTGGAGGCGCCCGAGTGTCCGCCGTCCTGCTGGGCCATGGCGGTGGCCGTCTGCAACCGGATCAGGTGGTCGGCGATGGTCGGCAGGACGTGCCGTCCCTGGGGCGTCAGCTCCGCACCGCGCCAGCTGCGGCTGAACACGGCGAAGCCCAGCTCGGCCTCCATCCTCTTGATGCGCAGGCTGATGGTGGGCTGGGTGGCGAACAGTTCCTGAGCGGCCCGCGAGATGCTGCGGTTGCGGGCCACACTCAGGAACGTGCGCATAGATTCAACGTCCATGGGACCTATTCAACCTAATCAACGGCGGGTTCCAGCTGCGGGGACGCCGGGGCGGCCGCCCGTTTGCGCGGTGCGGTCTCCACCAGGAACAGCACCATGAGGATGGCCAGCACGATTCCGCCCATGGCCAGGTACAGCGGGGCCTGGATGCCGAAGGCGGTGGCCAGCTGGCCGGCCACCACGGGGGCGACCCCGCCGCCGAAGATCTCCCCGATGCCCATCACGGCTCCGGCGGCCGTGGCCATCAGCGCCGGCGGGACCGACTCCACGGACACGGTGGCCGCCACGAGCGCCAGGGTGCCGTTCACGCCCATCGCCACCGCGAAGAGCAGCAGGAAGATGGTCAGCGTGCTCGGCCCCTGGGCGATCAGCAGCCCCATCATGACCAACCCGAAGACCAGCGCCAGCACGGCGGCGGGCTTGCGCCCGATCCGGTCCGAGATGCCAGGGATCAGCAGCTGGCCGGCGAAGGCGCCGAAACCGATGCCTGAGGTGGCCAGGCCCATGTCCTGCAGGCTCATGTGGTGGAAGTCCGTCAGGTAGCTCGGCACCATGGAGCTCATCACGAAGATGCAGGTCATGGCCCCGCACAGCGCCAGGGTGGCGAAGATGATGTTGCGGTAGCGGAACACGTCGATCCACCGGTGGCGCTCGGCCTCGCCCTCGCCATGCAACACCGAGGCGGACGACGCCGGCCCGGCCGGTGCCGCGGTGGCGACCGGTTGGTCGTCGTGCTGGCCCTCCAGCAGGTCCTCGCGGAGTTCCTCGGGTTCGCGGATGGTGCGCCAGATCAGGAAGCCCAGGATGAGGCCCGGGATGACCATGATGGCGAACACCCAGCGCCAGCTGGGCAGCACCACGAGCAGCTGGGTGGCGATGATCGGCCCCAGGCCGATGCCGAACAGGGCGAAGGTGCTCTGCTGGATGCCCATGTTCAACCCGCGCCGTTTCGGGGCCGAGGCCTCCGCGGTGGCCGCGACCGCCGTCGGGCTGAAGGCGCCCTCGGTGAGGCCCATCATGGCGCGGATCAGGATCAGGGACATGAGGCCGCCGGCCAGTCCCGTGAACACGGAGCAGAGGGAGAACAGGATGATGCCGGGGATCATGATCCGGCGCCGGCCGAAGCGGTCCGAGAGTCGACCCATGAACAGCGCCGAGACGCCCCACGTCAGGCCGAGGACGCCGATGATGTTGCCCAGGTCCGCGTAGTCCAGGTCCAGGTCCACCATCATGGCCGGGAACAACGGGGCGATGATCCAGCGGTCCAGGCCCACCAGGCCGAAGCCCAGCGCCAGGAGGATGACCGCGGTGCGTTCGTACCGCCGTCGTTTCTGGGGCGTGTCCAGGCGGGGGCGGATCCGGGTGCGGCTCACAGCCCGGCCTCCGTGGATCCCTCGGTGAAGCCCCGAAGGATCTCTGCGTTGCTCAAGACCCGGCCGAAGTACCGGGTGATGGCGTCCAGGGTGGCGGTCTGGGCGGTCTCGGACAGGGCGCCCGTGGACTCGCCGGCGAAGGCCACCTTGTAGTCACGCATGAAGGCGCTGCGGGCGGTGGACTCGCAGCACACCTCCGTCAGGGTGCCCGCGATGACCAGGGTGTCCACGTTGCGGTAGCCGCGCACGGTGTTCAGCAGCACCTCGAGGTTGGTGTTGTAGAAGGCGTCATAGCGGTGCTTGCGCACGTAGTGGTCCTCGGCGCGGGGGTCCAGGCCGTCCACGATCTCGATGCCGTCCGTGCCGTCCCGCATGCCCTCGGTCAGCAACAGGGGGTTGTTGCTGGACTCCAGGGGGGAGACGTTGAACTGGTCGAAGAGCACGTGCTGGGTGAAGATCACCGGGACGCCGGCGGCCCGGGCCCCGTCCACGAGCTGGCGCATCTGCGGGATCCGTTCGCGGGCCATCGGCACCTCCATGGGCCGTCCGGCCTCCACGAAGTCGCGTTGCATGTCCACCATGAGCAGCACGCTCGTGGTCGCATCAAAATTCCACATGAAAAGTCCTTTCAAGGCTGTTGTTTTGATGCTAACCGCGATGTATCTCACAGTGGATATAAAGAGATTTCATGGCCTGTGCCGGAGGGCTTTCCTCCTCCCGCAACGGCGTCCAGCGCCCCACACAACTGAGTAGCACGAATTGGCGGAGACCCCCGGGGGCGCCGCCAATTCGTGCTACTCAGATGCCTGATGTGGGCGGGGTGTCAGTCCTGCGTGTTGTCGTAGCGCTGCAGGAAGGCCGAGATCTCGCCGCGGGTCACGGGTTCGGAGACGTTGAAGTGGCCGTGGGTGTCACCGATGGTGATGCCCTGGGAGGCGAGCCAGGTGATGGCCTCGTAGTGGATGTTGCCGGTGTCCAGGTCCTTGAAGGGGCTGTCCTTCGGGGCTGAGTGTTCCGGTGCGTCCAGCCGGTACAGGAACGTGGCGAACTCGCCGCGGGTCACGGAGCGTCCGGGCTGGAAGGTTCCGTCGGTGTGGCCGAGGGTGATCTCCTCATCGGCGGCCCAGGTGATCGGCTCGTAGAACGATCCGGTGTCCGTGACGTCGCTGAAGGGGCTGTCCTCCGGGGCGCTGAACTCCGGCTTGACGTAGCGGTGGAGGAAGGCTGCGGTCTCACCGCGGGTGACGTCCTGGCCCTTGCGGAAGGTGCCGTCCGTGTAGCCGGTGGAGATGCCCTGGGCGGCCATCCACTGCACGGGGGCGTAGAAGGCCGAGCCTTCAGGGTTGTCCGAGAACGTGACCGGCTGCTCCGGCTCGCCGGGTTCGGCGGAGCCCTCGGTGACCTCGAAGGTCAGGGTCTCGGTGGAGACGTTGCCGTGCACGTCCGTGGCGGTCACCTCGGCGGTGTGCTCGCCGGCCTCCAGGTCTTCCGGTGCGGGCAGGCGCCAGAGGTGGGAGGTGCGGTCCGCCACCGAGCCGCCGTGCACCAGCTGCTCCTGCACGGCCACGGGGTCCGAGTACTCGGACCCGACGAACTGCTCCTCGCCCTGCATCGGCTGGGTGCGCTCGGCGGCCTGGGCCTCCCCGCCGTCCACCGAGACCTCCACGGTGGAACCGGTGGCGCCCATGAAGAAGTTCGTGGTCAGCCAGGTGTCCGCCAGTTCGTCCTGGCCCACGGTCAGCGGGTCCTCGAACTCCGGCGCAGCGTCCTCGGCGTCGATGTTCTCCTCGAACCAGTCGCGGTAGGCCGGGGTGTTCAGGCCCAGGGCCATCTGGTCCGAACCGTCATCACCGGTGCGGGTGAAGTACTCGGAGACCTGGTTGCCCTCCAGGTCCATGGTCAGCACGCCCGGGAAGGCGCCGTCCCGCTGCAGGGCGGTCGGGTAGCCACCCTCCAACATCTCGCCGGAGTACCAGTCGCCGGAGATAGCGCCCACGGTCAGGTGCGGGAAGGGCAGCTCGTCCACGTCGAACAGCTCCTTCCAGGAGGCCAGGCTGTCGCCTTCACGCATGTTCTCGATCGCGTGCACGTGGCCGGCCAGCGAGATGGCCTCGCGGCCTTCGAGCAGGGCGTGGATCTCCTTGACCTGGTCGGTCTGGTGCTGGGTGCCGCCCTGGTCTGCGAAGCCCAGCAGCGGGATGTGGGCGGCGATCACCACGAGCTGGTCCTCGGGGGTGTTGGCGATGTCCTGGCGCAGCCACTCCATCTGCTGCTCGTCGATGGCCCCGTTGTACGCAGTGTCCCCGGAGTAGGGGTACTCCACGTTGTTCAGTGCCACGAAGTGGGCCTCACCCACGTCATAGGAGTAGTACTCCGGGCCGAGGCCTGCGCGGTAGGAGTCGAAGGCGTGCTCCGGCTCGGTGGCGTCGAAGTCGATGTCATGGTTGCCCGGCAGGAAGCGGGCCGGGCCGTTGATCATCTCGGTCAGCGTGCGGATGCCCGGGTAGAGGGACAGGTCGTCACCCGCCACGTCGCCCACGAAGAGGGCGCCGCAGTTCTCGTAGCCGGAACGGGCCGCCAGGTCGGCGAAGGCACCGGCCCGGGCGTACTCGATCTCCTCCTCGGTGTAGGTCTGCACGTCCCCGCCCACCAGGCACTCCTGGGTGGAGTCGGCGGCATCCTCGTCCTGGGCCAGCGGGAAGTTCACGGCCGCCGGCAGGTCACCGGTCGGCTCCAGTCCGCCGTACTTCAGTTCCGGCGATCCCTCGGGCAGGTGGTGGTAGTGGAACTGGGCCACGTTCTCCTCGTCCACCGGCACCTGGTAGCCGGCCGGCTGGGTGACGAACGCCGTCATGTTCTCGAACGCCGGCAGCTCGTAGGCGCCGTCCTCATCCGTGGTGACGATGTCCCGGCCGTTGGACACGCTTACGTCCGCGAGGCCCGGCTCGTCCTCGTCCTGATGCGAGTTCTGGTTCAGGTCGTCGAAGACCACGCCCTCGAGGATCTCGGGGGTCTCGTCGGCTCCTTCGACGACGTCCACGGCACCGCGGAAGGCGGTCTCGTCCCAGGCGGCTCCGGCGGAGGCGGGGGTAGCGGCAGCGGCGGTGGCCGGCACCGTGACGGGGGCGGCCGCTGCGGCCGTGACCGCCGTGCTCAACAGTGCGCCGGTGGTGGCCAGGGCCAGGGCGCCCGCTGCCAGGCGGGCCGATCTATGGCGGGTGGGGCGGGTGAACGCGTTCACGAAGTACCTTCCGATGGTCAAAGAGGTCCGGCCGGGGGTAACCGTTTGGCGCTCTCCACCCTCACCCGCGCCGGTGAATGGCGGCAGACGGGAAGGTGTACGGCGGCGAGGTCCCCGTGTCGCTTGGCCAACGCGCCCTTGAAGCTGCAAGTTCAGTGGCCGCCGCCCGGCGTGTGACACGATGACCGTGATGACCACCAGCTGAGGAAGAGGGGCCAGGATGCTGCTCCGCACGCTCGTCACCAGCGCAGCGGGGGCCTACGCGGCCAACTGCGCGCTCGGCGCCTCGGTGGCCCTGGGATGGGTGGACACGTCGGGTGTCCGCTGGGTCCATCACGCCCTGTATATGGTGACGCTGACGGCGACGGCCGGGGCCGTCGTCGCCGGTTCTGCCCGCCGTTCACCGGCCGCCCTCGCGCTGGTTCCCGCCGCCGTTCCCCTGTTCCTGCTGCAGCGGCACGGGGCCCGGCCGCTGGGCCGGCATGGGCTGGACGCCCTGTGGGCGGCCCCCTGCTATGCGGCCGGGCTCGCCCTGGCCTGGAGGTAGTCCATGGAATTCCTCGATGCCGTGTTCAACCGGCGCACCACGAACGGGCCGTTCCGGCCGGACGCCGTCAGCCCCGAACACCAGCAGCTGCTGATCCGTGCCGCGGCGGCCGCACCGTCCCAGTTCAACAGCCAGCCGTGGCGGTTCGTGCTCATCGAGGACCGGGCCACGATCGAGACCGTGGCGGACATCAGCGGTCAGAGCATGACCGAGGTGATGGGCGCGGGGACCTTCTTCGACCGGTACAAGAAGTACTTCCGGTTCAGCCAGCGGGAGATGGACGAGGCCCGCAGCGGCATGCTCTTCGACCGGCTGCCGGCGCTACTGCGACCCTTCACCTCCAAGGCGTTCACCCCCTCGGGGCAGCAGCTGATGAACCGGCTCCGGGTGCCGCAGACCCTCGGCGCGGAGAACCGCAAGCTGGTGGCCGGGTCGCCGCTGCTGCTGGGGGCCATGCTGGAGCGCGGCGAGTACCGGCCCGGGGAGCTGTCCGGCTTCTACTCGGTGTTCAGCCTGGGGGCTGCGATGGAGAACCTGTGGCTGACCACGGTGGAGCTGGGCATGGGCATCCAGTTCATCTCCTTCCCCATGGAGGCCCCGCACCAGTGGAAGCGCATCGTCGAGATGCTGCACGTGCCGGACGACCTGGAACTGATGGCGGTCTACCGGCTGGGCTACCTGCCCGAACGGACCCACCGGCCGGCCATCGACTGGTCCAGCCGGGAACGACGGCGGCCCTCCCAGTTCGTCTTCCGGGAGACCTGCGAGACCCCGCAGCAGGGATGGGACGACGACGTCCGGCCGGGTTCGGCCTGATGCGCGGGGCTTGACTCGCCGGGTCTGACCGTGGGCGGAGCCCCCAAACGGCGCTGGCGTAACTGGGGCCCTACCCGGCCGCGATGGGTAGTTCTCCCCATCGCGGCCGCGCCCGGCGGTGACTAGCGTGGTTCACGAGGAATTCACCTTCCGGTTGGGCCGCACTCGGCGCTCTCGGCACCGGAGGGGCAGGAGGAGATTGCATGCGGACGCTGGCCATGGACCTGCCGGAGGACTGGGTCAGGTACCCGGTGGACGGCTTTCACCTGGTGGCGGCCGCCCCCGTGACCGAGGCCGCGGAGCGCATGTTCACGGACGGCCTGGAGCCCGGTGGACCTCTGCCCGAGCCCGAACTCGCCGCCAACATCGTGGCCACCACCTACGCCGGCGAACCGGCCGGACTCTGCGGACTGAACCGTCTCTACGTGGTGGAGGACGTCACCTGCACCGTGGGCGGCCTGCCCGCCCGGCGGATGGACCTCACCCGCTGGACCGGCCGCAACAACATCTTCACCCGCCGCTGGCTGGTCCAGGAGGCGCTCGCCGCCGGCCGGGCCACCCTCGAGATCACCGCCAGCTGCCTGATCAGCGACTACCAGCAACTCACCCGCGTCTTCGACGCCGTCATCGCCAGCGCCCGCCTCACCACCGCGGACCAGCCTGCGGGAGCCCCGCTCCGGGCCGTCGCCTGATGCCCGCCACAGACCGGCACCACCAGTCTCAGCGGCCCATCCATGACGTGGAGGCGCTTCAACGCCACCTCAGCGGTGAGGACCGACGTCGGAACGCCAGTCCCGAGGACCCCGGCCGGTTGCGCAGCAGTGACCTCGAGGTGCTCCAGTCGGTGCACCGGCTCGGCTCGCTCGGGCGCTTCGCGACGTTCCGGAACCGCAGCGCCATCGGCCGACTCATCCGCGAGGGCTTCCTGACCCTGGACGGAGTGCTGGACACCGCCGGTGATGACTTCATGCGCCCCGTCTCCACCGCGGAGGACGTGCTGGCCCTGCGGGGTCAATGCGGTACCGAGCGCACCCTGATGCAGTCCTGGCTGGCGGGGGAGCAGGTCTCCACCGTCTCGGGTGCGCCGGGCGCGGACGTGATGGCCGGCGTCGTACAGGAAAAGAGCTCCCGCTACACCGTGGCGCTGGCCGAGCGCGGCGCCCTGGCCTCCCAGGCCTGCGCCTGGGCCGGTGTGCGCGCCGCACCCGCGCTGTTGAGCGGCGAGCTGCTGGTGGATGAGGACGAGTTCACCGCCCGCGTGATCGATCCGCAGCACCCCGTGCCGGACGGCTCGCCCGAGGAGCTGACCGAGCTGTGGGCCGAGCCCTGGTTCGTGTGGGAGGCGACGTCCTCCGCGCTCGGCGTGAACCTCGCGTTCATCAGCGCGCAGGGCGCCGGGAACTACGTGTTCGGAGCGGACGCTGAGGCCTCAGAGCGCGACGGACGGCTGCTGTTGCGCCTGGCACCGGTCACCGCCCGGACCGTGTGGGAGACCATGTGGGTGCTCTCGCACGGCGGCGGCGCTGCTGCCGCGGCCGGGAACGGTCAGCGCGAGGTGCTGGGCGTGCCGCAGACCGGAACCCACCAGCTCCCGCCGCCGGATATGCCCGCCACCCGGTGACCCGGTTCCGCAGGCAGAGGATCACGGCCGCGGTAACTGTCGATCCGCCCGGCGATTCTCGACCGGTAGCGCGGCCGTGATGCGGGGTGGTGGCGGTGCCTTCGGTTAGCCGACCTGTCGGGTGAGGACCGAGGCGAGGTGGTCCGTCATCGGTACCCCGACGGCGGCCATGGCGAAGGTGGTGGTGAGACGGTCGCCCTCGAGCCGGAGGGTGCGGGCCGTGGCGTCGACGGTCTTCGCGGTCGGCGCATTGACCACCCGGGACCGCAACTCGACGGAAAAGCCGCTCGCCTCCAGGCTGAGCGTCCCCTCGGCCAGCTCGGTCTGCCCGGTCGGTTGTGCGAGCACGAACTCCACCGTGCCGTCTCCGGGGACCCGGAAATAGCCCGTCTCCACATGCAGGGGCCGTCCGTCCGGTGCCCAGGTGCGCTGTGAGTACACCAGGAACGGCTTGCCGATGTCCGTGAAGGTGACCTCTTCGGTGTATTCGAAGGAGTCGAGGGTCGGGTACTCGCCGCGGCCGGGCCCGCTCCAGACTCCGAGCAGTGCGCTGACGGGTTCCAGGGCGGGGTGCAGGCTCATGCCGGCAGTCTACGTGCGGGCCGTCAGTGGCCGTGGCCTCCGTCCTCGTGGTCGTGGCCAGCGTCGCTGTTCTCAGCCGACTCGCTGCCGTCATGCTCCGGGGCCTCGGCGTGGCCGTCCACCACGGCCATCTCCACCGGGGTGACGTCCAGCTCGAACGTGTTCACCACCGCGCCGCCGGTGCCCGCTGACAGGTCGATGACCACGAGCTGCTGGTTCGCCGCATCCGTCACGTAGGCCATGGAGCCGGCCGTCTTGAGGATCGGCCCCGCCTGCTGCCACTCCTCGTTCTCCTCCCAGGCCTCGATGGCCGGGATCTCCGCGGTGACCTCGCCGGACTCCTCGTCGATGATGTTGAGCTCGCCGTCGTAGGTCAGCACGAGTGCCTCACCCTCCGGCCCGCGCGCCAGGGAGCGGAACCAGTAGGAGGAGCCGAGCTCCACGGTCTGCAACTCGTCCGTCAGGGAGTCGATCAGGGCCACTTGCGTGGGCCGTTCGAACTCGGCCTCGGCCTCCGTCTTAAGGTCCCCGAGCACGATGGGGGAGTCCTCGGATCCGGCCAGGTTGCCGGTGCGCTGGTACCCGGTCTCTGCGGCGATCTTGTGGAACGCGCCGTCGCGGTAGACGACCGGCCCGTCCTCGCAGCCCAGCACCACCACGTCCCCGTTCTCGTTCGCCGCCGCCGCAGCCTCGCCATGCACACCGGTGCAGTCGGTGGTCTCGGCGGTGACCTCGCCGCCGTCAGCGCCGTCAGTGCTGTCCTCGCCTGTGGACCTGACCTGCACCGTGTCCCGCGCCTCCTCGGTGCCCTGGGTGGTCAGCAGGGTGCCGTCCACCAAGCGCAGGGCGACGCCGTGGTGAGCGGCGTCCGCTGCGGTGTCCTCGGTGCGGAGCCGGCCGTCCTTGAGGTGCTCGGAGGTGAAGGTCTGGATGGAGCCGTCCCCGTCCGCGAACAGGGTGGTCAGGCCGTGGTGGGTGACCACGTGGCCGGCGTGCGGGGCCTCGAAGGTGATGCCGGTCAGGCCCGGGGTGGACTCGTAGTAGTGGAAGTGGTCGCCGTGGCCCTGGGCGTCGATCCCGGTGTTGTAGACCTCGAACCCGTCGCCGTTCGCGACCATCACGTGCTGGCCGTCACCGGCGTTGTTCAGCCGCAGGAACCCGTCCAGCGCCTCCTCATGGACCACCTCGCCGGACTCGCCGTCCAGGGTGACCAGGCCGCCGTCGTGCGCCAGCACCACCCGCGGGGTGAGTGAGGCGACCTCCGCGCGCGAGTCCCGCTGCTCGGCGTTGACCGGCTCGGCGGCCTCGCTGGCGTTGGTGCTGGCGGAGTCCCCGGCCGTGCCCGACGGCGGCGCCTCACCTCCGCCGGATCCCGCGCCGGGTGCGTCGGGCGCGCAGGCCGAGAGGACGAGGGCCAGTGCCGCGACCGAGGCGAGGGAGCCGAGGTGACGGGTGCGCCGGCGTCGGGCTTTTCGGCTGGACACCGGAGTGGCAGTGGCAGGGGCGGGGTGCGGCGGGAGCGATGGGTTCATGCCGAGGACTCTAAACGCACTTGAGAATCAATTGCAATAAGGATGCGCGTGCAGGTATCGATGGCCGCGGTGACCGGGATCGACTTCGAGCCCGAGGTGAAGGACCGCCGGCCGCCGATCTGACATGGTTCTCGCATCCGCAGCGGTGGCCGAGGAAGGGCGAGGGCATGAGCATTCCACGCGAGGAGCAGGGACAACCCGAGGTGAACCCGGACGACGAGAATGAGGACTTCGATTCCACGGGCGCCGGTGAGGCCGACGTCGACCCGGATGACGACACCGAGGCGGACTACGAGGACACACCCGCTGACGATGACCTGAGGGATGCCGAGAACCGTGTCAAGGCCGGCAACACCGGGGCTGAGTCCACCGGGCCGAATCAGCCGGCCTCGGCGGCCGACCCGGATCCCGGGCAGTAGAGGCACCGGTCCGATGGCACTGACCGGCTGAAGGGGCCGCTCAATCACCCACCCCGAGTCAACTCAAAGCGTGGGGGTACCGGGATGACCTCAGGGGCTGGACGCCAGGCCCCGCTGGAAGGCGTACACGGCCGCGGAGGTGCGGGAGCCGACGTCGATCTTGGTGAAGATGTTGCTCAGGTGACGGGCCACCGTCTTCTCGCTGATGACCAACTCCGCCGCGATCTGGCGGTTGCTGCGGCCGGCCGCCACGAGGGCGAGGACCTCGAGCTCGCGGCCGGTCAAGCCGTCCGGGTGGTCGTCTGGGCGCCCGCCGGCATGGATGCCGTCGGCCGGTTCCTCCGGTTCCTCCCGTTCTGTCGGCGTCGGTCGGGCCCAGGTCTCGAGGAGGGACTCGGCGTCGGCCACCGCCGGTTCCGCGCCGAGCATCACGAAGGCGTCCCGGGCGGCCGCGAGCTCGTCCCGCGCTGAGGCGACATCGGCGGCGCCGGCCAGGGCACGGGCCAGGACCACCCGGGACCGGGCGACCTCAAAGGGACATCCGACACCGCCCCAGCCCTGCACCGCCTTGCGCGCATAGGGCAGGGCGCCGCCCGGGTCCCGGCGGGCCAGTTCCACGCCGGCGTGGGCGTGGGCGGCGGCCGCGGTGACCGAGGCACAGCCGGTCAGCTCGGCCAGGGCGTCCAGCTCGTCGGCGAGAGCGTCGGTCTCGGCGATCAGGGGCCCAGCCGGGTCCTCTGTGGCCCCGGCAGCCAGCAACACCTCTGCGGCAGCCGGAAGGAGGGAGACCCGGTGCGCCGGCAGGACCGTCTCGGCCAGGCACCGGTGGACGGCGGCGAGGGCATCCTCCGCTCGGCCGCGGCCCAGCCACAGGAGGGCGAGCCCGGGTTGCGGATCACACCCCAGGTCCGCGGCGGTGCGGTAGGCCGCGGCCGCGTCCTCGTGCCGGCCCTGCAGGCGCAGCACCTCCCCCCGCGAGCGTTCGGCCCAGCCGGCCGCCACCACATCCCCACGCTGCTGGTGGCGCTGCCGCGAATCGGCGAACACCGCCAACGCCTCCTCCCACTTCCCGTGCACGGCCAGCACCTGGCCGCGGTGGACTGAGCAGTGGCCGTTGAACAGCTCCAGGACGGGCGGGGACTGGCACCAGGAGGCCAGGGCCGAGGTCCACTCGCACAGCCGGTCCACGGCCCCGATCTCCTGACATCCCTCGATGGCCGCGCACCACGCCAGCCCAGCGGCCAGCGGCCCGGGCTCCCCGGACAGGACCCCGGCCATCACCTCGTCCAGCTGCGCCAGCCCGCCACGGACGTCCCCCGCGTAGATCGCGGAACGGCCCAGGGCGACGGTGCCCAGCGTGACCAGGTCGGGATCGTGGTGAAGGCGGCCCGCGGCCGTCACACCGGGGGCCAGTCGCGCCACCGTGGCGAAGTCGCCGGTCATGACGCCGCCGTGCAGTTCGAGGAGGTCGAGGTAGCCGCGGGCCGCGGAGGTGGTCTCCGCCTCGGGCGCCAGATCGGCAAACAGCCGCCGCGCCTGCGTGACCCATCCGCTGAACAGGGCCGGCTGGCAGCTGGTGCCGAAGACCATGGCGAGCGAGAAGGCGACCGCGAACGCCCCGGCGGGGTCGCCGTCGTCGTGACAGATGTGGAAGGCGCGCTGCAGGTCCCGGACCGCACGCTCGTAGTCTCCGGCCAGGTGGGCCGCGGTGCCGCGGGCCACCAGCTCAGACACGGCGGGTTCAGCGGCCATGGGCGGTGCCTCCTGCTCGGGAGGATACCGCCCACGGCCGCGCGGAGGCACGAGGTGCGGAGCGGCCGGTCGGACCGTTACCGGCCGGCGCGCTGGGGGACCCCGCCGGGTGAGGTGGCGCGAGGAATCCCAGGGCGGGTCCGACGGCGGCCGGCGGGCCGGTCTGTCAGCTGCTCCGCGATCCGATCCGCGATATACGCCGCGTCCGCACCGACGCCGTGGAAGTTCATCGAGGACATCGAGAACTGGAACGCCAGCCCGCAGAAGAACACCCCCGGCACGTCCTCGGCGACGCCGCGGTATTCGCGCGGCCAACCGTCCGCATCCAGCACGGGCAGCTGCAGCCAGGAGTAGTCATGGCGGAATCCCGTGGCCCAGATGACGGTCTGGGCGGGGACGGTGCGGCCGTTGGCCAGCAGCGGGGCACCGTCCCGCGTACCGGTCACCCGGTCCTCGGTGCGCACGACGCCGGCCCCGTCCAGATCCTGCGCCTGGACCCTCAGCCGTGGCGCGCCGTGGTGCAAGACCTCCTCCCGCATACGCTGGCCGGCGCGGGTGCCGCGGCGGTAGATGCGGGAGTGCTGGAACATGACCGCGGGCATGATCAGGTGCAGCAGCGGATTGTCCCAACGGACGGGGATCTGGCCCAGGTCGCGGCCCGCCAGGGTGGTCGGGTGCCCGGACTGGGCGACCTCCAGGGCGATGTCACAGCCCGAGTGGCCGCCGCCGACCACGAGCACCTGGCCCTCCCGCAGCTGGCCGGGCCGGCGGTACTGGCTCGAGTGCAGCTGCAGGATGGCGGCGTCCAGGTCCCAGGCGAACTCGGGAATCCTGGGCAGCTGGCCGAAGGGACCGGTGGCCAGGACGACCGTGCGGGAGAGGAACGTGCCCGTGGCGGTCTCAGTGCGGAAACCCTCCGGGGTACGGGACAGGCGGTGGACCGGGGAGTCGAGCCGGACCGGGAGGTCGAAGTCCCGGGCGTAGGCCTCCAGTGCGGCGGCCACTTCATCCTTGGTGGCGAAACCCCACGGCTGGCCGGGGAAACCGAGGCCAGGCAGATGATTGAACTTGTTGGCGGTGAACAGGGCCAGCGAGTCGTACTGGTGGCGCCAATGGTCCCCGACCCGATGGGCGGCGTCCACGATGAGGCAGTCCAGGCCGCGGCGCCGCAGGTGGTAGGCGGTGGAGAGTCCGGCCTGGCCGGCGCCGATGATCAGGGTGTCGAAGGAGTGGTGGGGGTCGGCCGGGCCGGGTGTGGTGGGGAGGACGGGATCGGTGGTGGCCATGACGGCCTCCTGGGATGGAGGGTGATCCGGTGGGTGGCGGCCCTGGGGCTGGTGTTGCGTTGGTGCTGGTACTGGTCCTTGAGCGGGCTTGCTCCACCGGCTGATGACTCCACGGTACGGATCCGTCCGGTGCCCGCGCGTCGGGAAAAAGGCCCATCTTCTGGGGGCGGGACGGTGGTGGGACATGGGGAGAACTGCCCATGAGGCCGGGAGTGCTACCGGGATAGCGCGTTAGCATGTGCACCACAGCGGCCGGTATCCGCGGCCGATGACCCGCCAGGGAAGGACCACGCCATGACGACCACCCCCGCACAGTTCCCGGAACCGGAAGAGGAAGAAGAGGCCCTCGACCAGCAGCAGAGGCCGAGGCAGGTGGAAGGGGAGACGATCGGCGCCACCGGTGAGGCCGACGACCCCGCGCTGGAGAAGGACCCCGAGGACTGGGTCAGCGGCGACGACCCGATGACGGAGGCACAGAAGTCCTACCTGGACACGTTGGCCCGCCAGGCGGGCGAGGAACTGCCGGCCGACCTGACGAAGGCCGAGGCCTCCGAGCACATCGACCGGCTGCGCGGAACGCAGTAGTCCCCGGCCCGAGACGCCGAGGGCCTCCCCGCGTCAGTCGCGGGGAGGCCCTCGGTGTGGTGCGCTGGTGTTACTTGGTCAGCACGTTGTTGTAGCGCTCCAGGAAGGCAGCGATCTCAGCGCGGCTGATCTCGGCGTAGGGGTCGAAGCTACCGTCGGTGTTGCCGAGGGCGACCTCGTTCTCGGCGAGCCAGCTGATGGCCTCGTACTGGTTGTGCTCCGGGGTGACGTCCGTGAAGGGCGACTCCTCCGGGGCGGTGTAGTCCACGTCCGCCTGGCGGTAGAGCACGGCGGCGACCTCGGCGCGGGTCATGTTGTGGCCCGAGCGGAAGGTGTTGTCGCTGTACCCGTTGACCACGCCGTTCTCGGTGGCCCAGGCGATCGCCTCGAAGAAGTTGTGATCCGAGGGAACGTCGGTCAGCTCGATGCTCTCCGGGGCGGTGAAGTCCTCGTCAGCGTAGCGGAAGAGGAAGGTGACGGCCTCGCCGCGGGTGACGGGCTTGTAGGGACCGAAGATGCCGTCCGCGTAGCCGGTGGTGATGTCGTTATCGACCATCCACATCACCGGGGAGAAGAACCAGTTGTCCTCGTTGACGTCCGAGAAGGTCAGGCCGGCCTCGACGGCCTCGACGACCTCAGCGGTGACGGCGCTGGTCACGCTGGTGTCCCTGTAGTTCTCCAGGGAACCGGTCACGGTGACGGTGATCTGCTGGCCGAGGTTGGCCTCGGTCAGTTCCAGAGCGGCCTCTGTGGCGCCCTCGATGGCCTCGCCGTTGGCGTTCCACTGGTAGGCCAGCTCGACGCCCTCCGGCCCCCACTCGCCGGTCTCGGCGGTCAGGGTCTGGCCGACCTGGGCCATACCGGTGATGGTGGGGGTGACCACGGTCTGGTTGCCGGCGGCGACCTTGGTGGTGGCTTCGCTGATCGCGCGCTCCTGTGAGGACTCGTAGCCGTCCAGGGAACCGGTCACCTGAACGGTGATGGTCTGGCCCAGCTGCTCCACGGTCGGTGTGACGCAGATTTTACCTTTTTCCAGAAACGACTTCCGTAGAGTGGTTCCGTGCCTGACAACCCCTTCGAGTCCTCCCATCCCCTCCTCGCCCTCGATGCCTCCGCCAACGCCAGTGCGGCCGTGGTGTGTGACGGCGAGGTCCTCGCTCGCTGGGCCTCCACCGAGACCAATACGCACGCCGAGGTGCTGGCCCCCGCGGTGCAGCGCGTACTGGCTGACGCCCAGGTCGAGGCGGCCGATCTGCGGGCGGTGCTGGCCGGCGTCGGGCCCGGGCCGTTCACCGGGCTGCGCGCCGGATTGGTGACCGCGCGCTCGCTCGCGTTCGCGTGGGGGATCGAGGTGCATGGCGTGATGAGTCTGGACGCGATCGCACTCAGTGCCGCCGTGGAGGCCTTCCGGGCCGGTGTGGAGGAGTTCGTGGTGGCTACCGATGCCCGCCGACGTGAGGTGTACTGGGCGCACTACTCCCAGGTGGGAGGTCAGTTCCAGCGCCTGCACGGCCCGTTCGTCACCGCTCCCGGTGAGGTCACCCCGCTACCGGCCTATGGTGCCGGGGCCGGGCTGTACCCGGATGATCTGCGCGCTGTGGCGGGCTTTGAGGACACCGTGCCCGACGCCGGCTCGCTCGGCCTGGTCGGCGAGGTCGCCCTGCGCCGGGGTCGCGGGCTGATGCCCGTGCAGCCGCTGTATCTACGCGAGTCCGACGCCAAGGTGCCGGGGCCGCGCAAGCGCGCCGGGACCGGCCAGCGGTAGCCGACCGGCCGGCGTCGTGCCCTCTTAGTCCTTGACCGGCGGGGTAGCCGAGGAATCCGGCAGCCCGGACTCAGCCGCCTGCTGTTGTGCCGGATCGGCGGGTTCGGCTTCGTCTTCCACGGTGCCCAGTTCCTCACCGTCGCCGGTGCCACGGCGGATCCGGCGGTACTTCTCCCGCTGATCGGCGTTGGCCTTCCGGGAGGCGCGGTCCTTCGGATTCAGCGGGTCCTGGCCGAGGACCGGATCGTCACCGGCCTGATAGCGGTGGGACCAGACCTGGATCAGCGTCCAGGCCACGGCGGTGTAGGGCACGGCGAGGATGGCGCCGAAGATGCCGCCCACGATGGTGCCGATGGTCAGGGCGAGCAGCACGATCAGCGCGTGCAGGCTCAGGGTCCGCCCCATCACCACGGGTTGGAGCAGGTTGCCCTCGATCTGGTTGACGCCGACCACGATGGCGACCACGATCAGTGCCTCCACGGGCCCGGTGGTCACCAGGGCCACGAGGGCGGCGAGGATGCCTGCGGCGGTGGCGCCGACGATGGGGATGAACGCGCCGATGAAGGTGACCACGGCCAGCGGCAGGGCCAGGGGGACGCCGACGACGAGCAGGCCGACGCCGATCAGCACGGCATCCACGGCGGCCACCGTGGCGGTGCCGCGGACGTAACCACCGAGCACCTCGGAGGAGCGGTCCACGGACTCGGCCAGCTTGGCCCGGGTCTCGCCGCGGAACCAGCGCAGCATGAAGCTGTTGATCTTCGGCCCGTCCTTGAGCAGGAAGAACAGCACCACGATCATCAGCACCAGGCCGGTCAGGAAGTTGGTGGCCGCGGAGATGCCCGTGAGGGTGCCGCTGGCCAGGCCGCTGGCGTAGTCGCCGCTGGCCAGGAAGTCGGAGACCTGCTGGGTGGCATCGTCCACTACCGAGGCGTCGATGGGCAGGGGACCGTTGGTCACCCAGTCCTGCAGCTGCTGCCAGCCTTCCAGGGCCGAGTCCACCAGGCCCTGCCACTCATTGCGGATCGCGAGCACCACGCCGGTGATCACGCCGCCGGCCACCACCAGGATGACCAGGAAGGACATCAGGGTGGCCCACAGGTGGGACCAGCCCTTGCCGACCAGCCAGCGCACCAGCGGTGCCACCGCCGAGGCCAGGATCAGGGCCACCAGAACGGCGAGGACCACCACGCTCACGCGCAGCATGATCACGATGACCCCGACTGCCACGGCGGCGATCAGCAGTGTCTGGCCCGCCCGCGCTCCGGCTCGGCCGAGGGCGTCTGACCACGGTCCGGCCTGATCTGTTCGCGGACGTCCGGACCGCGATTCCGGCGGGTGTTCCACGGTACTCATGCGGGTGCTCCTGGGGTGGTGGGTGCGAGATCTCACGTGCTCAACCCACTGTATGGCCGTGACGCCCCGGCCCCGGCATCTAGGTCGCACGAGTTGGCCTCCGGACCGGGGAACGGAGGCCAATCCGTGTGACTCAGCTGTCTCAGATGTGGAGTGGCGGAGGCGGTGCCCGTGCTGAAGGTGGCGGGGGCCAACCGGTGCTGGGCCCTACCCGGTGCGGACCGTGTTGTAGCGCTTCAGGAAGGTGGCGAGTTCGGCGCGGGTGACGTTGGCTCCCGGGTCGAAGGTGCCGTTAGCCCGTCCGGTGGTGATCTCCTCCTCGACCATCCAGGAGATGGCGTCATAGAAGTTCGTCTCGCCCTGGACGACGTCCGTCAGTGTGGAGGTGGCGGGGGCCGAGTAGTCGGGGGCGGCCTGGCGGTAGAGCACGGCGGCGACCTGGCCGCGGGTCATGTTGGTTCCGGACCGGAAGGTGTTGTCTGAGTATCCGGTGACCACCCCACGGCTGGTGGCCCAGCTGATCGCTTCGAAGAAGTTGTGCGAGCTCGGCACGTCTGTCAGGCCCGAACTGCCCGGAACCGTGAAGTCCTCATCATCGACGTAGCGGTAGAGGAAGGTCACGGCCTCGCCGCGGGTGACGGGCTTGTAGGGCTTGAAGGTGCCGTCCTTGTAGCCGGTGGTGATCCCGCGTCCTACCATCCAGTTCACCGGATCGAAGTACCAGGCCGAGTCGGCGACGTCGGAGAACTCCACCTCAGGCTCGGGTCCAGCCGGATCGGCCGGCTCGGCAGGTTCAGCCGGGACCGTCCCGTAGCTCATCACGACCGGGTCCAGACTGAGTGTCTCCCAGTTGCCCAGGGCGTCCGTGACGTCGAGTGTGATCCCATAGGAGCCCCCCGGCGCGCCCTCAGGGATGGTGAACTGACCCCTCCAGGTCCCGCGCTCGGCCGTTCCGGAGACGAGCTCCATCGAGCTCTGGAAGGCGAAGGGTTCCCCGGTCACGTCGTCCTTCTCCGAGGAGAAGAAGAGGCCCGCCTCCCTGGTCCCCGCTGGGTCGGACAGGTCAGCGGTGACCGTGATGATCGCGTCGCCGTCCTCCAGGTTCCAGGCTGCCGGGGTGACGGCCTGGTTCTGGACCACGGGGGCCTCATAGTCGGTCCGTGTGCTGCCCGTGACGTCGAAGGTGACCTCGGAGGAGTTGAGGTCACCCCAATAGTTGTGGTTGATGTCGTAGGGCGCGGTCACGCGAGCGGTCCACGCCCCGTTGGGCGAGTCAGCGGGCAGCGTGACCGTGCCCGTCCACCAACCGTCCTTGAGGGTGCCGCTGGTCTGTTCGAGATCGATCAACTGCTGGGGAACGCGGACGTCCTGCGACTCCACCGTCATGTAGGGGATGAACGTCCCGCTCTCGTCCGTGACGCGGGCGCGCACGGTGAGCTCCCGGGGGCCGGTGGTCAGGTCCAGCGTGTGTGGCGTGGCGGTCACGGACCCGACCACGGGTGCGTCGAGGTCCGTCACGGTCCCGCCGGTGACCGTGAACGTGGTGAACGCGTCTCGGTGGTCTCCGTCCTGGTTGTCCAGCACATCCGCGTAGGCGGTTGCCATCACGTGCCACGTGCCGTTCGGTACGTCGGTCGGGATCAGCACGACCAACTCCCAGACGCCGTCCTGCACGGTTCCCTCCACCAGCTCGGGGGCGGTGTCCATGGTCTCGAGGGGCTGGCCGGTGAGGGAGTGATTCACCCAGAACAGGGGCGCCTCGGTGCCGGTCTCATCGGTGATATGGACCCGCAGCGTCGCCTGGGATGGACCGTCGGTGAGGTCCACCGTGGACGGGGTCACCGTGAGGCCGTCGACCACCGGTGCGGCCGTATCCGCGGTGGTTCCGGCCACCGCCGTGATGGACGGCTCGGCCGTACTGCCCGCCGGATCATCACCCGGTGGTGAGGAGGCCGCACCCGTCAGTGACGCCGAGAGGAGGGCCGCCAGGAGCAGGACGGCGGAGCGTGCACCAGCGGATCGGGTGCCGGGGGAGCGGGGCATGGCGTAGTCCATGGGGATCGAGGAGGCGGTGCCGTGCCGCTCCGGCCGGGTCGGGCTCGAGGAGGCGCTGCAGGGACTCAGGGGATATCGATACTGCGAACGCTAGACAAGATGCCGGTCACCGTTCACCGGGTCCGATACCCGCAGACCACCTATTCAGCCCAGGATGCCCGTTACCCGGGAGAGGAGGAAGATGGAGGGGTGGACATCACCGACCTCGGACCTTTGCTGCCGCACCCTGTGACCGGACAGCTCTTCGTCTCCCCGGTGCCGCCCGGCACCGGGTGGCCGGAGGATCCGGCCCAGCCGACGACGCCGGCCGCCGCCTCGCCCGCGCAGGTCCGGAAGGCGGCGCGCACCTCCCAGTCCCTGGCCGACGTCGACGCCCGGGTGTCCATGTGCCGCGCCTGCCCGCGGTTGGTGGACTGGCGCGAGACGGTGGCACGGGACAAGCGCCGGGCCTGGGCGGGGGAGCCGTACTGGGGCCGGGCCGTGCCCTCGCTGGGGGACGCCGACCCTCGGGTGCTGGTGGTGGGGCTGGCCCCCGCCGCCCACGGGGCCAACCGCACCGGCCGGATGTTCACGGGAGATAGGTCCGGGGACTGGATCCACGCGGCGCTGTACCGCGCCGGATATGCCGAGCGGCCGACGTCGTACGCCGCCGGTGACGGCCAACGGCTGGCGGGCGTGCGCATGGTGGCGCCGGTGCACTGCGCCCCGCCGGACAACAAGCCGACGCCGGCCGAACGCGCCGCGTGCGGGCCCTGGCTGGACCGGGAACTGGAACTGGCCACGTCCGTGGAGTCGATCCTGGTGCTCGGCGGGATCGGCTGGCAGTCGGTGCACGCCGCCGCGGCGCGCGTGGGCTGGACGGTGCCGCGGCCGCGCGCCAAGTTCGGACACGGGGCGCAGACGGTGTTCGGCGCCTCCGGCGGCCGGGACGTGCGCGTGGTCGGCTGTTATCACGTCTCGCAGCAGAACACCTTCACGGGGCGGCTGACCGAGCCGATGCTGGACGAGGTCATCGCGCTGCTGTAATGCCGGCATGACCCACCCAACGGAGGATCACGAGAGCGACAACTGTCGATCCGCCCGGCGATTCCCTACCTCGACTGCGCTCGTGATCCTGGGGTGAAGGAGGGGATCAGGCGGCCGGCTCGATCACCCCGCAGGCCAATCGGTCGCCCGCGTCACCGGCACCGGTGGTGTCCTCATCGGCTCCCTCGGGGGCATAGCGCTCGGGGATGTTGGCGAAGTTGTCCGGCTTGGAGTGCACCATCATGGCGGCACCGTCCTCGTCCCCGAAGTCCTCGGCGGTGAGCCGGTCCGTCCGGACGGTCAGGTGGCCCTCCCCGGATTCCTGCACCAACAGGGTCGGCAGGTCGCCGGCGTGGTCCGGGTGGTCTGTGTCCTCCGCGCCGATGTGACCGCCGGCGGACTTGAACGCCCCGGTGTCCGAGGGGTCGTCCGGGGCAGCGCTGTCCGGCTCGCACTCGCCGACCCCGTGGACATGCAGTCCGTAGAAGCCCGGCTCCAGGCCGGACACGTCCACCGTGAACTCCAGGGCACCCTCGGCCTCGCCGACCTCCACTGTGCCGAGCTCTCCGCCGTCGGTGTCCTGCAGGGCGGCGGTGAACGCCGAGCCGGATGCCGTGCCGGATGCGCCGGAGTCCTCGTCCTCGCCCTCCGCGACCGACGGGGTGGCCGCCTCGGGAACCGGCGCCGGAGTCGCGGCGTCGTCGTTGGTGCCACCACCTCCTCCACAGGCACTCAGGGTGAGCATGCCGCCCAGGCCGAGCAGGGCCGCCGACGTGCGGATCAGGGTGGTCTTCCGGGCAGTGTGCTGAAGCATGGTGTTCCCTCTCCTCGAGCCGCTGCCGCCGACGGGTGATGAAGATGCCGACCGCATCACGGCTTGGCACCATCCACGGTACCGATCCCGGAACGCCGAGTCAGGGGGTCAGCGGCGCCGTCGCCACGACCTGATGCCGCGGTCGGTGCCCGTGGCCCTGGAGCACCGACTCGACCAGGTGCACCTCCTCCACCGTCCACATCTGGGCACTGAAGGTCTCCAGCACGCGGATCCACCGGGTGGCATTGACGCGGCCCGGGCGGGCCAGGGTCAGGTGCGGATGGAACGCCTTCCCATCCGGTGCGACGCCGGCCCGGTTGCCCGCCGATCGCACCTTGCGCGCCAGCCGGGAGAGTTCCTCGGCCCCGTCCTCGACGCCCAGCCACAACACCGCGGCGCTGTCCGGATGGGGGAAGGCCCCGGCCCCGTGCAGCCCGCAGGTAAAGGACTCCACGGCCCGGGCGGCCTCGGCGAGGTTCTCCTCCAGCCGGTCCAGCGAACGATCCGGGACGGAGGCGAAGAAGGCGAGGGTGATGTGCATCTGCTCCGGATCGGTCCAGGCCAGGTCCGGGCGGACGGCGAGGAACTCAGCCAGCTCCGCGCGGACGTCCTCCGGCGGATACACGGCCACGAACATGCGGGTGCCCATGCGGACAGGATAGGCGCAAGGCCGGTACCACCCCTCCAACGAGGTCGCACGAAATGGCTCAACTGGGCAGAATCAGGGCTAATTCCTGTGACTCAGATGGTCGGGCCGATGTGGGTCAGGCGGGGGCGGGGCCGGGCTGCTCGGCCAACCGGCGCAACAGGGCGCCGAGCCCGTCCGGGCAGCGGGGGTCCTCCCGGGCGGAGGTGGACACCCGGGGGGCCAGCGGAGTGGCGACCCGGAAGCCCGCAGACCGGAGCCGCCGCAGCAGATCGCGGTCCTCACCGTGGCGCCGCGTGGTGAAGCCGCCCACCGCGCGGTAGGCGTCCAGCCGGACGGGGAGGTTGGCCCCGTAGGCGTGATCGTGGCTGGAACCGCGGATGCCGCGGGCCACCAGCGCGTCATAGTCATGCCGGGCGTGGGGCGGTGGGTTCCAGCCCACCACCTCGACCAGGCCGGCGACGGCGACCGCCTGCTCCTGCGCCGCGACCTGCAGGCTGGCCGTGATCCACTCCGGTGGGACCAGCGAATCGGCGTCCGTGTTGAAGAGCCAGACTCCGTGGGCTCCAGCTCCGGCTCCGGCTCCGGCACCAGCGCCGGCACCAGCGCCGGCAGCGGCTCCAGCACCGCCACCGTGCCCGATGCGCCGGGCCCCGGCCTCCACGGCGGCCCGGCGGACATCGGCGATCGTGGCTGAGGCCTCGTCCTCCACCACGACCGCTTCCACGGTGGGCCGTGCGTGCGGAACGCCCGAGCCGCCGGCCCCCAGCACGCGACGCGCCACCTCGGCGGTGCGGTCGGCGCAACGGTGGGCGGCCACGGTGACCACGGCCCGTCCGATCGACCCCGTGGATCGGGCGTGGTACAGCGCGGCGAGCACATGGTCCAGGCACTCTGCGATCAGATCCTCCTCGTTGTGGGCCGGGATGGCCACCAGGACGTCGGTGGGGGAGCCTGCCATCGCGGGGCCGCTCATGGGAGCGCACCGAGGTGGCCGGCGTCGCCGTCCTGGCTCTGCTGGGCCACATAGAGCGCCAGGTCATCCACGGCTCGGGACAGCTCCTCGTTGAAGGCGAGCCCGGCGGGACCGGCCAGGGTACGGACCTCCTCGAGGAGACGCCGGACGGCGGCGCCGACGCCGGCCCGGCACAGAGTCACCGCGGTGCGGCTGGTGCCCTGGTCCGGTGCCGGCAGGGTGAGTCCGGTCTGGCGGATCAGCGCGACGGCGGCCGCCAGCTCGGTGCGCGCGTGACCCAGACGCAGTTGCTTGGGTACGGGCAGGTTCACGGGATCGCCCAGGGCGTCGCTTAGCAGGTCCAGGACTCGGGCGGCTCCGCCGGTCCAGACCGCGGCGACGCCGGCCCCGCCCGGGAAGAACGCCGGCCGGTCCAGGTAGAAGTTGTCCGCGCCGACCCGCCGGGCGGTGATCGGGCCGTCCAGGTGGGCCCGGTGACTCCGCGAGTACTCCATGGCGCGTGTGCGCCAGGCATCGGTGTCGAAATCCCAGTCCACCACCGAGGCGTCCAGCAGCACATGCAGGTCCTCGTCCGGCCAGACCGTGACCAGGGCTCGGTCCAGCACACCGGCGCCCGAGGCGAAGAGCAGGGTGCCGCGCACCTGCCAGTCGGCCTCCGGGTCAGTGGCGGTCTGCAGCGCGGCGGTCAGCCCGGTCCCGCCGGAGCGGGAGGCCCACACGCCATACAGGGCATCCGGCTCCGGGGAGGAGCCGGCCTCGGCGAGGATCCGCAGTGCGTCCACGTGCCCCTCGGTCAGTCGGGACAAGGGGATGTCCGCGCGGCCCAGGGCCATCAGGGTCTCCAGGAAATCCGGCCACTCCACGCCGGTCCAGTCCGCCTGGCCGGCCAGATGGCGCATTGCCGTGCGCTGAACCTCCGGGGCAGGGTTCCGTAGGCGCTCGGGCAGGTCGAGTGGCGCGGGTGTGTTCAGGGTGCTCTGGACAGTCGCGGCATCGCGCGGGAGGTCGAGCGGGGAGAAAGACGTCACGGCACCTCCGGGGAAGCCAGGGAGTCCGGGGAATCCTCAGAGTACGGGCGGTGCACGCTCAATACGAAGTCGGTGTCCTCGTGGGCCACCGTGCGGAGGAAGCCGGACCCGGACAGTACCGAGTCCAACTCACGGGTGGTCTCAGCCCCGGAGAGGTACGTGTCCTCGGGGTGGTGACGCCAGTGCACGGCCACGATCTCGGCCTTGAGCCCGGCCAACATGCTGAGCGTGGCCTCCCGTTGGGGATCGGGGAGGTAGTAGAGGACTTCTGAGACCACCACGAGGTCTGCGGTGCGGGCCTCGGCCGGCAGTTCAGGCAACGCGGACCGCCGGACCGTGAGGTTCGCCGGCAGGGGCTGCCCTGCCAGCGAGTCCACGGCGACGGCGGAGGTATCCGTGGCCAACACCCGGCAGCAGCGGGGCGCCAGCCCCACGGCCAGGTGACCGGTGCCCGCGGCGGCGTCCCAGCCGGCGTCGTACTCCGGCCGGGAGAGCGAGGCGAGGACCACCGCGATCTTGCGCCGCTCGTACCATCTGGAGCCGACCGCGAAGGGATCCGGATCGGCGCGGTAGAGCGCATCGAAGTCAGGCGTGACAGGCATGGGTCTCCCGGATCAGCAGCTGGCGGTCGTGGCGGTCGAGCAGGGCAGCCGGGACCACGGGGTGCGAGGCCGGCGGCTGGGCCGTGAGCTGCGAGTGGTGGCAGTCCAGCGCCTCACGCCACAGCCGTTCCGCCCGCTCGCTGGTGGGATGCGTCAGCAGTCCTGCCCCGCGGCGGGCGAGGTCTTCCGGTGTGAGCCAGTATGGGGTCCAGACCAGATAGGCCCACAACGGCAGGCCGGTACGCCGTGCCAACGAAGCGCCGATCCGTCCGGCCGCCTCATGGTCCGGATGCGGATCGTGCTGCCAGGGGGCCAGCAGGAAGTCCACCCCGGTGGCCAACCCGGCCAGCGCCTCGGTGGCCTCGTCCTCGTGGCCGGACAGGCCGCCGTCGGGCCAACGGGTCGTTTCCACCGGCTCGGCCCCCAGTACCGCCAGGGCCTCGGCCCATTCGCGCAGACGGAGGCGGGAGACCTGGCCGGCGTCGGCATCCTCGCCATGGCAGTGCTCCCCGGCGGTGAGCGTGACGCACCGGACAAGGCCCCGGTGGTCCGCCAGCAGCCGCCCGGCACCGATCGCCTCGTCATCCGGGTGGGCGGCGATCACGAGCAGGGACGCGTCCGGCGGCAGGACCGGTGCGGGCGGGGCATCGGTGGCGGCGCGATGCCACTCGGCGAAGGAGACCGGTGCGGGCGCGGTGTCCGCGGGCGGGAAGTCCAGGGAACCATCCGCGGCGATGGGGTGACGGGTCAATCAGCTTCCCTGGCCTCGCGTGACGAGGCGACATCGTCCACGATGGTGGCGATGTGCCGCACGCTGGTGATCAGCGAGCCGTAGATCGGCCAGGCGGACTGCGGCAGGTCGTGGTCATCGGAGAGCTCGTTGGCCAGCGCGGTCAGTCGGTCCTCGATGGGCTCCACCTCGGCATCGGGGTCGGCGATGGCCCGTCCACAGTCGCGCACGATGGCCACCCACTGGGTGCGGAACCTGTCATTCCAGGGGCCCTCCACATAGGAGGCCTGCCGCAGGGTGCGGGCCAGGTTGCGCAGATGGGAGATGCCCTCGTCCACGCGGGCCAGAATGTCCGCATAGCCGCCACCATCGTCCGTTGCGGGCGGCGGGTGATGGCCCCTGACGAGGCCTGAACGGTGAAGGTAGACCCTGGGGTTGGCCCGGTGGCTCTCCCGGGCGGATCTCACCAGGTCCCATGCCACCGCCGTGTCCTGCTCCATGGACCGGGTCTCACTGATCCATTCATCGGCGTTGTCCGTGTCCCAGTCCTGCGCCAGTTGATCCGCCATGTCCACCAGGACCTTCCCCATGCGGCGGTTGACTGAATCGACGTGGGTGGCCGCCTGCTGGTCCCGCAGCGGCGGGATGATGAGCAGGTTGACGGCGACACCCACGGCGACGCCCACACCGACCTCGAGCATGCGATCGAGCAACAGGGGTTCCTGGTCTTCGAATCCGCTACTGAGCAGGAAGATGGCCGTGGTGGCGATGGCCACCCCCTCGTCCCGGATCCAGCGGATGTAGGCCGCGACGAGCCCGACCAACAACGCCAGCGCGTAGGTCCACATCGAGACGCCGAGGTAGTTGCCGATGACGAAGGACAGTCCGACGCCGATGAAGGAGGAGACCGCGGACTGCGTGCCGCGCGAGAGCGACTGGTAGACGGTGGCGTGGACGGTCAGCAAGGCCGTCCACGGTGCGAGGAACGGCATCTCGGTCTCCAGCACGAACATCGAGAACCACCACGCGAACGTCGCGGCGATCACGCCCTTGACGGTCTGCGAGGTGGCCGTGAAGAAGCCCGGCGTCCTCACCTGCTCCCACACCCGGTCGAAGCGGCCGCCGGTACCCGGTGCTGGTCCGGTGCCTGCCGTTGTCGCCATGGTCACCCCGCCTCCTCCGTGCTCACCTCGTCACCCTAGTGCCGATCCGGGCCCAGGGGTGATCACCGGTGGCTTCGGCCGGCGCGGAATTCGTGGCGGCCGGTTCGTAGAATAGCGGGCATGCTTCTTCCCCCGGACCCCGTCCTGCCTGCCGGCTACGTGATGCGCCCGATGCAGTGGTCCGACCTGCCGGAGGTGCACGCCCTCGAGCAGCGGCTCTTCCCGCTGGACGCCTGGCCGCTGAGCTTCTTCGAGGAGGAGCTCGCCCAGGTCGGCCCCGAGCACGACGGCGGCACGCGCGCCTACCGCGTCATCACCGGCCCGGTGCCGGGCCGGGTCCCCGATCATGCGTTTTCAGGGCAGAACACACCGGTTGTTTCTGCCCTCACAACGCAGGGGGGCGGCGAGGCGGGCGCAGCGGAAGGTGAGGCGGGCCCAGCGGAAGGCGAGACGGGCGCGGGGGAGGGGGCCGGCGTCGTGCTGGGGTATTGCGGGCTGATGTGCGTGCCGCCGCTGGCCGATGTGCAGACGATCGCCGTGGTGCCCGAGGCCGAGGGGCTCGGCCTGGGCACCGCGATGCTGCAGTGGATGGTGGCCGAGTCCGCCCGACGCCGCGCGCGGGACCTGCTGCTGGAGGTGCGTGCGGACAACCCGCGGGCGCAGGCGTTATACGTCCGGCACGGATTCGAGCACATCCACACGCGGGCGGGGTACTACCCGGGGGATGCAGCTGGTGGTGCGCCCGGGGCCGGGAATGCTCGGGTGGACGCGCTGATCATGCGTCGCCATCTGGTGGGTTGAGGACCCGGCAGGCGGGTGGCGTCAACGGCAGAGCGGGACCTTGTCGGTGAACGTGAAGGTGCCGTGCTGGCCGCCGCCCGGATGGAACGTCACGGCCCCCGAAAGTAGTTGCGGCGTTCCGTCAGCTGACACGGCGGAGATCGTCAGGGGGTAGCAACCGGGCCCGCGGCCCAAGGTGACTTCGGCCTGGTCCTTCCCCTTGAGCATCTCTACCCGCGCCGCACCGTCGACCTCCACGACGACGCGTCCCGCAGTCGGTGGCGTCCACGCGAGGATGACGACCCCCTCACCCTTCACCTTGTCGCCCTCGCTGAGGGTGAGGCCCCAGTCCCACGGGGCTGGGGGAGTGGTCGGCTCAGTGGGTTCAGGTGTGGGTGTGGGTGCGGGTGTGGGTATGGGGCTCGGATCCGGTCCCCACGTGCCGGTGGTGACCGTGGTCTGGACCGAACCCTGCTGGGACCACCAGGCGTTCGCGCCGGTCAACCCCATCCCGCCGAGGAACACCACGAGGAACAGCACGACGGCGGCCCGCCAGGTCCGGCGGGATACGCCCGCGGCGCGGTGGACGGCTCTCATGTCAGGACCTTGTCCCTCGCGTGCTGCGCGTCCCGCGCGGCGTCCAGCTGCGCGGAGGCCTGCTCGATCGGCCGGCAGTCCCGGGCCTCGCGGCGGTCCTTGAGGATGCCACGGACCATGGTGAACAGTCCCCACCCGATCAGGACGACGGCCAGCACCGTGATGATCCCGCTGCGGTCGGTCTGGCCCAGCGCGTTGGCGAGGAAGCCGACGTACGGGACCGCATAGAAGAGCTTGCCTCGGACCTGGATCTCCATGACGGGGTTCTCGTCGGCGAGGTCGTTGTTGTCCCCCTGGGTGATGAGCTGGCGCTCTCCGTTCTGGCCGGCGGAGAAGGAGATCACCCGGTGGGTGACGACGTCGGGGCGGCCGGACTCCAGCTGGAAGGTGATCACGTCACCGGTCTGCAGGGTATCGAAGTCGGTGGGCTTGACTACGAGGAAGGTGCCGGCGGGATAGGACGGAGCCATGGAGCTGGTCAGCACGGAGTAGGTCTGCGAACCGGTCACCAGCGGAATGATGATCAGGATGATCGCCGCCAGTGCGGAGACGCAGAGGACCAGGAAGGACAGGCCCTGGCCGATCCACTGCAACCACCGGGGAACCCTGCGGCGGGTCTGGTCAGGATGTGTGGTCATGCCGGGCTCCTGACGTGCTGGCGGGCGGGATCTGAGTTGCGGTCACCGAAAGGTCCACGGTGGCCTGTGAGTTCGACAGTCCCGCTGGCGCGTCAGCCGGAAGACTGTGCTGGACGCAGAACCACGTGGAGTGGTTCTTGTCCACGACCGTGGTGGCTGGTTCATCGCCATACGGCGTTGCGGCGCAGTGGCCGGACGCCGGCATGACGATGGTCTTGACGATCACATGCTCGGCCAGAGCCTCCTGACCGGTGTCGTCTGATCGGACCACAGGAGTCCCGAGCTGCACCCGGACACGGAAGTCGCCGCTGGCGTTGGTGGCGTTCGTGATGCTGAATGAGGAGTAGACCGGTTGGTTCGGCGTCAACGGCTCGCCGGGTGGGGTCAGCGGGATGGTTCCCGACGTGGTCGACTTCCCGTCGAGCTCCAGGTGGAAATCCGCGGCCTGGACGGCGCCGGCTGCGGAAGGGGCAGACGAGCTCCAGAGAGCCCAGGTACCGGTGACTGCCAACAGCCCCGCCACCACCGCAACACCCAAGACTGCAGTGGTCTGCAGCATGCTCTGGAGACGCATGGTCAACTCCTGGGTTGCGTGACGGTGGTGACGGGGCTGGGCGGGGCGGTCAAGCCCTCCGGGATTACCGACGGACGTCTGATTCCCGGGGGAGATCAGTCGGTGGTCGGGGCAACTTGCTCGAGAACGTAGTGGATCCCAGAGAGATCGACGGACTCGTTGACGCCCGCCCGGCCCTGGCCCTCATAGCTCTCGAACGCGAAGGTGGCGGAGGCCGTGAAGGCACCGTCGACCGCGGGGGTCAGTTCATCGGAGATAGAGAGACCGTCCTCGTTGGTGAGGGTGACGTCGGAGACCGTGACACCGTCGGTGGCGGCGAATCCGTTGTCGGCGGCTCCCTTGACGGACAGCGTGGCCCGCATGCCGTCGCCCTCAAGGGCGACGGTGACCGGCTGCTCGTAGGTCAGGGTCTCGCCCGGAACCACACGGTAGGCATTCACGTCATCGATCCGTCCGGTGACGTCAGACGTCCACACGCCGGTATGGGCGGTGAGATTGAGGTCGCCGGCGGTGATGGCCCCCGCGTTTGACGCCTGATCCGCGTTCCAAACGGCGAGCGTGCCGCCGCCGCCGAGGAGGAGGGCCACGCCCAGGCCGGTCACGATGGCGCCCTTGGTCATCTTCTTCATATCAAAACCCCTTGCTGAGAACGATCTTCGCCGGGGCTGGCGGGGATGCCAGCGCCGACGTCGATGGAGAGACGGTTGCCGGAGATCAGAGCAACCTGCCAGACGGGGATGTCGTGACCGTTGCTCGTTTCCGATAGCTCCATTCCATGCCCGGGCCCTCAAGCGTCACCTCGGGTTTTTCAGAGAATCTGCACAAGGTTTCCCATAGATTTACCTCCGGCCTTGAGGGTTCCTTGAGGGTTTCAGGACCATGGCCGGTCTTTGGGAAAGCTTTGGGAAATTGCCGGCGTGCTCCTGCGCTGGGTAGACCATCATGGGCCTATGACCACTGCACCGGTACTTGATACGGATGCGCTGGGCCGGTTGGGGGAACAACTCGGCGATACCGACATGTTGTGCGGATTCATCCGCCGTTACGAGGCCATGCTGGACCAGCGCGTCGCGCGCCTTCAGCGTGCACTGACGGCCAGGGACCACGAGGACTGGATGGATGCCGTCCTGTCTCTGAAGACCTCTTCGGCCATGGCCGGGGCCGAGGCCTTGTCTCGTTTGGCCGCCGACCTCCAGGAGGCCTTCGCCAGCCGTCCGCCCACGCCCGTCCGCTGGCCCGCCATGGATCGACTATCCGAGATCATGGAGTGCCTACGGCGATTGGCCGTGGAAACGGCCCGTCAGCTGAGGATCTTCCTCCACCAGGTTCTGTCAGCTACCTGACGGCAGTCACCTGACGGACGCTAACTGACCATCTGGGGGGTGCCCGCCATGCGGTAGCCCACCCCGCGCACGGTCTGCACCCAGCGCTGCGACTTCGGGTTGTCCCCCAACTTGCGGCGCAGATTGCCCAGGTGCACCTCGATGGTCCGTTCGTCCGAAGCCGAGACGAAACTCCCGTTGTCCGGCTCGTCGCCACGGATGATCCTGGACAGCTCCGTCTTGGCCCGCACCACGCGGCCGCTGCGCATCAGCGTCTCCAGCAGCAGGAACTCGGTCGGTGTCATGGCGATCTCCCGGCCATCAGCCTCCACCTGGTGCAGGCGGGGGAAGAGCACGAGCCCGTCCAGTTCCAGTCGGAGGTCGGTCTCTGTGGCCAGAACGGAGACCGGGCCCGACGTGGCCAGAACGGAGACCGGGCCCGACGCTGGCCCGTCGCCTGACGCTGAGACCGCCGGCGTTCCGCGGTCTGCGGAAGGTGCCGGGGCCGGCGTCGTGCCATCTCCCAGGGCGGGAGACGGGACCATACCGGCGCGGGGGCGGCGCATCATGGCCTCGATCCGGGCACGCATCTCTCGGGGCCGGAACGGCTTGGTGACGTAGTCGTCTGCACCGGCGTCGAGACCGACCAAGGTGTCGATCTCCTCGGTGCGAGCGGTCAGCATCACCACATAGGCGTCGGTGAACCGGCGCACACGGCGGGTGACCTCGTAGCCATCGATGTCCGGCAGGCCGAGGTCAACGGTGATCAATGCGGGGTCGTTCTCACGGACGAGTTCCACACCCTCGGTACCGGTGGACGCCGCATGGACCTCGAACCCGGATTGGCCCAGCAGGGCCACCATGAGCCCGCGGATGTCATCGTCATCCTCGACGACGACTGCGACACGACGATCCTCCATGCGAAACACCCCCAAAGCATTGTTTGGCCCAAGGCTATCGTGTCTGCAGGGGCGTCTCATGCCTCGCAACGAAACGGAGTCACGCCGTGTCACTCTCCACACCGACGACGATGCCCACCCCCGATGAGGTCGAGGGGCGCCGCCACTTCGGCCAGTTCTCGCTGAGGCGTCGCGTCCTGCTGTCCCAACTGCCGCTGACGATCTCCTCCATCCTCGTGGTCATCGCCGTCCTGTTGATCGACCCAGGCGTGGCCATTGGCTCGCCGCACCTGGCCATCGGCTTCGGCGGGATCATGGTCCTGACGCTGCTGGCGTGGGTGGTGCCGTGGCAGCGGTTGCCACCCGTGCTCTACTGGGTGATCCCGCTGCTGGACTTCGTGGCGATCGCGCCGCTGTGGACCGCAGCCCGGTATGTGCTGGATGGAATGTCCCTGCTCACGGCGTTCCCGGTGTTCTGGCTGGCTTGGTCTGGGATCTACCCCGCGCTCGCCCTGTCTCTCGGCTTCATCGGCACCGCAGCCGTCACGTGGTGGCCGTACCTGCCCGGAATGTCCCCGTTTCCGGACGAGCTCATCGAATCAAGCCTGGCCAGGCCGACCATGGTGCCGTTCCTGATGCTGGCGCTGGGCGCCGCCGCCAGCATCCTGGCCCGGAGCATGGACCGGCAACGCCTGGAACTGGGGGCCTCCCTGGACACGTCCAAATCACAGAACCTGATGCTCCAGGCCGTGGTGGAGACCTCGGACGTGGGGATCCTGGTGGTGGACGGTGACGGCCATGACGTCCTGATGAACCAGGCCCAGCGGCGCACCCACTTCATCGGCCTGCCGCCCGGCCGAGATGACGGCTCCGAGGGTGAGCTGCTGCTGTTCGAGGCGGACGGCGTCACGCCTATACCGACGGAAGAGCGGCCGGTGGCCCAGGCGCTGCAGGGCAAGGACTACCGCGGCCGGATCATCGCGATCGGCACGGACGGCGCACAGCAACACCTCTCCGTCTCGGCCTCCCCGATGTATGACGAGCAGGACCACTTCGCCGGCACCGTGGTGGTGTTCCAGAACATCACCGACCTCATGGACGCCATCAAGACCCGAGAACACTTCGTGGCCGAGGTCTCCCACGAGTTCCGCACCCCGCTGACCTCGATCATCGGCTACCTGGACATCGCGTTGGAAGAGGACCTGGACCCCATCGTGCGGAAGTTCCTGACCACCTCCCAGCGCAATGCGGAACGGCTGTTGGGGCTGGTCACGAGCCTGCTGGACTCCGCCGCCGGCAGCTCCAGCGTCACCGTGCAGCAGGCCAACCTGGCCCGGCTGGTCCGGCACAGTGTGGAATCCGTGCAGGTGCAGGCCAGGAACGCGGGCCTGAGTCTGACCTCTGACCTCCCGGACCGGATGGAGGCGGAGGTGGACCCGGTCAAGATGGGTCAGGTGGTGGACAACCTGCTGTCCAACGCCATCAAGTACACGCCGGACGGCGGTTCCGTCGACGTCTCACTCCGGCAGCTTCCCGGCGTGGACGGCCGCGGGGACTGGGCCGAGCTGACGATCCGGGACACCGGGTTCGGGATGAGCGTGGACGAGCTCGGCCAACTGTTCACGAACTTCTACCGCACCGAGCACGTGCGCAACGCGGCCATCCCCGGCACCGGCCTGGGGCTGGCCATCACCCAGGGCTTCGTCCGGGCCCATGGCGGGGAGATCCTGGTGGACTCGGAGAAGGGTGCGGGGTCCACCTTCACGGTCCGCATCCCGATCGACGGTCCGCCGTCCTGAGGCCCACTCCAACTGAGTAACAGGAATTGGCCCCGTTCCGGCCGGACCCGGCGGATGTCAACCTGTTTGGAGTCAGTGATCGGGTTGGTGTGGTTCCGGTCCAGGGTGATTGATGCCTGACCAGGCCGGTGGCAGGGGCGTGGTCGGGGCCCGGTGGCGGTAGCGCTCGGGGTGGGCCCGATAGTAGTCCTGCTGGGCGCCCTGGCGCCGGTGGTGAGGTTTCACCCAGGTCCCGTCGTGGAGTTGGTCCGGGGTGAACAGGGCGATCCCGCTGTGCCGGTGGGCGGTGTTGTGCCAGACCACGTGCGCATCGACGTAGTCTCGGGCGGCCTGCAGGTCGGTGAAGACCTTGGTGTAGTTCGGCCGGGTCTTCAGAGTTCGGAACTCCGATTCGGAGTACGGGTTGTCGTTGGAGACGTAGGGTCGGTTGTGGGTGAGCTGAACACCGTGGCCGGCCATATGACCTGCCAGGGCGTTTGAGCGCATCGCAGCCCCGTTGTCGGCGTGGAGGTAGTCCGGGGCGGTGCCGGCGGCAGCGAAGGCCGCAGCGAACATGTCCACGGCCAGCACATCGGCCTCGCGGTCCTCGACCCGGTAGCCCACCATCTTGCGGGAGAAGATGTCGATCACCGAGTACACCTTGAACACCTGGCAGCTGTAGGGGCCCTTGAAGTCGGTGAATCGCCCTGGGTCTGATGGAGACTCGTTCTATTGGATTCCAACCAAGGTCTGGTCGGTCCGGTTTGTAGCGTAGAGCGTTTCCTCGAACTCTGCTGGGGGCACGTCATCTAGGTAGCCGTGCAGGCGGGTGTTGCTGTGCCAGTGGACCCAGCTGAGGGTGGCGAGCTCGATGTCCTCGACAGTTTCCAGGGCCGTCCTTCACGGGCCGGACCACGGATCAGTTCGGCCCTGTAGTAACCGTTCACCGTCTCGGCCAGGGCACTGTCATAGCTGTCGCCGACGGTGCCGATCGAGGGCACCGCCCCGATCTCAGCGAGGCGTTCGCCGTAGCGGATGGATGTGTATTGGGCGAATTCAACCGATCGTCGCAACACCCTGATTTCGGAGGTGTTGGTGGGACGGCCCGCAGGACGCAGCGCCACCGGCGCCGCGTGCACGAGCTGTACTCGCTGGCCGAGACCGTCTCCCAGGCGCAGATGGCCGCCTCCGCACTGGAACTGGGCGCACCGGCCTGGTTGTACGACGGTGAGGACGGCCGCGCCTGGCACCGCGAGATCGTGGCCTTGAGCCACTATGCATCCTGGGCCGTCAGTGCCTATGGTGGGACTGGCACCGGCGGGTGGGAGACCGCCGGCCCTCATTTCTGACGCCTTCCACCACGAATTCCCTGGCCAGTCGATGGGTAGAGGTCCCCACCTCCACCGGTGGCGGGCGCGTGGCGCGCTCCCTAGCGTGGACGGCATGTGGAGGAATGCCGAGAACGCCCGAGGTGGAGTGACCGTCCTGGACGGCGCTCCGGCGGAATCCACCACCCTCCTCGGCTCGGTGTGCGGCCTGATCGAGGTGCCCGCCGGCGTACGAGTGGACGTCCACGGGCTGCTCGAGGATGCCGTGGTCACCGGCTCCGGCACCGTCCGCGTCAGCGGGCTGATCGCGGACCTGGTTCAGCTGGGTGCGGGCGAGGTGCTCGCCAGCGTCGGCTCCGTCCTGGCCCCGCGTGAGGCCGAGGGGCCGTGGCGCGTGCTGCAGCACTGTGGCACCTGGGCTGAGGCGTGCGAGCTGGTCTTCCCGACGCCGGCCGTGGACTCCGCCGCCGCCCTCGCCTCCGGTCTCGGCGCCGGTGAGCTGGCCGCCGGTCTCGACTGGTATCCCGTTCCCCGCAGCTGATGCCCGACCGGCGCGGACCGCCGCGTTACTCCGCGACGGTCCGGACGCCTCTGGACGTCAGACGAGGACGGTGGCGGTCTTCCACAGTCGCCGGGTCGCCAGGGCGGCACCGGCGGCCAGGGATTCGAGCTTGGCGACGGCGATCTGCGGGTGCACCCTGCCACCCAGGCCGCAATCGGTGGAGGCGATGACGTGATCGCGGCCGACCAGCTTCGCGAACCGTTCGATGCGGTCTGCCACGAGCTCGGGGTGCTCCACCACATTGGTGGCGTGGGAGACCACGCCGGGGATGATCGACTTGCCCTCCGGCAACACCGTGTCCTCCCACACCCGCCATTCATGCTCATGCCGGACGTTTCCGGCCTCGAAGGAATAGGCCCCGGCATTGACCTGCAGAACGGTGTCCACGATGTCCTTGAAGGGGATGTCCGTGGTGTGCGGTCCGTGCCAGGATCCCCAGCACACGTGCAGCCGGATCTTCTCCTGCGGAATGCCGCGCAGTGCCCAGTTGGTGGCTTCGACGCGGACCTTCAGGAACGCCAGGTAGTCCTGAAGCGAGGGCTCCGGATTGATCTGGTCCCAGCTCTCAGCCAACGAGGGGTCGTCCAGCTGGACGGTCAGGCCGGCCTCCACGATGGCCAGGTATTCCTCGCGCATGGCCTCCGCCGAGGCCCACACGAGTTCCTCCTCGGTCCGGTAGTACTCGTTGCCGATGCGGGCACAGGAGCCGGGTGACACGGCGGCCAGGAACCCTTCCTCCACCCCGGCTCGGGTCAGGGCGCCCTGGAGGTTGGTGACGTCGGAGCGCACCTGGTCGTGGCCGGTGTAGGTCAGCGGGGCCACGACCTTCGGCTGGGACACCGGTTTGCGGCCCGTGAGCACGCCACCGTTGGGGTCGCTGTAGGCCTCGCGGAACCTCGTCCAATCCCGGCGGTCCGGAAAGGATGTCAGGACGATGTTGCCGGGGGAGGATCGGTGGACCTCCGCCTCGGCCCAGCGGTCCTTGTCGCCTTGCTGCAAGCCGCCGAGCCGGGAGAACGAGTAATTCCACCAGGCGCCATAGTCCACGTCATGGGACATCTCGTGCCCGTACTCGCCGTCGTTCGGGATGTCGATGCCGAGCTTCTGCTGGCGTTGGACGATGTCCACCACGGAGGCCTCGAGTAGACCGCGGAACTCGTCGGTGAACCCGTCCGCCTCACGGGCCGCGTTGGCAGCGAGGAGTTCGGGGGTTCGAGGGAGCGATCCCGTGTGGGTCGTGCGGATGTGATCGGAATTCAAGGACATGGCAAAGCCACCTTTCCATCGGTCCTGGCAGTAGCACCGTTCCCGTGATGCGCATCGGATCACAGAAGAGATCCGTGGCGGGGGCGGTTGCTGCGACGTCAACGAGCCAGGTCTCTCGGTCGCTCCGGATGGGACACCACCAGGACTACCAGCGCCGGCGGTGTCCCTACGAGCCGGCGGAGCCACGGGTCCTCCGTCCCGTCACACGTCGACATCTGGACGGAACCGGTGCCTGCTGCCGTCGTCACATGACGCATCCGTGTCGACTCATTCGGCTCGGGCGCCGGAGCCACCTCCCCGCGGGACCTCACTGGCAGCCGATCATTGAAGATGACGGGGCCGGGGGCGAAGATGACAACGCCGGCCGGGTGTCCTGCCGCGTCATAGACTGGACGGTCAGAAGGACCGGTCGCTTCAGGAAGAGGGCATTCACATGCGTTGCTGGATCCCCGCACCGATGCCGGGCACTGCGGTGCACACTGGCAGAGCTACTGGTGATGGAGGCCATCCGCGTGGCTGAGAAGAGCGCCGCCGAGCTCGCAACATTGCTGAGCGCGCGTGACTCGCGGGGTATTGCCGCGGAGGTTCGAGATCTGATCACCTCGGGCCAGATGATTCCCGGAAGCAGGCTGCCCACCGTCCGCGCCGTGGCCACGGAGTTGTCGGTCAGCGTGGGCACGGTCGCCAAGGCCTGGTCGATCCTGCGGGATGAGTCGTTGGTCGATACCCGGCAACGTGGAGGAACGCTGGTGTCAGCGCTGGCTGGCACACGCCCCGGCGATGCTGATCCCGTGGCCTGGTCTGACGTGGATTTCCTGTTCTGCAGCCCAGATCCGGAGCTGTTGCCGTCCTTGGAGGGCGCCGTCTTCTCAGCACTGTCCATGCCGCACTTCAACGAGTGGGGACGCGAGTACATTGTGCCGAACCTGCATCGGGTCGTGGCGCGGCACTGGCCCTTCGAGGCCACCGGGTGGATGACGGCCGGCGGTGGTACCGAGGGATTGTGGCTGGCCACCCGGGCGGCGGTGGGCGAGGGCAGCGTGGTTGCCTGCGAAGAGCCGGTGGCTCCCGGCTTTTTGGCCGGGTTGCGCGAACAGGGCCTGACCGTGATCGGGATCCCGGTGGACGACGACGGCCCGGACCCCTCGGCCGTGCGTGCTGCGGTCGACGCCGGAGCTGCAGCGCTGGTGCTCTCGCCCGGGGGGCCGTTCTCAGACCGGCATGTGCTCAGTGCTGACCGCGCCGCGGAGCTGGCCGAGCTGCTGGCCTCGACGTCGGTCAACATCGTGGAGAACGACGTTCTGGGTCCGCTCTCGCCCGAGCCGGTGCGCTCGCTCGGCGGGCATCTGCCCCACCAGACGATTCGGGTCGAAGAGTACTGCCGGGCCTTCGGCATCGACCTGCGGACCTCGGTGATCGGCGGAGACGGCGCCCTGGTGGATGCCGCCATCCACCATCGCAGCGGGGGAGTGGCGTCCAACAGCCGCCTGCTGCAGAACGCACTGGCCACCTTGCTGAGCGAGCCGGCCACCAGGCGGCTGATCGATGCAGCTCGGCAGCGCTACGCGCTGCGACGCCAGCAGGCGCTGGAGGCGTTCGCTTCCACGGGGATGACCGTGCACAGCGGCCCGGGCAGCTGGGCGCTCTGGGCGGACGTCCACGATGAACGTGCCGCTGCGCTGGCTTTGGGCGGGCACGGAATCGTCACCGATGTCAGCGAGAACTCCTACGTCGGCGACGCCTCCCCACGCCGACAGCGGCTGCGCCTGTCCATCGCGCAGATGCCGGAACGGCGGCAGCGACTCGACGAACTGGCCGGGCTGGTGGCCGCGGCCAGCACTGGAGTCCTCGCTCCGATCTTCCCTTGAGCCGCCCCGCCGCCTGACCAGCCTCAGACGGCGGCGGGTGCCCGCTCGACCAGCGGAAACACTTCGCGTGCGACGCGCTCCAGCTCAGATTCCAGTGGGGAGGACTGAATCAACAGCAAGGTCAGTCCGGCGTCCTGGTACGCGCGGATCTTCTCTGCCACCTGCTCGGCCGTTCCCACCAGATTCGGCCGCAGCCCACGGGTGCCGACGGCGTACTCCCGGGCGGACACCGCTACGTCCAGCGCCGAGTTGGCCGTGAACTCCTGGAAGGAGGCGTAGCCGGGGGAACCCGGGTCCACGGTCGTGATCCGCTTGAGCTCGCGCTGTGCCTCGGCTTCTGTATCGCGGACGATGACGTAGGCGGACATGGCGAACTCCTGGAAGGCAGGACGGTTCTTGGACGCGCGCAATCTGTTGATGTCCCGAACCTTCTCCGCGATCTCCGCCACGGTGCCGCCGTGCATGGCGTAGGCGTTCGCGAAAGTGGTGATCGCCTCGCGTCCGGTGGGGGACTCACCACCGGCGAAGACACTTAGCGGGGCGCTCAGCTTCGGCTCCACGATCGTCTCCTCCAGATCGAAGAACCGCCCGTGATAGCTGAACGGACTGGTTCCCAAGGCCCCGGTGAGCGCTTCCACGAATTCGGTGGCTTGCTCATAACGGTCATCGTGGGCGGGGAACGTCCCGCCGAACTGCTTCGCCTCCTCCGCCCACCACGCGGCGACGACGTTGAGGCATAGCCGACCCGGCGCGATGGAGTCCAGGGTGGAGATTCGCTTGGCCGCCACCGCGGGAAGATGATAACCGGGACGAATAGCCGTCATGACGCGGAGCCGGTCCGTCACCGCCAGCACTGCCGAGGTCAGGGCCCACGCCTCCAGGCTCGGCGACTCGATGCCCTTGCGGTCGTTGAGGTACAGCTCGGGGATCAGCGTGGTGTGGTATCCCAGCCGATCCGCGGTGAGCGATAGCGAGCGAATGGTCTCCCAGGTGGCCGGCATGCCCTCATCGCCGACGTTGCGCAGGAACCCACCGTAGACCGGTGTCCAGTATCCGAAGTGCATGAGTTGTGTCCTTTCTCGGGAATGGTGTCAGGCCAGTGCAGTGTCAGGATCAGAAATCGGTCATCGGCCGTGGGGTTCGGGAGGCTCGGCCAGCGCCTGGTCCAGGTCCGCCAACAGGTCCTCGTGATCTTCCAACCCGATCGACAGCCGAATCGTGGAACGAGAGAATCCCGCGCGGTTCAGTTGCTCGTCAGTGAAGTGCGAGTGCGTGGTGGTTGAGGGGTGGATCACCAGCGAACGGACATCGCCGATGTTGGCGGCTAGGGTGAACAGCTCAAGTCCGTCGACGACGCCGGGCACCGCGGCCTCGTCGGCGACGTCAAAGGAGAGCACACCGGGCCACCCGTGCTTCAGGTAGTGCTCCGCTCGTTCGCGCCCGGCGCCGGCTTCGGCCAGCGGGTGGTGCACGCGAGAGACCCGCGGGTGCTGCACCAAGTAGTGCACGACCGCTGCTGTCGTCCGGGAAATGCGTTCCAGTCGGACGGTGAGCGTCTCGATTCCCATCAAGATATCCCGGGCGTTGAACGGTGACAGGCTCGGACCGAGATCGTGGACCAGCTTGGTTCGCGCGTACACCAGCAGTGCGCTGTTCTCCTGACCGAAGCGCTCCCACAGCACCACGTCGCCGACGCGGGAGAACGGCTCGGTGAACTGTGGCCATCGCTGCGGCTGCTTTCCGAAGTCGAAGGTGCCCAGGTCCACGATGGCTCCTGCCAGGGAGCTGCCGTGCCCGCCCAAGTGCTTGGTGGCGGAATAGACGGCGATGTCGGCACCGTGCTCCTTGACCTGCAGCAGCGCCGGGGTGGCCACCGTGTTGTCCACGACGAAAGGCACACCGGCCTGGTGGGCGATGTCAGCTATGCCGCACAGATCCGGTACGCTCGCGGTCGGGTTCCCGAAACTCTCGGCGAAAAACGCCCTGGTGTTCGGGCGGATCGCGGCACGCCACGCCTCCAGGTCCAGAGGATCCACCAGTGTGGTGTCGATGCCGAAATCCGCGAACGTGTCCGTCAGCAGATCCATGGTTCCGCCGTACAAGGTGCTGGATGCGACCAGGTGTTCACCCTGGCGGGCGAGCGCCAGCAGGGCGACGACGACGGCCGCTTGACCGGATCCGGTGGCCAGCGCGGCAACACCATCGTCAAGCGCGGTCAGGCGTTCCTCCAGCACCAGCTGCGTGGGATTGCCGGTGCGGCTGTAGATGTCTCCCTTCTGGCGTAGGGCGAAGACATCGCGGGCGTGCTCCCAGGAGTCGAACTCGTAGGCCGCGGTTTGGTGGATCGGCACCGCGACGGGACGGTGCCCCCTGGCAGCCGAGTCTCCCGCGCGCACCTGCCGGGTGCTCGAACCGAACGATGGTCCGATCACAGCGACTCTCGGAGGATGATCTCCGCGGCATCGGGGCTGAGGCGAAGTCGCTCGGCAAAGCTGACGATCAGGGCAGCTACGCTGCGGTGGTGCACGTCGTTGAGCACATCGTGCAGGCCACCGGAGACCACGTTCAGCTCCACCGGCCCTGCTGTCCAGGTCTCGCGCAGTCTCGCCAGCGGGCTGACCTCATCAGCGCTGCCGTGGATCACGAGTGTGGGCGTTTCCAGCTGGTGCCGCGGCAGCACTGTGGCGGTGTGGGCGTCGGAGAGGACGTCGACGGGCGTGTGGTCCACCACGGCGCGATGTACCGGGCAGGCACTGCGGGCGGTGACGTCGGCTGGCGACGACGTTCCCGCGCCGGGTGGGGGATCGTCCAGGGCCAGTCCGGTCAGCACCACGCCGTCCGGGGGCGTGGTGAGCAGGCGAGCGCGCAGAGTCTGCGCCAGGAATCCGCCTCCGGCATCCACCGTGACAGCGATGACAGGACCGTCAGGACGCTCCGGTCCAATGGTGTTGTCCCACAGCTCTGCCACTTCGGTGGCGGAGCCGGCTGCATGGGTCGGCACGCGCACTACGTAACCGTCCGCCGCCAGGCGGCGCCCGAAGCGCGTGTAATACTGCGCCGCGTCAGCACGCCCCTGCACCACGACGATGAGTCCCCGAGGCGGTGTGGACGGCAGATACTCGTCGGCCTCGGGTCGGGCGGTTTGCGTGACCGTCATACGTACTCCTGAACATTGATCGTTTAGATATGAACATAGAAAGTGTCATTCATATGGGTGAAACGATATAGCCACGCGTCATCTGGGGCAATCAGCCTCCCCTCGGAGCTCAGAACCGGCCGCATGTGAAGAACGATGACCCATTCGTCACTCCTTGGTCATTTCGCGCTTGCAGGAGTCATCATCTGTGTTTTTATGAGGTCAGCCCACCGCTCGCCGCCGACGTCAACGGTGGCGTAGAGCTTGCTCGACCGCTTCGCATCCCGAGCAACCGAATGAACACAAAATAATATGTTCGTCTCCTTGTTCAATGTATGGCGGCGAACGTGAAAGGAGCTGAGATGTCGCAACGCCGATTCATCCGACTCGGGGCCGTGCCCAAGGGCACCGGCGGACCAGGGGACCATGGCGTGTGGAAGGACGAGAGCGTCCCCGGGGATGCGAGCATCAGTCTCGACTACTACACCCATCAGGCGAAGCTTGCCGAGCACGCGAAGTTCGACCTGTTGTTCATTGTGGACAGCCACTTCATCACGCCGGACTCGCCTCCGCACTACCTCAACCGTCTGGAGCCTTTCACCCTGCTCTCCGCGCTGGCCGCCCGGACCAGCCGCATCGGACTGGTCGGCACCATCACCACCTCCTTCGAGGACCCGTTCCTCGTGGCGCGCCGTTTCGCCTCGCTGGACCTGATCAGCGGCGGTCGAGCGGGCTGGAACGTGGTGACCAGTGGGGATGAGGGCACGGCACGTCTCTTCGGACGTGCCGAGCACTATGACTATGACTCCCGCTACGGCCGCGCCCTGGAGCATGTCCGGCTCGTCCAGCAGCTCTGGGACAGCTATGAGGATGATGCTTTTCCCGCAGACCGGGACGCCGGGGTCTTCCTGGACCAAAGCAAACTGCACGCGGTGGAGCACCGCGGCACCCACTTCGACCTCGAGGGAGCACTGAACGTCTCCCGATCGGCACAAGGCCAGCCGGTGATCTTCCAGGCCGGCGACTCAGACCTGGGTCGCGACCTGGGCGCTGCGGTCGGCGAGGGAATCTTCACCCACCAGTCGAACGCCGAAGCGGGCCGGGCCTTCCGCGAGGACCTGCGCGCCCGGGCGGAACGCTTCGGGCGCAACCCCGATCACGTCCTGATCATGCCCGGGGTAGAGGTCGTGGTGGGGGACACCGATGAGGACGCCCGTCAGCGGGAAGCGGCGAACCATCGCCAGGACGCCGATTTCGAGAAGACGCTGAAGCAGTTCGGTCGGTCCTTCGGGTGGCACGATTTCACCCAGTACGATCTCGATGCGCCCTTCCCCGATCTGGATGATCTGGGCGACCGCAGCTTCAAGACGAGGTCCGACAATATTCGAGCCGTCGCTCGGAGCGAAGGGCTCACGCTGCGCCAAGTCGTCGATAGATTCACTGCGCCGAAGCAGTCGCCGTTCACCGGCAGTGCGGAAACCGTGGCCGACACCATCCAGGAATGGTATGAGACCGGCGCCCTCGATGGGCTGAACGTCCACTACCGCACCCACGAGCAATTCACCCGATTCACGGACGAGGTGCTTCCGCTGCTGCGTGAACGAGGTGTGGCCCGCACGGAGTACGACGGCAGCACCCTGCGGCAGAACCTCGGCCTGCCCTACATCCCCAATCGCCACACGGCACCGTCGCTCGTCGAGCAGGGCGCGTAGTCCCCCACGCCGAGCATCCGCATCGAACAGATCCGTACCGAAGAGAGAAGACCATGCCATCACGAACCAGCCGAACACCCAGGAGGCTCATCGCCGCTACGGCCATCGCATCCATGCTGGTGCTCAGCGCGTGCGCCGGCCCGGCGAGCGGCGGGGACGAAGCAGGGGCTGGCCAGGTGCTGAAGTGGGCCCCCAGTACGAGTCCTTGGAGTTGGGACCCCGTCGTCCAGGGCAGTGGCTTCCAGTTCAACCAGCTCTCCTTGGCGTATGCATCGTTGACGGAGATCAATGAAGAGGGTGAAGCCGTGCCCGGTCTGGCCGAATCCTGGGAGTACAACGAAGCCGGCGACGCAGTGACCTTCACCCTGCGCGAAGGCCTGGTCTTTCAGGACGGTTCACCACTCGACGCAGAAGCGATTAAATCGTACGTCGAACGGGCCATCTCCCAGGACGATTCCGCACTCGCCAACGATCTCGGCTCGATCGATCGCATCACGGCGGACAACAAGCTGGACGTCACCTTCCACCTCACCCAGGTGGACCACCAGATCCCGTTGCTGTTGGGCCGCCGGGTCGCCCTCATCACCTCACCGGAGGCCGACCCTGACGACCTGACACAGAAGCCGGTCGGTGCGGGGCCGTTCACCCCCGTCGAGATCGTGCCGGACTCGCACGCCTATTTCGAGAAGAATCCGGACTACTGGAATGCCGACGAGATCACCATCGACCGGGTCGAGGTCCATTGGGGCATCGACAGCGCATCGCTCGTCCCCGCCCTGCAGACCGGCACGTACAACTTCGCTGATCTGCCGCCCGCCCAGGCACAGGCTGCGGAACAGGCCGGGATCGACGTGTTGACCCACCCGGGGTTCAACGCGGCGAACATCTCGATCAACCACAACCTCGAGCCGTTCAATGATCCGGCCGTGCTCGAAGCCGCGCGGTACGCGATTGACCGTCAGGAATTCGTTGACTCGATCACCTTCGGATACGGCGAAGCCGTGTCCCAACCATTTCCGGACGACTATCTGGCATGGAGCTCCACCGTGGAGGATCCGTGGCCCTATGACCCCGAGAAGGCCAGACAGCTTCTGGAGGACGCCGGGTACAGCAACGGCGTCACCGTCGACTTCTCAGTCCGCGATGACGAGCCGGTCAACGAGATCATCCAGTCGCAGTTGGCCGATGTCGGAATCAACCTGAACCTGCAGATCATCCCGAACTGGGAGCAGCCGTTCTTCGCCAAGGAACTTCCGATCTCGACCTACAGCACCACCGGTCGCGAATCGCCCGTGCAGACCCTCACGGCACATTTCGGAGAGGACGGCCCGCTGAACCTGGCGGGTGCCTACGAGAATGACGAATTCCTCGAAGCCGTCGCACTCGCCCGGGAGACACCGCTGGATGCACCTGACTACGAAGAGAACCTGCAGGCCGCAACGCAGGCAGGCGTGCTCAACAGCCCGACGATCTTCACCTACAGCCTCCCGAACATCTTCGGACAATCAGGGATCTCGGAGCTCCCCCAGGTTCCGGGACAGATCCATTGGGATGGCGTCACCATCGAGAACTGACCCCGATCAGGCCAGAAAGGATGCGGGGAACCCATGTCACTACCCACAACAGAGAAATCGCGAACGGATGATGAACGCCCGTCCGCTCAGGTCGAGTACCCGGCCCCACGAACACCCGCGGAAGCTTCCACGGTAGGACGGAGGGCCAGCCGAGCCGGAGGAATAGTGCGGGGAGCCGGCAAGGTACTCGGCGTGTTCGTCCCGGTCTTCCTGCTCGGAACGTTCCTCACCTTCCTGCTGGGGCACGTCAGCGGGCTGAGCCCCGCCTACGTACAACTGGGTGAATCGGCGACACCCGAGTTGGCGGCCCAGCTGGAACGGGAATGGGGACTCGACCAGCCCTTCCTCGTCCAATACTGGAACTGGTTCACCGACCTGCTCCAAGGCGACCTGGGCACCAGCTGGTACAACAACCAGGGCGTCGGTGACCTGTTGTGGGGCCGAGCAGTCGTGAGCCTGTCGGTAGCGGGGATTGCCCTCACGATTGGCGTGGTCTTCGGGTTCATCCTGGGTGCCGTGGCCGCGATTCTGCAGGGGACCTGGATTGACCGGGGAATCACCGCTTTCACCACATTGATCTCCACGATGCCGCCGTTCGTCGTCGGCATCGGTCTCGTGGCCGTGTTCGCGGTCGGACTGGCCTGGCTGCCCGCCGCAGGGTACGTTCCGCTGAGTGCCGGGTTCGGGCCCTGGCTCAGCTACCTGATACTGCCCGCGCTCGCACTGAGCTTCGATACCATTGCCGACGTCGCTCGACAGCTGCGCACCGGATTGGTGGAGTCCCAACGGCAGAACTACGCAGTCGGAGCCCTGGTACGCGGACTGAGCCCCCGACGCACGTTCTTCGTCCATGTGCTGCGCAACGGGGCCAGCCCCTCCATCGCGATTCTCGGCCTGAAGTTCCCCAACCTCCTCGGCGGGGCCGTCGTCACTGAGGCCATCTTCGGGATCGCTGGCTATGGACTCTTCGCCAGTGAATCTGCGATCCGGGGTGACGTGCCCGCCGTGCAGGGCGTCCTCGCCCTGGCGGTGGTGCTCGTCGTCGTCTTCAACGTCATCGTGAACATCACGCTGAATCGACTGACGCCGGCATCGCAGAGAGGAGTGTAGACGGAGCATGCTACGACATCTCACACAACTGCTCAGCGTCCGGATCGCCGCGGTGTTCCTGCTCGTGATCCTCGCGCTGGCACTTCTCGGCCCCGTGCTGGCTCCCTACAACCCGTTGGAGCGCGGATCCGAGGTCCTGCAGCACCCGAGCTGGGCGCACTGGATGGGGACCGACTACATGGGACGCGACGTCTTCAGCCGCATTCTGGCCGGCGCTCCCATCAGCGTTCTGGGGGCCGTGGAAGTCGCCGTGATCGCCTTGGTGGTGGGCGCCGTTCCCGGGATCCTGTCCGTCTACCTGGGGAAGGTCTTCGAATGGGTGACGCTGCGGGTCGTCGACACCCTGATCGCACTGCCGTTCCTGGTGGTGGCGGTGGCCATGACGGCCTTGCTCGGCAACGGCGTCCAACAGGCCATGCTGGCCGTCGGACTCCTGGCCTCGCCGGTGTTCTACCGGGTGGCCCGCGCTGCCGCCCAGGCAGCGGTCAGTTCGCAATATGTCGAAGCAGCGATACTCAACGGGGCCTCCACGGGCTGGGTGGTGCGAAACCACATCGCCAGCAAGGTCATCCCGGCGCTGGGCGTGGCAGTGGCCAATACCCTCGGCGCCGGCCTAGTGGTGATCGCCAGCCTGTCGTTCATCGGAGTCGGCGTCCAACCGCCCGAACCCACCTGGGGCGGCGTGCTGGCCTCCGACCTCGGGTACCTGTCCTACCGGCCGTACGCTCCCTTCTTCACCATTGCCCTGATCATGGGCACCGTGTGGGCCCTGAACGCCATCGCCGACGGACTCCGGGACGTCACCGGTGCCGCGCCCGGGTCACTCGGCACGGGCGGTCAGGCGAAAGCGACCAGAGCACGGAAACTCGCGACGTCAGAGGCGGTGAGTGCCTGATGGGCACCAACACACTGGTGGAGTACGAGAACGTCACCATTACCAACACCTACACCGGGGAATCCATCGTGCGGGGCTTCACGGCCTCCCTGAAACCGGGCGAGGTCCTGGGCCTGGTGGGTGAGTCAGGCAGCGGAAAATCCATCACGTGCCGTTCCCTGCTGGGGATTCTTCCTCGAGGCTTCGAGATCACGGACGGCAGAGCCGAGGTCTTCGGGCACAGTGTGCCCGGGCGGTCAGCACAGGACTGGCTCGAGGTCCGTGGCGTGCGCATCGGCGCGGTCTTCCAGGACCCCGGCTCGTACCTGAACCCTTCCATCCGGGTGGGGTCACTGATCGCCGAACCGCTGCGGGTGCGGCTCGGGATGAAGCGGCGGGAGGCGCGTGACAGGGTGCTCCATCTCTTCCGTGAAGTGCACCTGCCGGATCCTGACGATGTGTACCAGCGCTACGCCCATGAGCTGTCCGGGGGGATGCTGCAACGGGTCCTGATCGCCGGGGCGTTGGCCCTGGACCCGGAGGTGCTCATTGCGGATGAGGCCACGACCGCCTTGGACGTCACCGTGCAGGCGGAGATCCTGGATCTGTTCCTCGAACTGAACCAGCGTCGGGAGCTCGCCCTGGTCGTCGTCTCACACGATCTGGCCGTGGTGGCACAACTGTGCGACCGGGTCGTGGTTCTGCGCCACGGGGAGATCGTGGATCACGGCAGCGTGGACGAGATCATCCTGCGGCCGCGCCACGAGTACACCCGGTTATTGGTCGATGAACACCAGAAGTACGGCATCGAGAAGTTCTTGATTCCCTCAGGAGGCCACGGATGAGTGAGAAGTCTGCACCGCTGCTCCATGTCGATGACGTGGACGTTCACCTCGGGAGCCTGGGCCAACGGCGCCACATCCTCAAGAACATCACCTTCGCCGTGAACCGCGGGGAATCGGTGGGGGTGATCGGCGAGAGCGGATCGGGGAAGACGACCCTGGCACGCACCATTCTCGGCATCGCCGGGACCAGCCGGGGCACCGTGCGTTTCGGAGATCAGGCGCTGAGTGGTTACAACGCACGGCAGTGGTCAACATTCCGGAGAACCGGGGCTGTGCAGTACGTCTTCCAGGATCCCCTGCGCAGCCTGGACCCAGACCAGACCGCCGGTTGGTCACTGTCCGAGCCACTCAGGCTACGGGGGACGCTGTCACGGGCGGAGATCCAGCGACGCACTGCAGAACTGGCCATCGACGTCAATCTCGATACCGCCTTGCTGGACCGGTATCCCGCCGAGCTCTCCGGGGGCCAGCGCCAGCGGGTGTCCGTCGCGCGCGGGCTGATCACCGAGCCGGAGCTGTTGATTCTCGATGAGCCGGTCAGCGCGCTCGACGCGGCGAATCGTGTCCAGGTGCTTCAACTCCTGGAGAAACTGCGCAGCAGGGGGATCGCACTGATCTTCATCTCGCATGACCTGGGATCCGTCGCAGGCATCACCGACAGAACCATCGTGCTCTACCGTGGAGAAATCGTCGAGGAAGGCCCGACGAGACAGATCATCGGTGCACCTCAGCACCCCTACACCAGATTGCTGGTCGGGTCTGCGCCCACGCTGACGACGCGTGCCTCGTTGACTGCAGCGGAGAAGTCCCAGCTGCGGTTCGAGCTGGAACCCACCGAGACATCCCCACCGGATACGTTGCAGCAGGTCTCGTAGCGGATCCTAGACTGGTCACCATGTCCTCGCCCTCCGCACCGCTCGTCCTCGGCATCGAATCCTCCTGCGACGAGACCGGCTTCGGGATCGTGCGCGGCACGCAGCTGCTGGCCAACGCGGTGGCGTCCTCCATGGAGGAGCACGTGCGCTTCGGCGGGGTCATCCCCGAGATCGCGGCCCGCGCCCACCTCGAGGAGTTCATCCCCACCCTGCAGCAGGCCCTGGACACCGCGGGCGTCACCCTGGCCGAGCTCGACGCGATCGCCGTGACCTCCGGGCCCGGCCTCGCTGGCGCGCTCATGGTCGGGGTGGCCGGTGCCAAGGCCCTGGCCCTGGCCACGGGTAAGCCCCTCTACGGCCTCAACCACCTGGTCGCCCACGTCGGAGTCGGCGTGCTGGACGGGGTGCGTGACACGGAACCGCACGCCGGGAGCGTCGCCCGGCCGACCGGCGTCGTGCATCCCGGCGGAGCCGGAACCCTCCTGCCCGAGCATCTCGGGGCCTTGCTCGTCTCCGGCGGGCACACCGAGATCCTGCAGGTCAACCGCCTCACCTCGGACGTGAGGCTGCTGGGTTCCACCATCGACGACGCCGCGGGTGAGGCCTATGACAAGGTCGCCCGGCTGCTCGGCGCGGGATATCCCGGCGGGCCGGTGATCGACCGGCTGGCCCAGCTGGGGGATCCGAAGGCCTTCCGCTTTCCGCGCGGACTGAGCGCACCCAAGTTCGTCGGCACGGCCGAGGAGCCCGGCAAGCACCGCCACGACTGGTCCTTCTCCGGGCTGAAGACTGCGGTGGCCCGCTGCGTGGAGCAATTCGAGGCCGCCGGGGTCCCGGACGCCGAGATCCCGACGGCGGACATCGCCGCCTCCTTCCAGGAGGCGGTCGCGGACGTGATCACCACCAAGGCCGTGCGTGCCTGCGTGGAGCACGGGATCCGGCACCTGATGCTCGGCGGGGGCGTGGCCGCCAACTCGCGGCTGCGCTCGCTGCTGGCCGAACGCTGCGAGGCGGCCGGGATCGGGCTGACCGTGCCCCCGGTGAGGCTGTGCACGGACAACGGGGCCATGGTCGCGGCTCTGGGAGCCCAGCTGGTGGCGGACGGCGTGGCGCCGAGCGGGCTCGACTTCGCCGCGGACCCGGGGCAGCCGGTGGAGCGGATCTCGCTGCCGGCCTGAGCAGTCCGATCACGGCACCGGTAACTGTCGATCACTTCGGCGATTCCCGACATCAACTGCGGCCGTGATCGTCACGTCAGAAGCGGCCGTGACCGGCATGGCCGTGCACTATGCGCAGCTGCTGGCGACCAACTGCCGCCGTCCTTGGCTGGCCCTCTGGAAGCAGGTCGAACCGTGGCACCGCGATGGGGAGTCCTCCCCATCGCGGCGACCGGACGGGGACCCTAGGCTGTCCCCGGTGGGTCACGGGGACCCCTGCGTGAAGGGAAGACCTTGACCACATACTGGATCGACATCGCCGGGTGCCAGCGAGTCATCAGCGAGCTGCGCGAGATCGCGGAGGCCACCAACGACTTCCAATGGGTCGACAACGACCTGTGGATGGTGGACCGCCACACCTACGCGGCACAGGAGAGCGCGAACACCAAGAACGACGCCGAGAAGGTGGACACCCAGTTCTACAGCTTCCTGGAGGACAAGCTGGAGCCCACCTACGATTCCATGCTCAGGGAACTCAAGAACTGCATCAACGCGATGGAGGAGGCGGTCGACTACTACGCCTCGGGTGATGCCGCCATGGCCTATACGGCCTCGGACGCCAGCTCCGACTTCCCGGAGTACCGCTCCGCCGACGGTAGCTCCACCAGCGGTTACGCGACCCCCTCGGACCCCTCCGACTCCGGATCAGGGGAGCCGACGCCCTCGCCCATGCCGAGCTACCCGGACCCGAACGACCCGTTGGGGGACCAGCACTACATCCAGAACCCCTACGAAGCCGCCTACGGAAGCCAGGACTGAGCCATGACCAAGTTCGACCACGTGGAATGGGTCATGGACGTCTCCCAGGAGAACCACACGTCCCTGCACTGGGACGGGGTGTGTGCGTGGGCGATCGACACCCCGAACCTCACCTCCATGGTCAACGGTGCCGAGAACCTGGCGGAGAACTGCCAGGAGACCTTCACCCACTTCATGCAGGCGGTCACGAAGTGGAATGAGTTCCGCGACGTCTACGGCGGGGCCGACCAGGACGCCGTCTTCGCGGCCATGACCCCGGTGGCGGAGAAGCTGCAGGCCATCAAGAACGCGGGGTCGGTCTTCTCCGGCGCCGTCCAGGTCTACAAGGCCTGGGCCCAGGACTTCGACGACATCAAGCGGGACTACGACACCTGGGCCACGGGATGGATGGAGAAGCACGACAGGGTCGAGCGGCACCACACGACCCTGAGCGACGAGGAGTTCATGACCAAGTACGGCATGAGCTACACGGACAAGCACAACGCCATGCGCACCGAGCGGGACGGCAAGGAGGCCAACGGGCCCGTCTGGGTCATCGACCACCTCAACACCGCCCGGCGGGAGCTGGCCAGCACCATCGAGGGCATCGACATGGCGGAGCTGGGGAAGATGGAGTTCTCCCACCGGCCCGAGGCACTGACCCAGTACGAGACACCGGAGGAACTGGCCGAGGCGCTGAAGGGCAGCCACATCTTCGGGGAGGCGGACCTCTCGGATGAGGACTACCTCAAGATCGCCCAGGAGGTCTTCGCCCAGCAGGGGGATCTGCCGTTCGACTACGTGGACACCAACGGGGTGCGGTGGTCCTACGGCCCCAACGGGGAACTGGTCCGCACCGGGTCCCCCATGGACCCGAACTTCAACGCCGCCGTCCTGGCCGTCATGAACGAGGACACGGACTGGCGGCAGGTGGACCTGTCCTTCGGTGGCGAGGGTACCCAGACGGTGGCCGAGCTGGCGACCAAGTTCGGGTTGAACCGGATCGGCGGTCTCACCGACAGCACCCTCGGCAAGGGGGTGATCGGCGGCTGGGCCACGGCGATCGTCCAGTTGATCGGCACCGGGGTGAGCATCAAACGCTTCCGGGAGAACCTCTCCATGGCCGCCCCGATGCTCTCGGAGGAGGACTACGACGCGATCGTCCAGAAGTACACCAACGAGACGCTGATCATGGACGGGGTCCAGATCGCCACGGGTGCCGGGGCCGCAGTGCTCACCGCGGTGCTGGGCCCGGGTGGAATGGTGTTGGGTTTCGCGGTCACGTACGTGGCCACCGGTATCACGGAGTTCATCCTGAACACGGCCGGAGATGAGACGTGGGACCTGGACGAGATGCAGGACCGCTACGATCCGGTGACCGGCGAATTCGAGACGGACTGATATGAACGCACCCCCTGCCCTGACCCCCACGCTTCCCGTTCCGGCCGGCTGGTCGCCCGGGTTCCTGCCTGGCGCCGACCTGCTGATGATGCCGCTACCCGGCCAGGACCGGATCAGTCCCGTGTTCACCGTCCGCCGCTGGAACACGAACGCGGACCTGCCCGAGGGCACCGACGTGCATGACCCGCGGACGGACTCCTCGCCGGATTCGCCCCGCTTCGGAGCCCCCGACGGCCCTGACCCGGCCCGCGGGGTGCCCGTGGGGATGGATCGTTGGTCCGGCGGGGACTGGTTCGGGCTGCGCTTCCTCCGTCTGGTGCCGTCGCTGACCGGCCGGCCCGCGGCGGAGACCCGCTGGCTCCTGTGGTCCGCCCTGTCCGGGGTACCGGAGGGCTTCGACCCCCAGACCAGCGCTCCGGACCTTGACGTCACGGCCGTCTGCGGGGTGGCCGACCTGTCCCTGCTGGAGATGCCGCTGGACTCGATGGCCGGGGCGGTGCCCACCAGCTGGGCCCCCGCCCTGACGCCGGGCCACCCCTCGGCGCGGTCCGTGGTGGAGGTGGAGCGGAGGACCCCCGACGACGGCCGCGCCCCATTCCCGGAGCGCCTCACCACCGCGGGGGCCTGGCAGGGGGCCCCGATGTCCGAGCTGACCCCGGCCGCCGTCGAATTCCTCCGCAGCCACCGGCCGGACGCGGCCTGGGGGGCGCTCCAGGACGAGGCGGCCCGGCCGCTGATGGAGGCCGGCTTCGCGGACGCCGGCACCCGACGTCTGACGGACCGGGCCACCGTGGCCGCAACCATCCTGCAGAACGCGGAACGGGTCTCGAAGCTGACCGTCACCAGCAGGCACGGCCGTCACCACACTCTGGAGCTCCACAGCGCCGGGGGAGTGGTGGTCGCCATCGCGTGGGCCCGGCCGATGAAGGGCCTGCCGGACGAGGCACTGCTCGGACTCTTCCCGGTGGAGCGGTCCGCCGAGCTGGTCCTACGTGCGGCAGCCCTGGGCCCCTCGGACTCCCGCAGGCTGACGGTGGACACCGTCCCGCGGGACCTGTTGGTACAGCGCAGCCTCATGCCGTCCACGGCCGTGCCGGAAGACCTTGCCGGGGATCCCCGTTGGGAGGACCTCTGGGACGCCGAATGGCTGCTGTGGGGGCTGGAGACCGAGACCAGGGCCGCCACCGGGGATTCGGACCCGGAGGTGACCACGTTCATCGCCCTGAACGCCGGCCGGCACGGTAATCAGGTGCTGACCCGACCGGCCGGCGAAGCCAGCGGCGCTCACGGTGATACCCACGATGAGGTGGGCCAGGGGCCGTCGGTTCGACTGGTCCCCGCCCAGACCTCGAGCCTGTTGGTGACCCTGTTGAACCGTCTCACCCCGTCTCCCAAACACCCCTCGGGAGCCAGGCCACGGCCGCCACGGTAGAGGCCGAGACACGTCAGGCCTGCCGACCACAGGAGCGTTCAGGGGGGATGGGGAGTTGTCCCCATTGCTGTGTCTTGCTGCGGTCTCATAGGCTTTCAGAACCGAGGAAGGGGTATGTGGGCTGATGAGTTCCTATTGGATAGATCTAGATGGATGCCAGCAGATCATCAACGATCTGAACGGAATCCTTGCCAATGACAACACGCATTTCACTGGTCTGGATCTGGATAAGGACTCGGTGGACACCGGGACCTACGGGACGGACGAGACCGACCAGGTTCAGGACAGCGCCATACGGGCCGATGCTGCCTATGCGCAGTTCTACGATGAACAGTTGATCCCACACTACGAATCCATCGAGAGTGATATCCGCAGCCTCATCGACGCCATGCGGGACGTGGTCGTCTACTACGCATCGGGGGACGCGGCGATGGCTGCTGATGCCGCCGGCGCGGAGGGCGTGTATCCGGAGTTCCGCACCGGGGGGGAGCACGGTGAGTCGGACACCTCGCGACCGACTCCTGACGACCCGGAGAACGGTGCGTGGGAATATACGCCGTCGTCCGGTGCCGAGACGCCTGGTTCCTACAATCCTGAACCCTTCACCACCGCCCACGATGCCCCGTAGGGCAGTAACGGATAACGTGCCATGAGATTCGAGACCATCCGTTGGAAACAGGCGTCGGTCCCTGACAACATCCTTCCGGAAGAGCATGACAACTTCGTGTCATGGGCCGTTCCCTTACCTCCCTCGTCCCGCGTCGTCGTGGGTGCGGAAAGCACTTTGGAGGCCGTCCGCAATACCCATGATGTCCTCATGGACCTTGTACGCCAGTGGTCCCGCTTCAGAGACGTCTACGGGGGTGCTGACAAGGAGAAGGTCTTCGAGGCGATGACCCCGGTGGCCGAGAAGCTCGGAGGGTTGCTCCACGGTGCCGAGATCTTTGCCGCGGCGGCAACGACCTTCGACGCGACGATCCAGACGAAGCAGGGCAAGAAGGAGCCGTACGACTATTGGGCTCGGGGGTGGCTGACCCGCCTCTACGAGTATGACCGGGACAAGAACAAGGTCTACACCGGGGAATGGGAAGAGGAAGACTACGTCCAAAAGCACGGCAAAACGCCGACGGATCATTTCAACGCGCTGGAGCAGGAACGGCACGAACACCAGCAGACGGCCATCGACATCTACCTGACGATTGAAGAAGCCCGAAACTCCTTGGCCGATGCGGTGTCCGCCATCGATATGGGTGAGCTGTCGCGACTGGCCTATGTCAACCGGACGACGGCACTGGACATCGCGGGATCGCCGGAGGAACTCGCGGACTTCCTCGAAGAGAGCCACTTCTTCGGCGGGATCGACGGACTCTCGGAAGCCGATTACCTCGAGATCGCCAAGTCCGTCCCCCTTCAGGACCTGCCGTACGACTACATGGACACCGATGGTCTCAAGTGGTCCTACAACGGGGCTGGCGAGTTGGTCCGGTCTGGCTCGGCTGAGGATCCATACCTGACCTATGCGGTCCAGCTGGCGATCGCCCAGAACGAGGACTACAGCGACATCGAGCTCCCCAACGTCACCGCGCCGGACGGCAGCTCGTTCGCAGATCCCCCGAACATGGTGGAGTATCTGGCCGCACAGGGCATCAGCGTTGCCAGCGGGAAGATCGAGGGCGTGCCCAAGAGTGCCATCTACGACGCTGCGTACAAGAGCATCGGACTGGACAAAGCCGGCACGAAGTTCTTCGACGTCAACGCCACCGTCATCACGGGTCTGGTGTCCAGCGGGTGGAACACCAAGGAATTCGAGAAGGAGTTCTCGGAACAGAATCCGCTGCTCTCCGATGAACAAGTCCAAACCCAGACACGCCGAGTCCTTGCACAGGAGGTCTTGACGTTCTTGGCGTCAGGCGCCGTCGACGCCGGAGCAGGGGCCGGTGTCGCCGCTTTGGGGGTGGGAGGTGCACCCGGTTGGTTGCTGATCACCCTGATCTCCTGGAGTGGTGGCCAGCTGGCCACACTCGCCATTGACGAGACCTTTGACCAGACGTGGACCGAGGAAGAGCGCCAGAAGGCTTATGCCGAAGGGGAACTCGTCTGATGGCCCTGTTCCTGCCATCACGCTGGACCACGATCGCGCTTCCGGGGATGGACGTGGCGATGCTCCCGCGCATTGGCGGGCGACCGGTGCGGCCGACCCTGATGGTGTTTCGATGGGGCGAAGGACAGGGAACGGGTTCTGGCCTCGACCTGCGCGGTACTCCAGACGAGGGTGCGTGGACCGTCGGCATGGACCACTGGCGCGAGGGAGCCTGGTTCGGGCTCCGATTCCTGCGTGTCTCCGTCGTCGACGGGTCACCGGCGGCAGAGATTCGCTGGATGCTGTGGCCGGAAGCGGACGGCACCGGTTCGGCCACCGTGGATATCTGGAACCATGACCCGGTCTTGTGCGTCATCGCTACCGTGGGACTGGAAGATCTACCCCTGATGGACACGATCCTGGACACCCTCGTCGGGCGCATTCCCGGTGACTGGGTGCCGGTCGTGCCGCGCGGCGGCCCCGAGGATGAATTCCTGCGCATTGACGAAAGACCCGGAGCCGCCACTTCGCTCGACCCCTTGGACGGTCTCACCGAGGCGGACGGATGGGATGCGGTGCCGCTGGCTGTGATCCAGGATCCCCTACTGGAGTTGTTGCGCCATCATCCCGAAGGAAGATCCTGGGGACGTCTGAACTCCGAGGCCACCCACCACGCCGTAGAGCGCGGTTTGGCCGACGGGGACGGGCTGCGTTGGGGATCGTGGGCATCGGGGGTGGCCAGCATCCTCCAGGAGCCTGAAGACAGCGCGCGGCTCACAGCGTTCAGCGGCGTGGGCCGGCAGGTTCGGCTCGAACTCTCACGCCGAGCGGATGTAACAGTGGTGGTCGTTCCGAAGGGAGGGGCACCGGCCCGGATCGGCACGGTATCGGCCACTCGCAGTGGCGAGATGATGTTCCGAGCCATGGGCGTGGTTCCGGCCTTCTCCGGCCGACTCGACCAAGAACAGGTCTCCCTCAGGGACCTGGTCCGACGCTCCATGGAATCGGGGTATCCGCTGCCGGCACACCTGGCCAAGGACCAGCGCTGGGAAGGCCTATGGGCCCACGAGGGATTCGGCCTATGGCTCGTGGAATCGGGCCGTTCTCGTCTTCCCGGGTCCGTCCTGCCCTTGATGATCTTGAACGCCGGATCCCTGGGGACCTATGTGGTGACGCCCTCCGGCGTTGACGATGTGGCGGTCCGCCCGATCCAAGGAGCCCAGCTGTTCACGATGCTGATGTCCGATCTGGCGGGCTTCGTCCCGGGTCCCTATCAGCGTCAGATGGTGGAGCGGCAGGGCAGGGGAACCGAGGCGTCCGCCTAACCCCCGATCGACACCCGCGTCCGGGCCACCGCATCGGCGACGACCGCGCGCAGGGGAGCGCCGGCGTCGTGCCCCGGGGTCTCTGGCCCCAGGCCCATGGCACCGGAGTCCGGGCCCGCATCCGCCAGTGCGGCCTCCGCCACGGCGGTGGCCACCCGCCGCTGGTGCGCGGCCGCGCCGCCGCCGGCGAGGATGTCTTCCACCCCGGCCAGCTCCGCCGAGCAGCCCAGGCGCTCGGCCACCGGCGCCAACCGTTCGAGCTCGGAGCGCAGGTGCTCGGACACCAGGGTCTCCTCGCCGGCGGCGTCCAGGATGATGATGGCGTCCTGGCCGTAGCGGGCGGCACGCCACTTGTTCTCCTGCACGTGCCACGGCGGCATGGTCGGGATGCTGCCTCCGGACTCCAGGACATCGGAGAAGTCCTGCACCAGGCACTGGGTCAGGGCGGCGATCGAGGCCATCTCCTCGAGGGTGGCCACGCCGTCGCACACCCGCATCTCCACGGTGCCCAGGCGGGGCACGGCACGCACGTCCCAGCGGCACTCGGTGACGTCGTCGATCACACCGGTCTTGGTCAGATCGGCCACGCACTGCTCGAAGCCGGACCACTCGGAGAACTGGAAGGGCAGCCCGGCGGTGGGCAGCTGCTGGAACATCAGGGTGCGCTGGGACTGGTAGCCGGTGTCCACGCCGGCCCAGAACGGGCTGGAGGCGGACAGTGCCAAAAAGTGCGGCACGTAGTTGACCAGTCCGTCCACCACGGGCATCGCCTTGCGCACGTCATCCAGGCCTACGTGCACGTGCACCCCGTAGATCAGCATCTGCCGGCCCCACCACTGCGTGCGGTCGATCATCTTGCCGTAGCGGTCCGCCGGAGTGACGGCCTCGCCGGTGGGCTCCGCGAAGGGGTGCGAACCCTGGCAGTACAGTTCCACCCCCATCGGGTCCGTGACCGCCCGGACCGTCCGGGCGGAGTCCCGCAGCTGGCCGATCCCCTCGGAGACCGTGTGACACACATCCGTCACCAGCTCCACCGTGTTCAGCAGCAGCTCCGGCTTGATGTGCGGGTGCTCCTGCCCCAGGTGCAGCTCCGCCGCGTCCGCCACCTCGGACAGCACTCGGTCCGCGACCGGCTGCAGCGTGGCATCCGAGGCATCCACGAGGGCCAGTTCCCATTCCAGGCCCAGGGTGGACTGCTCGGACCGCGCGAAGGGAAGGTTCATGGGGTCCATCCTAGAAGTACCTGGCCGTGACACCCGTATCGGCCTTCACACCCGATTGGTCTTCTCATGCTGGGATTCCGCCATGGAATGACCGTTTGGCTGTGAACCCCCGCCTCCCTTCCGAGCCTCCTGCGCCGGTGACCGCGTAGCGCCCCGCAGATCGGAAGGACGGAGCGTAGACGCACTCATATACTGATTGGTATACTTTCGGGATGGCAACGACGATCAAAGTATCGGCAGAACTCCGCGACCGCATCAATCGTGATGCGCGGGCCCGAGGAGTGACCGCGGCCGGGCTGATCGAGGGATTGTTGGACGGGTATGAGCGGCGTCGGCGGATGGAGTCATTCGGGCGCGCGTTCCGTGGCGCTGACCAGGGGTACTGGGATGAATTCCGGGACTGGGACGTGGCACTGAGTGACGGGCCAGATGATCGGTGACCTGCGGCGGGGGATGGTCGCGTGGGCAGAACTCGACCCGGTCCGCGGGCGTGAGCAGTCCGGCCGCCGGCCCGTGCTCGTGATCGCCAGTGATCTCTACCTCGAGCAGGCTGACACCCTCGCCATCATCGTTCCGGCAACCACCACCGACCGTGGTTGGCCGAATCACGTGGCGTTGAGGGGAGACGATCTCTCACTGACCCTCCCGACGTTCGCGATGACGGAACAGCCCCGGGCGGTCACCCGCGAGCGTCTCGTCGAGGTGGCGGGCAGCGTGGATGCGGCGACGATGCGTGATGTCGACGGCTGGCTCCGCGACTTCCTCGCACTGCCCTGAACCTGGACCTCGTCCGTCGGTTGACCCCAGCGGCACACTGATCTCCTCGACGCCCCCGGTCTTCCCTACGATGGACGGGTGAAGACCTCCTCCCGCCTGCCCCTGTCCGCCGTGGTGCCCGTGAGCGTCCTGCTGACGGCGGCGCTGGCCCTGACCTCCTGCACCGCGGACCCCCAGGGCACGACGCCGGCCCCCGGCTCCGGCACGGACAGTTCCGCCGGTGCCGGGTCGGGTGCAGACGAGTCAGGCGACGCGGAACCCGAGCCGAGCGCGCTGGAGCTGGCGCTGGGCGCACCGTCGGTCGAGACCGCGGAGGCCGCCGCGCAGGCCGTGGCCGGGATGGACACCGCCGAACAGGCAGGCCAGGTCCTGGTGGGTCAGCTCGGTGCGGCGGGGACGGATCCCGCCTCGATCCAGGAATTGAACCTGGCAGGGGTGATCGTCATGGGGGATGCCGTGCCCCGGGCCGCCGACGGCACCGCCGACGTGGAGGCGCTGGCCGCCCAGCTGGAGGAGTCGCGTCAGGCGCTGTCTGCAGGCCGGGACTGGAGTGGGATCATCAGCGTTGACCAGGAGGGTGGGCTGGTGGCGCGCGTCCAGGAACCGCTCGTGGAGTGGCCCACCCCCATGAGCTACGGGGCCATCGCGGCGGGTGGCTCCGGCGCAGAGACTGGTGAGACCGGAGACGCCGGTGACGGTCCCGCCGCCGACCTGGCCCGTGCCGGTCATGCTGCCCTGGGGGGACAGCTGGCGGAGCTCGGCTTCACCCTGGACTTCGCCCCCAGCGTGGACGTCACCATCGGGACGGACGACCCGGCCATCGGGTCGCGCTCGTTCTCCTCGGACCCCGCCACGGTCTCCGTGCTCGGGCAGGCCTCAACGCACGGCCTGCTGGACGCCGGCGTGCTGCCGGCCCCCAAGCACTTCCCGGGCCACGGCTCCGTCACCGCCGACTCGCATGTGACGGCACCGGTGCAGGAGGCCACGGTGGCCGAGCTCCAGGACCGCGACTGGTTGCCCTTCCAGGAGTTGCTGAGCGGGGACCAGTACACGCCGATGATCATGATGGGGCACATCGTGGTGCCGGCGCTCGAACCGGGTGTGCCGTCGTCGGTGTCTGCACCGGCCTATGAGGCACTGCGCGGGCTCGGAGCGCCCTCGGACAACGGTGCCGGCGAAGGCGACGGCGCTGATGTGCCGGAGGGCTATGACGGCGTGGTGGTCACGGACGCCCTGAACATGGGCGCCCTCGTGGAGCGCTACGGCGCGGACGAGGCCCCCGTGAAGGCGCTCGCAGCCGGGGCGGACCTGCTGCTGATGCCCTCGGACCTGACCGGGGCGCGGGACGGGATCGTGGACGCCGTGGACTCCGGCGAGGTGTCGGCGGAGCGGCTCACCGAGGCCGCCGAACGGGTGGTGGCCCTGTTGATGTGGCGCGACCAGCTGGCCCAGGCCCTCGAACAGGCGAGCGGGGAGGAGAAGGCCGCGGCCGGCGTCGTGCCCGCTGAGGATCCCGCGCGGCTGTCCCGCGAGGTCTCGGCCGCGGCGATCACCGTGGTGGAGGGCGGGTGTTCGGCGCCGCTGGTGCAGGACTCGCTGCAGATCACCGGCGGGACCGCGAAGGACCGGACGCGGCTCACTGCGGCGGCCGAGGCGGCCGGGCTGAGGGTCGGAGCCGGCCCCGTGGTCGCCCTGCTGGGCGGGGCCCGGGAGCCGGGCCGGGGGGACGTGGTGGTGGCGTTGGACGCCCCCTTCGGCCTGGCAGGATCCACCATGCCCGACGGCGGCACCCTGGTGGCGCTGTACGGCCGGACCCCGGGGGCGTTCGAGGCGTTGGTGGACGTGCTGACCGGCAAGGCCGAGGCGCCCGGCACCCTGCCGGTTCAGGTGGGCGACTGGCCGGTGGGCACCGGTTGCTGAGGCGTGCGTCACGTTTCGACGCAATCTCGAAATAAGCGACCATTCGAGTGGCGTATTCGTCTAAGGTAAGGCTTACCAAACAGCGGAGGGGCTGCCGGTCAGTCCTGCACGGCCCTGCGCGACCTCACCTGTTGCACGTCCCCAAGGAGTACCACTCGCATGCAGACCACGAACCGACGCCTCGGCCTGGCCGCTCTCGTCACCACCGCGGCCCTCTCCCTGACCGCTTGCGGCGCCGGCGCCGGAACCACCGGTGAGACCTCACCCGCCTCGTCCTCGGCCGGCGGATCGGCCAGCGCAGAGGCGCAGTCCTTCCCGGTGGACGTGACGGACATGTCCGGCACGGACGTGAGCATCGAGTCTGCCGATGCCGTGATCGCCACGGACAACCGCATCTTCCGCACCCTGGAGGACTGGGGCGTGGAGCTGGCCGCGGCGCCGCTGGGCCTCATGAACGAGGACACCGTGGACTACCCTTCCGACGACTCGATCCTCGATCTGGGCAGCCACCGCGAGCCCAACATGGAGGGCTTCGTGGAGGCCCAGCCGGACCTGGTCCTGAACGGCCAGCGCTTCTCCGCCATGGCCGAGGAGATCAAGCCGCTGATCGGCGAGGCCGCGTTCGTGGACACCAACGTGGTGGAGGGTGAACCCCTGGACGGCGAGCTGCGCCGCCTGACGACCCTGCTCGGCGACGTCTTCGGCCAGCAGGCCGCCGCTGAGACCCTGATCTCCGACTTCGACACCGCCATCGAGGACGCCAAGGGCGCCTACGATCCGGAGCAGAGCGTGGTGGGGCTGATCGCCACCGGTGGGGACCTGTCCTACGCCGCCCCGTCCACCGGCCGCGCCATCGGCCCGGTGTTCGACATGCTCGAGCTGACCCCGGCGCTGGAGCGCGACGGCTCCTCCAACCACCAGGGCGATGACATCTCGGTGGAGGCCATCGCCGAGGCCAACCCGGACTGGCTGCTGGTGATGGACCGTGATGCCGCGGTCTCGGCCTCGGAGGAGGAGGGCTACCAGCCAGCCGCCGAGCTGATCGAGAACTCCGAGGCGTTGCAGGAGGTGACCGCCGTCAAGGAGGGCAACATCGTCTACCTGCCGGCGGACTTCTACGTGCACGAGGACATCCAGAACTACACCACCTTCCTCAATGACCTCGCCGAGGCCTTCGGCGCCTGATCCTCGGCACACCACCCAGACACCAACGGGGGCCGCCGCCATCTTCGGCGGCCCCGTCAGGAATCACCGTGACCGCACCCTATGAACACCGGAACCCGGAGGCCCAGACGGCTCCGTTGGGCTCCGACTACCAGACCGTCCAGCCGGGCGGCCATGAGGGCCTGCCCCCGCAGGGGTCCCAGGTGCCGCAGGCGCCGTGGCAGTCCCGCTGGCGGACCGCGTGGCCGATGCTGATCGGTGTCGTGGCGGTGCTGGCCCTGGTGGTCACCTCGCTGTTCGTGGGCGTCTATGACATCACGAGTGCCGAGGGCGGCTGGCAGATGTTCTTCATCACCCGGGTGCCGCGGACCATCGCCCTGGTGCTGGCCGGGGCCAGCATGGCCATGGCAGGGCTGGTCATGCAGCTGATGACCCAGAACCGGTTCGTGGAACCCACCACCACCGGCACCACCGAGTGGGCCGGCCTCGGCCTGCTGGTGACCATGCTCGTGGTGCCGCAGGCCTCCGTCTTCGACCGGATGTTCGGCTCCGTGCTCTTCGCGTTCGTGGGCACCATGGTGTTCTTCGCGTTCCTGCAGCGGGTGACCCTGAAGTCCTCGCTGATCGTGCCCATCATCGGCATCATGCTCGGCGCCGTGGTGGGGGCCTTCTCCACCTTCCTGGCCCTGCAGACCGACATGCTGCAGCAGCTGGGCATCTGGTTCGCCGGCTCCTTCACCGGGGTGGTGCGCGGCCGGTACGAGCTGCTGTTCATCGTGCTGGCCATCGGTATCCTCATCTTCCTGCTGGCCGACCGCTTCACCGTGGCCGGACTGGGCAAGGACATCGCCACCAACATCGGCCTGAACTACACCGCCGTGCTGCTGACCGGGGTCTCCATGATCGCGATCGTCACCGGCGTGGTCACCGTGGTGATCGGGTCCCTGCCCTTCCTCGGGCTGATCGTGCCCAACGTGGTCTCCATGTTCCGCGGGGACAACCTGCGCACCAACCTGCCGTGGGTCTGCCTCGTGGGGATCGCGGTCGTCACGGTGTGTGACATCATCGGGCGAACCGTCATCATGCCCTTCGAGGTGCCCGTCTCCCTGATCCTCGGCGTGGTCGGCGCCGTCGTCTTCATCGGCCTGCTCGTCAGGAGGCGCAAGCATGTCTGACAGCACCATGGAACGCACCGGGATGGCCGGTGACTGGCCCGAGGACAGCGGACCGCGTGCCGGGCAGGACCACGCCGCGCGGGTGACTGCCGGGCCGGAGGCCGCTGGGCGGGCAGCCACGTGGCCGGCAGCCGCGGGGCACCCCGGTGCGGGGCAGGCCCAGGCTGCGGCCGGCGTCGTGCGCTCCGGTGGTGGACGACCACCGCGGACAGCGCGGCGCCAGTCCGGACCGTTCGCCGAGCGCAAGCACCGCAACCGCTACGTGTGGCTGGTGGGTGGGCTGCTGCTGCTCGCCGCGCTGACCACCTACGGCAACCTCGCGTGGGACAATCCCATGCCGCCCGGTTCCGAGGGCTTCTGGATCATCGCCAGGATGCGCGTGGAGTCGGTGGTGGTGATGGCCGTGGTGGCGCTCTGCCAGGCCGTGGCCACCGTGAGCTTCCAGACCGCCACGAACAACCGCATCATCACGCCCTCCATCATGGGCTTCGAATCCCTCTACACACTGGTGCAGACCGCCGCCGTGTTCTTCTTCGGCGTGGCCGGCGTGACCATGGTGGTGGGGCTGGGCCAGTTCGCCCTGCAGGCGGGGATGATGGTGGTCTTCGCGGTGCTGCTGTACTCCTGGCTGCTGTCCGGGCGCTTCGGCAACATCCACATCATGCTGCTCGTGGGCGTGGTGCTCGGCGGCGGGCTCGGAGCACTGTCCACCTTCATGCAACGCGTGCTGGACCCCAACGAGTTCGACGTGCTGACCGCCCGGCTGTTCGGCAACATCTCCAACGCCCAGACCGAGTACCTGCCCTATGTCATCCCGATCGCACTGGTCTGCGCGGCGGTGCTGTTCATCCGCGCGCGGCGGATGAACGTGCTGGCGCTGGGGGCGGACGCCACCAACAACCTCGGGCTGAACCACAAGCGCGAGATCATGGTCGTACTGACCCTGGTGTCCGTGCTGATGGCGATGACCACCTCCCTGGTGGGGCCCATGACCTTCCTGGGCTTCCTGGTGGCCACGTTGGCCTACCAGTTCACGGACACCTACGACCACCGGCTGATCCTGCCCGTGGCGGTCCTGATCGGCTACACCATCCTCTCCGGGGCGTACTTCGTACTGCGGAACATCTTCTATGCAGAAGGAGCCGTGACCATCATCATCGAACTGGTGGGCGGGCTCGTCTTCCTCCTGGTCATCCTGCGAAAGGGCCGGTTGTGATCACCCTCGACGGCGTTCAGAAATCCTATGGTGACGAGGTCCAGATCGGGCCCGTCTCCGTGCAACTGCCACAGGGCGGCATCACCGCCCTGGTGGGGCCGAACGGTGCCGGCAAGTCCACCATCCTGACCATGATCGGGCGGCTGCTCAAGGTGGACGCCGGACGGATCGAGGTGGCGGGGCAGGACATCGTGAACACCCCGTCCAAGGCCGTGGCCAAGGTCCTGTCCATCCTGCGCCAGGAGAACCACTTCGTCACCCGCCTGACCGTGCGCCAGCTCGTGGGCTTCGGGCGCTTCCCCTACTCGCGGGGGCGGTTGACGGCCGAGGACGAGGGCTACATCAACGAGGCGATCGACTTCCTGAACCTGAAGGCGCTGGAGAACCGGTACCTGGACCAGCTCTCCGGCGGTCAGCGCCAGCGTGCCTACGTGGCCATGGTGCTGGCGCAGAACACCGACTACGTGCTGCTGGACGAGCCGTTGAACAACCTGGATATGCAGCACTCCGTGCAGATGATGAAGCAGCTGCGCCGCGCCGCCGACGAGCTGGGCCGCACCGTGGTGATCGTGCTGCATGACATCAACTTCGCCTCCCGGTATGCCGACTGGATCCTCGCCATGAACGACGGTCAGATCACCGAGTTCGGCCGCCCTGAAGAGATCATCACAGACGAGGTGCTCTCCCGGGTGTTCTCCACGCCCGTCCGAGTGATCGACGGCCCCGAGAGCCGGCTGGCCGTCTACTACTGAGGTCCTGAGGCCCTGAGCCTCAGCGCCCCAGAGACTCAGCGCCTCAGCGCCCCTGAGCCGTGCGAGCGCCATATCTGCTCGGGAGTTCCCGTCTGCTCGGGAGTTGCGGTGCCGGTTGACCGTAGATCGCCACGCCAACTCCCGAACGGGCCGGCGCGGTCGGAGAGCCTGCAGGTGCTCCGGTCACTCCACAGCGGCCAAGCTCCGGCGGTTCATCCAGAGTGTTCGGCACCGCGATACCGTGCCCGGACCGAGCTGCCCAGTCTGGACTGATGCCACCCAGGAAACGCCCACTCCCCGATACCCTTCCAGCCAGCTGCTTCTCCACCCGGAAGGAGTTGGAGGGTGGCCTGAAGCCACAGCACCTTCGTCATCCTGAACTCCAGGTGATCAGCCGGGGAATCCGCCAGCGCCGTGACCAGGAGGTGGATTTCCTGGAGCACCTGGTGGCGTTGCAGCACCTTCACCCCCTGGGGGTGTTCTCCCACGAGACGGCGGCGGCATTGTGGGGGATCTGGTTGCCGATAGGCACCACAGGATGCCATCCAATCCACCTCTCCAAGGCGTCGCAGGCCGGCGGGCCGCCACGGCGACGGCGGGTCAAAGGCCACCTGCTGCCCGTCCACGCGCCCATCAAGCGCTATCAAGGGGTTCGGGTCACGGGGCCGGCCTGGACATGGGTCGAGCTGGCGGCGACGGGTATGGAGTTCGATGACCTCGTCGCAGCAGGAGACAGTCTGTTGCAGAGCAAGGACGGGCCCGCGGGACAGAGGAATCCCGGTTTACATCCCCTCTCCTCGATCCAGGCCATGGAGGATGCCATCTGCCGCCGTCCAGGATTCAGAGGGCTGAGCCGTGCCCGAGAGGCGATCACCTGGCTCAGGCCGGGGTCCGACTCACCCCAGGAGAGCCGACTGCGGGTAGGGGTCATCCAGGCCGGCTTCCCGGAACCGGCGGTGAACCCGGAGGTGGAGCTGTCCACCGGCGAGAAGATCCGGCCCGACCTCGTGTGGGAGGACGTCAAGATCTGTCTGCAGTACGAGGGCGACCACCACCGAAGCGATGCCGACCAGTGGGACCGGGACATCCAGCGTGATCTGCGCATGCAACGAGACGGCTGGATCGTGATCCGTGTGACGAAGAAGAGCTTCACCAGGGTCGGATGGGAAGAACTCCTGGAGAACCTGCGCCTGGCCTTCGCCTCCCGGGGAGGATGCTGACTCGGAGGGAAGTCCTGACACAGCCCTCGCTGACACGCTTGACACGCTTGACGCACAGAGCTGCCGGCCGTCGTCACATCGAATCGGGAGTTATGGTGCCGTTCTCAGCTCAATCGCCACGGGAACTCCCGACCAGAACTGGAGGTGGGTTCAGGGGAGGGGCTCGACCTCCACGGCCACGCGGTCCGCGCCGATCCGGGTCAGCACGAGGGTGGCGTGACGGCCGGAGCCCTTGCCCGACTTGCCCTGACCGGACATCAGCAGCCGCCGCAGCTCCTCCGGGGTGACGTCCACTCCCCGTTTCTTGATGTCCAGCCGTGTCACGCCCGTCTCCCTGACCCAGCGCCGCAGTCCCTTGACCTTGTACGGCATGACCTCCAGCACCCGGTAGCCCGTGGCAAACCGTGAACCCTGTGCTGCGTCCGCGCAGAAATACGCGATGTGCTCGTCCAGCAGCCGCCCGCCCGAACCAGCGAACTCCCGGTCGATGAGGTCCGCCACCAGCCCGGCCCGGATCACGGCGGGGTCCGGTTCATACAGAAAGCCGGACAGGCCCGCCACCCCCGCCACGTCAACCGTGGGGGAATCCCCGAAGTCGGCGGCGGAGAACAGCTCTGCCGACCCCGTATCCCCACCACCGAGTACCAGTGCCGAGCGACGGACCCCCGGGCGTGCCAGGGCGTTGAACCACAGCACCGCCTCGGTCAGGGACCCGCCCACGGAGACCCACTGGGCCTCACAGCCGGCGGGGACGGAGGCGTGGGGCAGCGCCGGTCCGAGCTTGACGCCCACGGGAGCACCGGTCTCGGCCAGCTGCTCCACGAAGGACAGGGGCGGGGAGAAGGCCTCCGGGTCGAACACCCGCGCGGAGCCGGACGAGGACACCACGCGCCGCGCCGGATCCAGCCAGAACCCCTCGGGCCGGGCCTCGCCGGCCCCGCCAATCGCGCCGGTCCCGCCAACCGCGCCGGCCCCGCCAACCGCCCCGGCCTGGTCAGCTGATCCGGCCGCGCCGTCCAGCGCGCCCAGCCACTGCACGGCGTCCGCACCCACCACGGTGGCGTTCGGGAACGGCATGAGGTTGATGGTGGCGGCGGCGGCCACGGTCTCGTCCCGTTCCACGGCGGTGACCTGCAGGTCCAGGGCGGCCAGGGCCATGGCATCCGCACCGATCCCGCAGCCCAGATCGGCCACGCTCCGCACCCCCGCGGCCGCGAACCGTCCGGCGTGCAGGGCGGCCACGTTCATCCGGGTGGCCTGTTCCAGACCCGCCCGGGTGAACAGCATGTTCGCGGCGAAGGGCCCGAACTTGGCGGCAGCCTGGGTCCGGAACTTCAGCTGGGTCAGCACGGCGGAGACCAGCTCGGCAGCGTGTCCCTCGGCCCGGAGCCGGGTGGACAGGGCCAACGCCTCGGACTCCCGGTATCCCGTGGGACCCTGCGCGGCGCTGACCGCGTTCAGCAGCTGCCAGCCCTCGGGCGTGAGCACCGGCGCGAGTACCGTCTCGTCCTGCGTGGACTCGGCAGCGGAGGAGGGAACGGGAGAGGAAGTGGCCACGGCTCAACGGTACGCTGGAAGCATGCCTAGCCGTCCCGCCCCGCGTCTGCCGTTGCCCGATTCCGCGCGCCGTGACCGGGACCGCCTGGACCCGGACCGGCGCTGGGACAGCGAGCCCGGCTTCGACTTCTTCGGCCGCTTCGAGGACGCCCGCCCGGCCACGGGGGACCGGCAGGAAGGGTACGACGACGGCCCCCACCACTCAGGTGACCTCACCTCGGGTGGGGGCCGGGCCGACGTCGGGCGTGATTCCCGCGCCTCCCAGCAGGCGGCATCCGCGCCGTTGTGGTGCAAGATCCTGCTGTACGCATCCATGGCGGTGGGCGTGGTGGCGGCGCTGCTGCTGATCATCACGGTGATCGCCCAGGTGTTCGTGGCCGGCACCTTCACGCTCGGCGGCGGGGACATGCTCTCCGACTCCGAGACGGCGGACGCCATCCGCCGGGACGTGGTCTGGGTTCCACTCGCCGGGCCACTGATCGCGCTCGGTGCCGCTTTCGCGGGACTGTGCGTGGCCGCCGTCGGGATCTTCCGGGCCCGGCGGAACGCCTGACGGTGGACGAGCGCCGGAACCTGTTGGGCTCGCCCACCCGCGACGTCACCTTGGCACTCGCCTTGACCGAGTGCTAAAGCCCGCCTAGAGTCATTTCTGGCACTCCGGGGCACCGGGTGCTAAGCCTGAAGGACCTGCCACCCGGCTCCCGCGACGACGGTTGGCCAGCCTCCGGCGCACCACACCATCCATAACGCTGGCCGGTCCGTCTTGAACGGGCCCGGCCCACCCGAAACGAAGGAGAGTACAGACGTGTCTGTCTCCATCAAGCCCCTTGAGGATCGTATTGTCGTCCGTCCGTTGGAAGCCGAGCAGACCACCGCGTCCGGCCTGGTGATCCCGGATACCGCCAAGGAGAAGCCGCAGGAGGGCCAGGTCGTGGCCGTCGGCGCCGGTCGTGTTGACGACAACGGCAACCGCATCCCGGTCGACGTGGCCGAGGGTGACGTGGTCCTGTACTCCAAGTACGGCGGCACCGAGGTCAAGGTCGGCGGCGAGGAGTACCTCGTGCTCTCCGCCCGCGACGTGCTGGCCATCGTCACCAAGTGATCTTCCGCCGGTCTCCACTGTCCGGGCACAGGGCACTGGTGTTCTCTGCCCGCACAGTGCGGTCCGGCTGACGCGCCAGGGCCCGGCCAGGCATTTCGGCCGGCCGGGCCCTGACGCGTCCACCCACCATTCTTCTGATCCTTCAGATCCTTTACGAAAGGAGCTTCGTTCATGGCGAAGCAGCTAGCCTTCAACGATGAGGCGCGACGCGCCCTCCAGGCCGGTATCGACAAGTTGGCCGACACGGTCAAGGTCACCCTGGGCCCCAAGGGCCGCAATGTGGTCCTGGACAAGTCCTGGGGCGCGCCGACCATCACCAACGACGGCGTGACCATCGCCCGTGACATCGAGCTGGACGACCCGTACGAGAACATGGGCGCCCAGCTGGCCAAGGAAGTGGCCACCAAGACCAACGACGTGGCCGGCGACGGCACGACCACCGCAACCGTGCTGGCCCAGGCCCTCGTGAACGAGGGCATGCGCCAGGTGGCCGCCGGTGCCGCCCCGAACGAGATCAAGCGGGGCATCGAGGCCGCCGTGGCCGCCATCGACGCCCGCCTGGCCTCCAACGCCGTGGCCGTCTCCGGCAACCAGGTCGCCAACGTGGCCGCCATCTCCGCCCAGTCGGACGAGGTCGGCGAGTTGCTGGCCCGCGCCTTCGACACCGTCGGCACGGAAGGCGTCATCACCATCGAGGAGTCCTCGACCACCTCCACCGAGTTGGTCATCACCGAGGGCATGCAGTTCGACAAGGGTTACCTGTCCCCGTACATGGTCACCGACGCCGAGCGCCAGGAAGCCATCCTCGAGGATCCGTACATCCTGCTGAACTCCGGCAAGATCTCCAACGTGCAGGAGTTCCTGCCGCTGCTGGAGAAGGTGTTGCAGGCCAACAAGCCGCTGTTCATCATCGCCGAGGACATCGAGGGCGAGGCCCTGTCCACCCTCGTGGTCAACAAGATCCGCGGCACCCTGAACGTCGTGGCCGTCAAGGCCCCGGGCTTCGGCGACCGCCGCAAGGCCATGATGCAGGACATCGCCACCCTCACCGGTGCGCAGGTGGTCTCCCCGGACCTCGGCATGAAGCTGGACCAGGTCGGCGTCGAGGTGCTCGGCACCGCGCGTCGCGTGACCGTCACCAAGGACAACACCACCATCGTCGAGGGCGCAGGCTCCGCCGACGAGGTGGCCGGCCGCGTGGCGCAGATCAAGGCTGAGATCGAGGCCACCGATTCCGATTGGGACCGCGAGAAGCTGCAGGAGCGCCTGGCCAAGCTGGCCGGCGGCGTGGGCGTCATCAAGGTCGGTGCAGCCACTGAGGTGGAGCTGAAGGAGTCCAAGGCCCGGATCGAGGACGCTGTGTCCTCCACCCGTGCGGCTCTGGAAGAGGGCATCGTGGCCGGCGGCGGTACCGCGCTGATCAACGCCCTGGCCGTCCTGGATGAGGACGAGGCCGTCAAGGCACTGACCGGTGACGCCGTGTTCGGTGTGGGCATCGTCCGCAAGGCGCTCGTGGAGCCGCTGCGCTGGATCGCCCAGAACGCCGGCGAGGACGGCTACGTGGTCACCTCCCACGTGGCCGAGCTGGAGCCGAACTTCGGCTTCAACGCCAAGACCGGCGAGTACGGTGACCTGCTGGCCCAGGGCGTCATCGACCCCGTCAAGGTCACGCGTTCCGCCCTGCTCAACGCCGCCTCGATCGCCGCGCTGGTCCTGACCACCGAGACCCTCGTGGCAGACAAGCGCGCGGACGAGGACGAGAAGTAACCCTCTTCTCCCCGCGTCAAGCGCACAGTGACCTCACCCCGTCCGTTGTGACGGGGTGAGGTCATTTTCGTCTGGGGGGAGGGGGCGCTCGGAGAGGGGATCACCGCGGACCGGGGGCGTCGAAGTACTGGCCGTTGGCCGGGAAGCCGGGGACGGCACTGGGCTTGGCGTATCCGGTGGCCCAGCGGAGGCTGAGCCCTTCGGGGTCGACCTCCACCCCGGACCAACGCATGGGGAGTCCCGCGGCGGACTCCGGCCGCGGCCGGTCCATGAGCTGGACGTGGAGGTGCGGTTCGGAGGAGTTTCCGGTGTTGCCGACCTGACCCACGGTCTGGCCCACGTCCACCTCGTCACCGGGGCGGACTGTCACAGACGCCCGGCGCAGGTGGGCATAGGCCGAGAACGTCGAGTCATCATGGCGGATGATCACCCGGTTGCCCAGGATGGCCGGCGAACCGCCGAGAAGCCTGAGGAACCCCTCGAGGGTCAGCATCCAGATCAGTCCCGGCCAGGAATCACGGGCACGGTGGTCCCGGACGTGATCGGTGGCGTGGACCACCGTCCCGGCGGCCATGGCCCTCACGGGGGTGCCGAAGCTCGGGTAATCCTCCGGGCTGCGCCCACGCAGGGTCCCGCTCATCCCCATGGGGCCGCCGGTGTCCTCCCGGAGGAGGTCGACGGCGTACATCTGGCCATGGGCACGCACCCGGTGGCTGGGAACCCGTGAACCGGGGCTGTTGAACGCGACCCACCGGCCGCGAACCGGCGCGCACAGGACGACGGGCTCCGGCCGCCTGGCCGGCGGGCGCACCAGGAACAACAGCAGGGGGACCACCATGCAGATAACGGCCCACAGGCGGGGTACAGGCCCGTAGGACATGACCAGCACGGTCAGGATGAAGAGGCGTACCCACCAGGTCTGCCACCGGGCGATGGCACGTCGGAGTGCATGGATCCCAGGCTCGGCGTTCGGCGGCATCACGTGAGATCCGAGGTAGGGGGCTGAAAGGCCATGGATCCACCCTAGCGACGGCAGACCACGGCGGAACCGGCACTTTCGTCCATCCGTCCTAGTACTTTTGTTCATTCTTTGGCGATCCCCGCCGACGCGGTTGAGGCGGTCGTCGCATCCTTGTTACGGTGACGTTGTTCACGCCATTACAGATGATTCCGTCGGTTGATTCACCTTGAGGCGTCGCGGTTTTTTGAGGAGAGGGCTCACTAAATTGCCATTTCTTTCCCATCTTTTCGCGCCCAAAGAGTACATCTTCGGATCAGGTGGCACTCAGATAAAAGGGTAGGAGATTCAAGACAATGACTGCTGTAGCCGAGTTTATGAACGCCCAAAATATCGATTTCGAGGGCGGCTCCATGTCCTCCGCAGGTGCGCCGGTGCTGGGTACCCCTGCTGCCGCGGCCCCCGTGGCCGTGGCCACGTGCTGGAAGGTGGCCGGCGGTGTCGCCGGTTTCGGTGCCGTCGTCGGTGCGGCCGCCGCCTTGTTCACCGTGGCCACCGGCGACTGAATACACCACAACCACACTGGACTGCGAGAGGGTTCCGATTCATGAAGACCGTCACCGATGTGATGAATGAGCAGGCCTCCTACGACCTGACCCCCGGGGTAGTGGCACCGAGTTCCGCAGCGCGGATCAACCCGGTCCTCGCCACGCCCGGACTGTTGGCCTTCGGCGCGGCCTTCGCCAAGGGGGCGGGTGCCGGTTCTGCTGTCGTCACGGCGGGCATCGCCGCGTACACCGTGACCAACAACAGCTAGTCACCCACACAGAATCCCTGGTGCGTGCCGGAGGCATCCGGCGCGCACCAGGCATGGTCCTCGACGAATCAGTACTCGTAGAAAGCAGCACTGGTGAAGGTTTCCGACGCGTTGAAATCGGTCTTCCGTCCCTTCGGCCTGGGCAGAGACCAGGCGATGGTGGTCTCTGAGCGGATCGTCTCGGTCGCTACCACGATCTCCTCCCTTGAGTACCTGGTCCAACACCGGCATATGGATTCCGGTGGCCTCAATGACTGGGACAGCATCAAGAAGTCCCGGGAGATCGACAACCGGGTCCTGCGCTCCGTGGTCTCGCGACTCAGCGGGAAGCAGGTGTCCCTGAGCCTCCACGCCGGTCGGCTTGCGGCCAGTGCTGGACTCCTCGTCCTGCCGTCCTCGTGGTCTACCGTCCGTGGCGTGCTCAACCTCTACAACTCGGTGTCCTATGCGCTCCTGACACCCCGGCATCGATTCGGCACGGACGGTTCAGACCAGGTGGGCACCCTCGTCCAGACCTTCAACGGCCTGGCGCGGCTCTCCGCGTCCCCGCGGTCGAAGGACACGTTCCTCTGGGGACTCGCGCTCCAGACGGGCATGGCCTACGGCTTGTCCGGATGGGTCAAGATGGCGGGACCGATGTGGAGGGAGGGAAGCGCCCTGTCCGGCATCATGCGCACCAAGACGTACGGTTCCGAACCGTTCTTCCGCTGGACTCAGAGGTCTCCGAGGCTCGCCCGAGCGGTGACCCAGGCCGCGCTGGCCTTTGAAGCACTGTTCCCCCTGGTGCTTCTGACGCGTGGACGGTTGACGAAGTCATTCCTGCTCACCGGCGTGGGCTTCCATGCCGTCAATGCCGTCCTGATGGGGCTGGGCCGCTTCCTGCTGGCGTTCCCCGCGATGTACCCGGCACTGGCCTATGTCACGATTCCCAAGGATCATCCGATCGGACAGGAGCGGGATGACTCCGTGCTGCCGCTCCTGGGCCTGGGCGCCGTCGCGGTCGGCGTCTACGCCTGGCTCGTGAAGACCAACCGACGGAAGATCGTGATGGAGGGCTGGCCGCATACCCTCTCGATGACCACCCGGCGGGGCAACGTGTACCGGTATGAATGGGGCGGGCCCCGGGCAGACGCCTCCGAACCGGTCTATCTCTTCACCCCGGCCATGGCTGCCACGGCAGAGTATTTCGCCTGGATCACGGAGAGCCTGGCGTACAACCACGGCAAGCGGGTGGTGATGGCCAGCCGTCCCGGCTATGCGGCCAGTCTGCGCCACGCGAAGGATGAATTCACCCTGGACGAGGCGCTCGACGACCTGGAGGACCTGGTGGCCGAGACCGTCGCCCCGGAGCAGAAGGTGGTGCTGCTGGGACACTCTCTGGGCGGAGAACTCGTCAGGCGCCTGGCCTTGCGGCTGGGCCCCTCCAAGGTCCAGGCGGTCGTCTACCTGGACCCGACCCACCCCGCTGAACTCAGCCGTTCCGATCAGCAGCGCGAGGGCGCTGAGAAGATGACGGACTCACTGGAGCAGATGGTCCGTTATCTGAAGTGGGGTACCGGCTTCCTGATGAAGCGGCCGCAATGGATCGACTCCTTCCCGCATAACTATCGCGAGCGTCACATGGCGCATTACGCGGATTCCCGGCTCTGGGAGGCTGCGTTACGAGAATGGAACGCGGTGTACGAGGAATTGCTGGCCTTCACCGGCCCCCTCGAGGTGCCCGACGTCCCGGCCCTTCTCATCGCCGCCGATGACACGCTGAACAGCTTTCCCGAACAGGGTGCGCTGTACGAGGAACTGGTGCCCGGCAGCGAGATCGAGGCCCGTCAGGATCGTCAGTACCGGATCCTCGCACACGCCAACCATGACTCCATGCTCAGCGACAGCAAGGTGGCCGAGAAGGTCGTCGGCCATCTGACGGCCTTCATGCGGGAACAGGAGATGACAGAGGCGGTGGTGTCATGAACGCGATGCACGGGTTGATGGAGGCCGGCCGCAGGAGTATCCAGGACGAGGGGCTGCTGCCCCGCCTGGCGGTCGCCGGTGCGACGCTGCTGACACTGGCCGCCCAGCATCCACACGCCAATTTCAACGGACCTCGCGGCCGCTGGGACGTCTTCTCCTCCATACCGAACTGGAAGTTCTTCGCCCCTTATCCGGCCACCAAGGACTACCACTACACCTACCGGGTGCGGACGGCTCAGGGGGAGACGCTCCTCTGGCAGGAAGTCGATCTCGTCGTCCCCCGTCAACTACGCCATGCCATCTGGTTCGCGAGCCGCCGGACGGGGAAGGCCGTCTTCGACATCTGCAGCAGTCTCATGTCCAGGGTCGCTGAACCCAGCAGCGGGCACGTCAGTACCTATCCCGAGTACCAGCTGATGACGGAATTCATCCGCCGCCAGATCAGAGAGGACCGCCTCGGTGTCGAGGTGAGCGACTTCCAGTTCGCCATCGTGGAGTCATCGGGCTACGACGAGTCGGAGGACCCCCGTCCCGTCTTCATCTCGATGACCGAGCCGTTCGACGCAGCGGAGTCCCTGTACAGCTATTGAGCCGGGATGACCCGCGGGGGAGGTGGGAGGACCACGGGCCCCCGCGGGCGTGTCCACCGACAAGGAGGAACGTATGACCGATGCATCCATGACCGCCACACACCCCGGTGGTGCGGTGCAGGCTCGGGACGGTGTCGAGGACACCGGTTACGGCCGTGAGTTCGCCCCATTCTATGACCGGATCTTCCAGCATGACGAGTTCGCGGAGATCACTGCTGACGGCCTGGCCAGGATCCACCCGGACATCGCCCAGGGAACCCTGGAGCTCGGGGTGGGCACGGGGCGCATCGCCCTGCCGCTGGCACGGCGCATCGGTCCCGTCGACGCCGTGGACTCCTCGGTGGAGATGTTGGCCCTCCTGGAGGGGCATCGTGACGGCGAACCCGTCCATGCCACGCACGGTAACTTCGTCCACGAACTTCCCGACCGCCGCTATGGCATGATCTTCGCGGTCTGCCAGACCATGTCGATGGTCGGCAGCCGTGCGGACCAGCGCCGTGCGATGCACCGTGTGGCCCAGACGTTGGCACCCGGGGGGATCTTCGTGGTCGAGACCGGCAACCCCCTGCAGGTGCACGCCCTGATGGGTGGACAGAATCCCGCTGTGACCACGGTCCCTCTGGAGGCGCAGGGTGGGTGGCTGACCACCTACTCCCAGCTCACCGAGTCCGAGGCCGGAGACGAGGCCTGGCGTTGCCGCCAGATCTGGATCGAGCGTGACGGCACCCTCCACACGGGAGTCGAACAGTCACTCCTGACACCCGTTGAGGTCATGGACCAGATGGCGACAGAGGCCGGCCTGGTTCCGGAGCTGCTGTTCGCCACCTGGTCGGGTGCCCCCTACGGGGACGAGGCCCCGTTGTACATCAGAAGCTATCGCCGGCCGCCTGAGGCGGAGCCGGTGACGAGGGAAGGAGCAGCGCAGTGAAGCCGACTGAGTTCTTGATGGGAGCGGCCGTGGGCATCGTCACGGGGTTGGTGCTGGCACAGTTCATGGACCTCATCCCCGCCATCGTCATCGCGGTCATCACCGGGGTCTCCGTCGCCTTCACCGCACGCACCGCGACCGGTAGATCCGAAGGGTGAGGCTCCGCTCGCTCACGGCCGCCCAGGGCCCCCTGCTCGGTGCGGGGATCCTCCTGTCCATGGTGGGAACCATCGCCATGCTGGTCCAGCCGCTGCTCGTGGCCGCGTTGATCAACACCTTGGTGGCCGGCGGGTCTGCGGCGGCGGAGGTCGTCGCCCTGGTCGTTCTGTTCTCCGCCGACGTGCTGTGCGGGGCCGTGGGCAGCTACCTGGTGGCGCGAGCCGGCGAGAACATCGTCCTGGACCTGAGGACCACGGTGATGAGCCGCATCCTCCGGTCCAGGATTCCCGCGGTCTCCACCTGGGACCGGGGAGACCTCTTCACGCGGGTCTCGGCGGACACCTCGCTGGCCCGGGTGGCCCTGTCCTCCTCCGTCTCGCAGTTGGCCACCTCCCTGCTGTCCGTGGCCGGCTGCCTGGTGATGATGTTCGTCCTGGATGCCTGGCTGGCCCTGTTGACCGCAGCCACCATCGGAGTGACCTCCCTGGCCTGCGTCGGACTGGTCAAGGCCATCCGCAAGTCCGCCGTGGAGAATCGCGAGCACAACTCCGACTTCGGCTCCGTCGTCCTGTCCCAGCTGTCCAACCTGGAGACGGTCAAGGCGCTGCGGGCGGAATACGCGGAGCTCGACCGGGTCACAGCTGAGGCGTCCCGCGCCCGCGGGTCCGGATTGAAGGTCGCCCGCATCGCCGCGCTGCTGACACCGGCCATGAACGTCGGCACGCAACTGTCCCTGGCCCTGGTGATCATCGTGGGCGCCGCCCGCGCGGGACAGGGCCTGATGGCCCTGGACGCGTTGGTGGCCTTCATCCTCTACCTGCTGTACCTGGTCTCCCCCCTGGTGGTGGCCCTGATGTCCGTCTCGCAGTTCCAGCAGGGGCGGGCGGCCCTCGACCGGGTCGGCGAGCTGGCCGGGTTGGAGTCCGAGGGGCCCGTGCCGGACGGATTCGGAGTGCCCGAGCAGGGGAGCGCCGGCGGTGAGTTGGTGCGGTTCAGTGGGGTCCGGCTGACCTACCCCGGGCGTGAGGAACCCGCCCTGCAGGGCCTGGACCTCGTCCTGCCCGCACGGGGGCTCTCCGCCATCGTGGGCCCGTCAGGGGCGGGGAAGTCCACGGTCTTCAAGGTGCTGGAGCGCTTCTACGAACCAGACGCCGGGTCCGTCCTCTGGCAGGGTGCTGACATCCGGTCCATGCCTCTGGAGGAGCTGCGCGGACGGATGGGCTTCGTCAGCCAGGACGGCAGCCTGATGCGCGGCTCGGTGTGGGACAACATCACCCTGGGAGCCTCGGACACCTCCCGGGACGCCGTGTGGGACGTCCTGCGCGAGGTGGGGCTCGAGGAGGCCATCCGCAGCCTCCCCCTGGGACTGGACCAGGCTCTCGGGGACGACGGCGCGGGGCTCTCGGGCGGGCAACGTCAACGGCTCGCCCTGGCCCGCGTGCTCATCCACCAGCCGGACCTGCTGTTGCTCGACGAGGCGACAGCCCACCTGGACTCAGATTCCGAGGCCCGGATCTCCAGCATCATCGCGACGCTGGCCGAGAGCATCCAGGTGGTCCTGATCGCCCACCGCCTCTCCTCCGTGGTGAGGGCCGACCAGATCTTCGTCCTCGAAGACGGGCGGGTGACCGGTGCTGGCCGTCACGGCGAGTTGATGCAGGTCCACGAGACGTACCGACGGCTGGTCTCCCAGCAGTTCGAACAGCCCGTGGCCGGCCGACCGGAACCTGCGCAGGCCTCCCGGGGCCCGGTGCGTTGACGGCCGGGTCAGAAGCCGGCCCCGAGCTCGGTGTAGAGGCTGCGCAGTCGTGCCCGGACCGTCGTCTTCAGGCGCGCACCGACTCGCTGTCACGTTCCGCGCCGGTGCCGGCGCCGCCGTCGTTGTTGGTCTCGAGGGGTGCCTCCTCGGTTCCATCATCGGCGAGCAGGTTGCCGCCGGCGCGGGAGGCGTTGTACTTGCCCTCGTCCAGGATGCCCTCCTGCTTGGACACCAGCGCGGGAACCAGCGCCTGGCCCACGACGTTGACGCCGGTGCGGCCCATGTCCACGATCGGGTCCATGGCCAACAGAAGCCCGACGCCGGCCAGCGGCAGTCCCAGCGTGGAGAGGGTCAGCGTCAGCATCACGACGCCACCGGTGGTGCCCGCGGTCGCCGCGGAGCCGAGGACGGAGACGAGGATGATCAGCAGGTAGTCGCTCCAGGCCAGGTCGATGCCGAAGAACTGCGCCACGAACATCGCGGCGATGGCCGGGTAGATGGCGGCGCAGCCGTCCATCTTGGTGGTGGCGCCCAACGGCACCGCGAAGGCGGCGTAACCGCGGGGCACGCCGAAGTTCCGCTCGGCCACGCGCTGGGTGACGGGCAGGGTGCCGATCGAGGAGCGGGAGACGAAGCCCATCTGGAAGGCCGGCCACATGCCGGTGAAGTACTGCCGGATGGACAGGCCGTGCAACTTGACCAACACGGGGTAGACCACGAGGAGCACGATCGCTAGGCCCACGTAGATGGCCACCACGAACTTCACCAAGGTGCCCATGGTGTCCCAGCCGTAGGAGGCCACGGCGTTGCCGATGAGCCCGACGGTTCCCAGCGGGGCGATGCGGATGATCCACCACAGCACCTTCTGGATGACCTCGAGCATGGAGGCGGAGAAGTCCAGGAAGGGCTTGGCCTTCTCACCCAGCTTGAGGGCGGCGACGCCCACGGCGATGGAGATGACCAGCACCTGCAGCACGTTGAAGCTGACCGAGGTGGTCAGCGAGCCGTCATCGGCGGCGCTCGTCGAGGCGGACAGGCCCAGGAAGTTGGAGGGGATCAGCCCCTGCAGGAACGCCCACCAGCTGCCGGTCTTGCCCTCGTACTCCGGCGGGGTGGTCTGACCGGTGCCCACGCCGGGCTGCATCACGCCGCCGATGACGAGGCCGATCACCACCGCGATCAGCGAGGTGATCGCGAACCACAGCAGGGTCTTGGCGGCCAGACGGGCGGCGTTGGTCACCTGGGCGAGGTTGGCGATCGAGGCGACCACGGCAAAGAACACCAGGGGCACGACGGCGGCGCGCAGCAGCGAGATGTAGCTGGAGCCGAGGACCTCCAGGGTGGTGCCGAGCCCGGTGGGCGTCTCGGGGGTGTGTCCGCCGGAGCGGGCCACCAGGCCGAGGACCAGGCCCAGGATGAGGGCTGCGAGGATCTGCGTGCCGAAGTTGGTCATCCACCCGGGCAGTCGCCGGCGGGGTGCCGCCTGCGTCTCCGGGGTGAGGGGCGCGGTGTTGGTCGAGGAGTTCACCCGGAGAACGCTAACGGTCCAATACCACAATTCGGGAATGGTGTTGCCTCAGATGACATCTCTGTGACCCACGCCAAAGTGGCTGAGGGCGAACCCCTGGCGTGACCCGCGCCACGCGCGGAATAGACCGGGGGCCGGGCGGTGTTCCACAGCCACGATGCCCCGCGACCCACCCGCCAGTGGCGGGCCTAGACTGGTCGCAATCCCGCAGACTGAAAGGCCCTTCGCCCGTGAGTGCACAGATCCCCGGCCCCTCGGCAGAACCGGTGGCAACCGCCGCCGATCCCTTCGGCTTCGTCGGCCTGACGTATGACGACGTCCTGCTGCTGCCCAACATGACCGATGTCATCCCGGCCGACGCGGACACCTCCACGCGGCTGACCCGGCGCATCACCCTGAAGACGCCCATCGCCTCCGCCGCCATGGACACGGTCACCGAGGCGCCGCTGGCCATCTCGCTGGCCCGTCAGGGTGGACTGGGGATCATCCACCGCAACCTCTCCATCGGGGATCAGGCGGCCCAGGTGGACCGCGTCAAGCGCTCCGAGTCCGGGATGATCTCGGACCCCGTCACCGTGGGCCCGGACGCCACCCTGGCCGAGTGGGATGACCTCTGCGCCCAGTTCCGGGTCTCCGGGCTGCCCGTGGTGGACGCCTCCAACACCCTGCTGGGCATCATCACCAACCGGGACACCCGGTTCATCCCGGGTTCCGAGTATGAGCACCGCACGGTGGCCTCCGCCATGACGTCGATGCCGCTGGTCACCGCGCGGGTCGGCGTCTCCCGGGAGGACACCATCCGGCTGCTCTCCGAGCATCGGATCGAGAAGCTCCCGCTCGTGGACGACCACAACAAGCTGCAGGGCCTGATCACCGTCAAGGACTTCGACAAGGCCCAGCAGTACCCGGACGCCACCAAGGACGAGGAGGGCCGGCTGCGCGTGGGCGGTGCCGTCGGTTTCTTCGGGGACGGCTACGAGCGTGCCATGGCCCTGGTGGAGGCCGGTGCGGACGTGCTGGTGGTGGACACCGCCAACGGCCACACGCAGGGCGTGCTGGACATGATCGCCCGGCTGAAGAAGGACCCGTCCTCGGCGCACGTGGACATCATCGGCGGCCAGGCCGCCACCTACGCCGGGGCCAAGGCCATCGTTGACGCGGGCGCGGACGCCGTGAAGGTGGGCGTGGGCCCGGGCTCGATCTGCACCACCCGTGTGGTGGCCGGCGTCGGGGTCCCGCAGATCACCGCCATCTACGAGGCGGCCAAGGCCACCATCCCGGCGGGCATCCCGCTGATCGCCGACGGCGGCCTGCAGCATTCCGGTGACATCGGCAAGGCGTTGGTCGCCGGCGCCGACTCCGTGATGCTCGGCTCGCTGCTGGCGGGCACCGCTGAATCCCCGGGTGACCTGGTGTTCTACAACGGCAAGCAGTTCAAGGCCTATCGCGGCATGGGCTCGTTGGGGGCCATGCAGACCCGCAACGGGCAACGGTCCTTCTCCAAGGACCGCTACTTCCAGGCAGACGTGCCCAGCGAGGACAAGCTGATCCCGGAAGGCATCGAGGGACAGGTGCCCTACCGCGGTCCCCTCTCCGCGGTGGTGCACCAGCTCGTCGGCGGTCTGCGCCAGACCATGTTCTACACCGGTGCCGCCACCATCGCGGACCTGAAGCAGAACGGCCGCTTCGTGCGCATCACCCCGGCAGGGCTGAAGGAATCGCACCCGCACGACATCATGATGACCGTGGAGGCGCCGAACTACCGGACCCGGTAGCGCGCGCCTGGACGTCCGGCACCTGCACTAGGCTGGAACGCGTGAGCAACGAGATCGAGATCGGCCGCGGTAAGCGGGGACGCAGGGCCTATGCCTTGGACGACATCGCAGTGGTACCTGAGCGCCGTACGAGGGACCCCGAAGATGTGTCCATCAACTGGCAGATCGACGCCTTCACGTTCGAGATGCCGGTGATCGGCGCTCCTATGGACTCGGTCATGAGCCCGGAGACCGCCATCGCCCTGGGGCAGGCCGGCGGCATGGGAGTGCTCAACCTCGAAGGCCTCTGGACCAGGTACGAGGACCCGAGCTCGGTCCTCGAGGAGATCGCCGCGTTCGAGCGCAGCAACTACTCGCCCACCAACACGCGGCGGCTGCAGGAGATCTACTCGAAACCCATCCAGGCCGAGCTGATCGCCGAGCGCCTGGCCCACATCCGTGAGGCCGGCGTGGTGGTGGCGGGGTCGCTGACCCCGCAGCACACCCAGGAGTACTACGAGACCGTGCTGGCCGCCGGGGTGGACATGTTCGTCATCCGCGGCACCACCGTCTCCGCCGAACACGTCTCCCAGAACCGTGAGCCGCTGGACCTGAAGCAGTTCATCTACGAGCTCGACGTCCCCGTGATCGTCGGTGGCGCGGCCGGCTACACCCCGGCCCTGCACCTGATGCGCACCGGTGCCGCTGGCGTCCTGGTGGGCTTCGGCGGCGGCGCCTCCTCCACCACGCGACGCGCCATGGGCATCCGCGTGCCGATGGCCACCGCCATCTCGGACATCGCCGAGGCGCGCCGGGACTACATGGACGAGTCCGGCGGACGCTACGTCCACGTCATCGCCGACGGCGGGGTGGGCACCTCGGGTGACATCGTCAAGGCCCTGGCCATGGGTGCGGACGCCGTGATGCTGGGTGCCGCCCTGGCCCGCGCCCAGGAGGCCCCCGGCCGTGGCTGGCACTGGGGCGGGGAGGCCGCCCACGCGGACATGCCGCGCGGGGACCGTACCTATGTGGGCACCGTCGGCAGCCTGCAGGACGTGCTGTGGGGCCCGAGCCACCACACCAACGGCACCTCCAACCTCATGGGCGCCCTGAAGCGGGCCATGGCCACCTCCGGGTACTCGGACGTCAAGGAGTTCCAGAAGGTCGAGGTCCTGGTGGCGCCCACCCAGGACCGCTGACCAGCATGACGGTCACCGGCGGCAACGAGCGGCTCGGTCCTGACAGCAGGGACCGTGCGCTCGCCACGCTGCGCGCCACTACCCCGGAGCATCCGCTGGATGTGCTGGTGATCGGCGGGGGAGTGGTGGGCGCCGGCACGGCACTGGACGCCGCCACCCGTGGGCTCTCCACAGCTTTGGTGGAGGCCACCGACTACGCCTGGGGCACGTCCTCGAGGTCCTCCAAGCTGGTCCACGGCGGGCTGCGCTACCTCGAGATGCTGGACTTCCCCCTCGTCCACGAGGCGCTGCGGGAGCGGGGCCGGCTGGTGGAGGACATCGCGCCGCACCTGGTGCGGCCCGTGCCCTTCCTCTACCCCCTGTCCAAGCCGTGGGAGCGGCCCTACGTGGGGGCCGGCATCGCGCTCTATGACGGCATGGCCGCCGGACGCACGGGGCACCTGCCCGTGCACAAACACCTCGGCCGCGCCGCCGTGGCCCGGGTGGCCCCCGGGCTCAAGCCCGAGATCTACCTCGGGGCCATCCGCTACTACGACGCGCAGGTGGATGACGCCCGCCTGGTGATCGAACTCGTCCGCACGGCCGCCGCCCACGGGGCCCACTGTGTCTCCCGGGGCGAGGCCACGGCCTACCTCGGCACGGGGGCGGGGCCTGAGGAGGGCATCACCGGCGTCGAGATCCTCGACCGCGAGACCGACCAGCGCATCACCGTGCACGCCCGGCGCATCATCAACGCCACGGGCGTGTGGACCGGCTCCATCCCCGTGCGGCATCCGGACGGCACCGAGCATCCGGTGACCGCGGGGATGCCACGGGTGACGGCTGCCAAGGGCATCCACCTAGTGGTGCCGAGGGACCGCTTCACCTCCACCGCCGGGCTGATCCTGCGCACCGAGAAATCCGTGCTGTTCGTCATCCCCTGGGGACGGCATTGGATCATCGGCACCACGGACACCCCCTGGCGTGAGGCCGTGGACCAGCCCGCCGCCACCAGCGCCGACATCGACTACGTGCTCGAGCACGCCAACGCGGTGTTCACCGAGCCGCTGACACGGGCAGACGTGGTGGGGGTCTTCGCCGGCCTGCGACCCCTGGTGACACCGGCGGGGGAGGACGAGCCGCTCGGGGACACCGAGGCTCCTGCCACTGCAGCATCTACGGCGTCTACAGCCAAGGTGTCCCGCGAGCATGTCGTCGCCACGCCCCTGCCGGGTCTGACGGTGGTGACCGGCGGCAAGCTCACGACGTACCGGACCATGGCCGCCGATGCCGTGGACGCCGCCGTCGGGACCGCTGGAGCACCCGGAACCGGCCCGCTGACGGGCCAGGACGAGACGGGATCCGGGGAGGGGGTGCCCGCCTCCTGCACCGCTGAGCTGCCGCTGCTCGGGGCCCAGGGGTGGACGCCGTCCTGGAATCGTCGCCTGCTACTCGCCCGGGAGTCCGGTCTGCAGGCCGCCACGGTCGAGTCCCTGCTGCACCGCTACGGCTCCGTCGCCCCTGAGGTGATCGCCCTGGCCATGGCCGAGCCGGAACTCGCCGAGGAGCTGCCGGGGTTGCCCGGACACCTCGCTGCCGAGGCCGTGCATGCCGTCACCCACGAGGGTGCGCGGTCGGTCCAGGACGTCCTGGCGCGGCGGATCCGCGCGGTGTTCGAGGCGGACGACGCCGGTGCTGCCGCCGCCGAGACGGTCGCCCGGCTCGTAGCGCCGCTGATCGGCTGGGACGCCGAGCGGGCTTCGGCCGAGGCCGAGCGCTACCGGCAGTGGACCCTGGCCCAGCGGGCCACGCAGGATGCGGCCACGGACGCAGAGGCGCAGGGACTGCTCGTGGAGGCGGCCCGTGGTTCGACCCGGGACCTCGCCCGGGGCGGACTGCCGGGATCCTCCTGAGGTACTCCTCAGTCCTGCTGAGTTCTACGTGTGGTAGAGAACCGCGTAGTCTGGTGGGGTGCTGAAAACCGCCCTGAAACCCTCGTGGATCGCCGGACTGATCCTGGCCCTCGTGGTGTCCGGGGTCTTCGTGCTCCTCGGCAAGTGGCAGATGGACAATGCGGCCTCCGCCCCGCCTCCCCTGACCCAGACGGAGACGCCCGTGCCGCTGACCGAGCACTTCGTGCCCGAGAAGGCGATGTACGGCACGGAGGCGGACCAGGTCATCACCCTGTCCGGCGAGTTCCTGGCGGACACGGACGTGTTCATCCACCCACGCCTGAACGGTGACGAGGAGGGCTACTGGGTGGTGTCCGCCTTCCGTGTCCAGGGTGCCCCGCAGGACGAGGTCATCCCCGTGGTGCGTGGTTGGACGGCCACCACCGCGGCAACGGACCCCGTCCCCCAGGGGGAACTGCACATCACCGGCCGGCTGCTGCCCGCCGAGGGGCCCGCGGCGGAGGGGATCGAGCAGACCCCGGAGGGCACCGTGCTGACCAGCCTCGCCTCGGCCGAGCTCATCAACCTGTGGGACGTGCCGTCCTACGCCGGATATGTGGCTCCGTTCGAGATGACGACCGGGCAGGGGACCGTGGTGGGAGCAACCGCCGCGGACAGCACCCTGGAGTCGGTCATCGTCGACCCACAGCCGCAGGAGACCACCTACAACTGGATGAACATCTTCTACGCCATCGAGTGGGTCGTGTTCGCCGGATTCGCGATCTACCTCTGGTGGCGGTTCCTGCGTGACGACCACCTGCGGAACGTGGAGGAGGCCGAACTCGACCGCCAGTGGGCCGAAGAGTGGAAGGCCGCCGAGTTGGAGCGCCGCCGGGCGCAGGCCCGCGAGGCCAAGCAGCGGGCCATCGAGCAGTACGAACACTTCCATGGGGAGTCCGTGTCGGCCTCCCCGGACCAGCAACCCCAGCAGCCCCAGCAATCCCAGGAGCACCAGTGACCAGCCCGGACCAGCAGCCCCCGGTGGACCCGAACACCTTGCCCGACCCCGAGGACATCACGGAGGCCGACCTGCCCGCTCCGCCGCCGCGCCCGGGTACCGAGGCCCCGCGGCGTTTCGCCGGGACGCACCAGCAGATCCGCTCCGCGCTGACCATGTACAAGATCTGCGCGTGGATCACCGGCATCATGCTGTTGCTGCTCGTGCTCGAGATGATCTTCAAGTACGGCTTCGGCACCGAGCTCTATGCCGGCGGCACCCTCGTGGACGGCTCCGCCAATGGGCTCTCCCTGCAGCCGGAGGACTCCGTGACCGGCGGGTTCAACGTCTCCATCGCCGTGCTCATCGCCCACGGCTGGCTGTACGTGGTCTACCTCGTGGCCGCCTTCCGGCTGTGGTCGCTCATGCGCTGGCACGGGATGCGCCTGCTGCTGATCGCCGGCGGCGGCGTGGTGCCGTTCCTGTCCTTCATCGTGGAGAAGCGCGTCCACCGCGAGACCGTCCAGGAGCTGGCCGACCACCCCGAGGCACTGCGCAGGTATTAACCGCGGACCGGTGACGAGGGCCGCCGGATGAGGACGCCCATCCCGATCCCGCACAGCACCACCACCGCGCCGAGCACCGCCGAGAGCCCGGCGAAGCCCAGGCCGCCCATCAGCGGGCCGGCCGCCAGAGATCCGATCGCCCCGGCCAGGGACATCACGGCGTCGGAGAACCCCTGGGCCGGGACCCTCTCCTCGGGCCGCAGCGCGGCCACGAGCAGGGTGGAACCGGCCACCGTGGCCGCCGACCATCCCAGTCCCAGCACCACCAGCCCGACCACCACGGCGGCATGCACGTGCGGGAACAGCCCGGTGAGCCCGGCCGCCGCCAACAGCAGCCCCAACCCGGCGCCCGCCACCCGGACCGGGCCATAGCGGTCCGTGAGCAGCCCCATGACGGGGGAGAGGGCGTACATCCCGGCCACGTGCAGGGAGATCGTGAAGCCGATCAACACCACGGTGTCCGGGTGCATCCCCAGCTCCTGGCTGGCCACCCCGGCCTCGTGCTGCAGGTGCAGGGGGGTCATGGACATCAGCCCCACCATCGCCGCATGGGCCGAGGCCACGGCCACCACCGCAGCCAAGGCGGTGGGCTGGGCGCGCACGATGTGCCACCCGGCCGTCCACCCGGCCGCCCATCCGGTGCCCCTGCGGTGCGGCACCGAACGGCCCGGGTGACCGGCCGGCGTCGGGCCCTGGCTGTCCGTCCCGTCCAGCTCCCGCCGCAGCAGCAGCGGATCCGGGCGCAGTCCGGCGAGGATGATGGCGGCCCCCACGGCCATCCCGGCGGCGGAGATCAGGAACGGTCCGGCGTGGGCGTGGATGCCCAGCCAGCCGGCCAGGACGGCACCCGGGCCCACCATGTTGGGGCCGAGCACGGCGCCGACGGTCACGGCCCAGACCACCACGGAGAGGTCCCGGCCGCGGTGCCGGGGCTCGGAGAGGTCCGTCACGGCGAACCGGGCCTGCAGGTTCACGGCGGCGGCGAAGCCCACCAGGAACGCCCCGAGCAGCAGGAGCGGGAAGAACCGGGTGATGACGGCGGCCACCATGAGTCCCTGCCCCAGTAGCCCGGCGGCCAGACCGAGTCCCAGGGCCACCCGGCGTCCGTGCCGGACCGCCACCCCCGCCAGGGGGATGGACACCGCGGCCGAGCCGAGCGTCATGGCCGTGTTCGCCAGTCCGGCACTGGACTCGGCCCCCGAGAGGTCCACGGCGAGGATCGAGCCGAGGGAGAGCGTGGCGCCGTTACCCAGTCCCGAGAACACCTGGGCGGTGCCCAGCACGCGGACGGCGCGGTGCTGGGCGCGGCGGGCCCGCGGCAGCAGGGCCGGATCGGGCGCGGGTTCGGCGGCGGGGCCGGGCGGTGGGGCATCGGACATAGGCCACATTGTGCCGGAGCCGCATCGCCGCAGTCCGCTCCTCGACTGCACTATCCTTGATGGGTGACTTCCCCCCAGGATCCCCAGACCCCACAGCAGGCGGACAACCCGCAGATCGCCGCCGACTTCCCGACCGTGCTCGTGGTGGACAACGGTGCCCAGTACGCGCAGCTGATCGCCCGCCGCGTGCGTGAGGCCAACGTCTACTCGGAGGTCGTGCCGCACTCGCTGTCCGCCGAGGAGATCCTCTCCCGCAAGCCGGCCGCGCTGATCCTCTCCGGCGGGCCGTCCTCCGTCTACGCCGAGGGCGCCCCCGCCCTGGACCCGGCCCTGCTCGAGGCCGGCATCCCGGTGCTGGGGCTCTGCTACGGCTTCCAGTCGATCGCCCAGGCGCTCGGCGGCACCGTGGCCCAGACGGGCGCCCGCGAGTACGGCTCCACCCGGCTGGAGGCCATCGGCTCCACCTCGGTGCTCTTCGGCGGCCAGGACGTGGACCAGGTCGTCTGGATGAGCCACGCGGACTCGGTGACCGAGGCCCCGGCCGGTTTCGCCGTCACGGCCCGCACCGCCGGCGCCCCCGTGGCCGCCTTCGAGAGCCCGGAGAAGAGGATCTACGGCGTGCAGTGGCACCCGGAGGTGGGGCACTCCGAGCGCGGCCAGGAGGTGCTGCGCAACTTCCTGCACCACGGCGCCGGGCTGGAGGACACCTGGACCACCTCCTCGGTGATCGAGGAGCAGGTGGCCCTGATCAAGGAGCAGATCGGGGACCACCGCGCCATCTGCGGCCTGTCCGGCGGTGTGGACTCGGCGGTGGCCGCCGCCCTGGTCCAGCGGGCCGTGGGGGACCAGCTGACCTGCGTCTACGTCAACCACGGGTTGATGCGCCAGGACGAGTCCGAGGAGATCGAGAAGGCCTTCGGTGCGGCCACCGGCGGTGCCCGGCTCATCATGGTGGACGCCGAGGACGTGTTCCTGACGGCCCTGGCCGGCGTCACGGACCCGGAGGCCAAGCGCAAGATCATCGGCGAGAAGTTCATCCGCACCTTCGAGCAGGCGCAGGCGGACATCATCGAGGAGTCCCGTCACGATCCGGACGCGAAGGACGTGAAGTTCCTGGTCCAGGGCACCCTCTACCCGGACGTCGTGGAGTCCGGCGGCGGCGACGGCACCGCGAACATCAAGAGCCACCACAACGTGGGCGGACTGCCGGAGGACATCGAGTTCGAGCTCGTGGAACCCCTGCGCGCCCTGTTCAAGGACGAGGTCCGCGCGGTGGGCTCCGAGTTGGGCCTGCCGGACGAGATCGTCTGGCGTCAGCCGTTCCCGGGCCCCGGCCTCGGCATCCGCATCATCGGCGAGGTCACCCGGGAGCGCCTGGACCTGCTGCGCAAGGCCGACGCGATCGTCCGCGCCGAGCTGACGTCGGCGGGACTGGACCGGCAGATCTGGCAGTGCCCGGTGGTGTTGCTCGCGGACGTCCGCTCCGTGGGCGTCCAGGGCGACGGCCGCACCTACGGACACCCCGTGGTGCTGCGCCCGGTCACCTCCGAGGACGCGATGACCGCTGACTGGGCCCCGCTGCCCTACGATCTGCTCTCGCGGATCTCCAACCGGATCACCAACGAGGTGGACGGCGTCAACCGGGTGGTGCTGGACGTGACCAGCAAGCCCCCGGGCACCATCGAGTGGGAGTGACACCCCCGCAGCGGGCGGACCGCCGGGGCGACCGGCCCGTTTCCCTCGGGGGATTCCGCGGCGCGCCTGTGTACCGTGGAAGCAAGCACCGTTGCCGCACTGCCCCACCGTGCCGACCGACGCATTGGACGGTTCGGGCAAGCGGGCGGCGGCAGGAAGGACAACTGTGACTGAGCAGGACACCCAGCAGGGCCTTGCGGACCCCCGTAAGGATGCGAAGATGCCCGACGGCGGCCCCGACGAGTCCAACTCCCGTCTCACCTTCGCGGCCTGGTTGGCCTCCTTGGGCTCCGGGACCGAGAACGACACGATGCTGCGCTTCGCCCCCTCCGCGGCGAACAGCATCGACATCTCGCACGCCCATCCTTCCGGGCTGTCCCAGTTCATGACCGGCCGGAAGACGAGGCTGTCCACGCTGTTGCGGGACCAGGACACCTTCGTCCACGCCCGGGGCGCGGCCCGCCAGCTACGGGGCAAGATCCAGGAGCTCGCCGAGGACCGGGGCGTGGACGTGGGCTACCTGGCCACCGGCCTGGCCACGTGGCGCATGATCGAGGACGGCCGCTCCACCCAGATGTCCGCCCCCGTGATGCTCGCCCGGCTGACCCTGACGCTGCGCGCCGAGCAGGACGACTACGAGGTGCAGATCTCGGACCGGGCCCGGCTCAACCCCGCCTTGGCCCGCTGGTTCCGGGACCACCACGGGGTGACCCTGGACGCGGACGACTACCTGCGGGCCGCCTACGCCACCGCCAAGCTGGAGCCGATGCCGGCCATGGAGATGCTCCGGTCCCAGGGGCGCGAGGTCCGGGGACTGGTGGTGGAGCACCGGCTCATGATCTCCACCTTCGCCGATCTGGCGGACACCGCCTCCGTGGACGTGGTGGACTCCACCCACCCGGTGGTCTCCGCCCTGTACGACGCCGGCACCGGCATGGTCCCGCGCCGCGCGGAACTGCAGGACACCGGGCTGCCGCCGCTGGACGAGCGCGACCCGGCCACCGAGATGCTGATCCTGGACGCCGACCCGTCCCAGCAGCAGGCCCTGGACCACATCGCCGCCGGCCACGACCTGGTGGTGGTCTCCCCGCCCGGCACCGGCCAGACGCAGACCGCGGCCAACGCCGTGGCCCAGCTGGCCAGTGCCGGCCAGCGCGTGCTCGTGGTGGCCGAACGCACCGCAACGCTCGAGGACTTCCGCCGTCGCCTGGGGTCCGTGGACCTGGACTCCCTCGTGCTGGACATCCCCGCGGCGGCCACGCCCGGGCTGATGCGCCGCCAGCTGATCCAGGCCCTGTTGAGGGTGGAGCGCGCCCAGGAGCCGGCCACCAGCCGGCTGAACGCCACGCTCGTGGAGCGGCGCCATCAGCTCAGTGACCACCTGCGCAGCCTGCACAACGTGCGGGAGCGCTGGGGCTGTTCGCCGTTCCAGGCGATGCAGTCCCTGGCGGCCCTGACCGGCCTGGACCCGGCCCCGTCCACCACGGTGCGGCTCAAGCGCTCCGTGTTGGATGCCACCGTGAACCGGGAGGAGACGGCGGCCCAACTCGTCCGCGCCGGCGAACTGGGAGCCTTCTCCCGCGCCTCGGCGGAGAGCCCCTGGTACGGGGCGCGGCTGCGCAACGTGCAGGAGACGGAGGACGCCTACGGGCTGGCCGAGGACCTGGCCGGCGCGCTGCCCGTCCTGCGTGCGCAACTGGACGCGGCCACCGAGCAGGCCCAGCTGGCCACCGGCGGCACCTTCGCCGACTGGGTGGGCCAGATCCGGCTGCTCTCCGCCGTGCGCGGATCCCTCGACCAGTTCACCCCGGACATCTTCGACCGCCCGGTCACCGACCTGATCTCCGCCACGGCCTCGGGACAGTGGCGTAAGCAGCAGGGCGTGGAGATGTCCTCCATGACCCGCTCCCGGCTGCGCCGCGTGGCCAAGGAGTACATCCGTCCGGGCGTGCACGTCTCGGACCTGCACGAGGCTCTCGTGGATGTGCAGGACCAGCGTGCCGAGTGGACCCGCTGGGCCACCTCCAAACGCCACCCCTCGGTGCCGGCCGGCCTGGAATCGCTTACGGCCAAGGGCACCGAGGTGGCCGGGCAGATCGGTCGGCTGCAGCGGGCGCTGGCGGAGCCTCGGCATGACTCCGGTCGGCTGGAGAACCTGGCGGTGGACGAGCTCAGTGAGGTCCTGGACCGCCTGGTGGCGGACCAGGAGACGCTGACCACCCTGCCCGAGCGCACCCTCGTGGGGGATCAGCTGCGTGAGCAGGGGCTGCAGGAACTCCTCACCGATCTGCAGCGGCGTGAGGTCCCCACGGACCGGCTGCGCTCTGAGCTGGAGCTGGCATGGTGGCAGTCCGCCCTGGAGGCCATGATCTCCGGGGATGACTACCTGGCCATGATGGACGCCGACTCGCTGCGGAAGATCGAGGCGGAGTTCCGGTTGGCGGACAACACCCACCTGGAGGCCGGCGCGCAGCGGCTGAACTGGTTGCTGTCCCAGACCTGGCGGAAGATCTCCGGCCAGCACCGTGCCTCCGCCCGGGTGCTGCGTTCCCTGCTCAAGGACGGCAACCCGGATCCGGAGTCGCTGTCCGGCCTGGAACCGGATCTACTGCAGGCCCTGGTACCCGTGTGGACCACCTCCCCGCTGGCGCTGGCCGAGTTCCCCGCAGAGATGGGCTTCGACGCCGTGGTGCTGCTGGACGCCGAGTCCCTGGCGCTGAGCACGGCGCTGGGCGCCATCAGCCGGGGCCAGCAGGTGGTGGCCTTCGGTGATGGCACCTCCGGATCCCCGAAGACCTTCAACGTCTCCGTGGACCCGACCGCCTCGGCGATGCTGCCGCGAGAGGTCGATTCGGCCTTCAGCGCGCTGACGCGGGTGCTGCCGGAGGTGGCGCTGACCACCATGCACCGCGGGCTGGAGCGCAAGCTCACCCGGTTGCTGGGCGAACAGCTCTACGAGGGCACGCTGCAGATGCTGCCGGGCGCCTCCGAGCTGACCGGGTCGGACCATCCGGTGCGGGTCGAGTTCCTGCCCGGCGGGACCGGGATGCCCGGGGCCGGGGACGAGGGCGTGGAGTCCACCGTGGCCGAGGTCAACCGCACCATGGACCTCGTGTTCGAGCACATCCGGCACCGGCCGGAGCACTCGCTGGCGGTCATCACCGCCACCTCGCTGCACGCACGCCGCGTGGCCGAGGCCATCCGGCTGAACCTGCCGAACAACCCCTGGGCGGCCTCCTTCTTCACCCGGGAAGGCGAGCCCTTCGTGGTGGCCCCGATGTCCCGCGCCCAGGGCGTGGTCCGGGACCACATCGTCTTCACCCTCGGCTACGGCCGCACCCCGCACGGGCGCGTGGTGCACCACTTCGGACCGTTCTCCGAGGCCGGCGGCCGGGAGCTCTACGCCACCGCCATGACCCGGGCGCGCCGGCACCTGCACGTGCTGACCTGCGTCCATCCGGATGATCTGGATCCAGACCGGCTGGGCAACGGGGCCTCCGACCTCTACGGCCTGCTGGAGGCCTATCTGAAGGACACGGGGCACACGCCCTCGCTCAAGCCCCGCGATCCGCTGGTGGCGGATCTGTCGGAGCGGCTCGCGCAGCGCCACGCCACCGTGTTGCCGAACTTCGCCGGGAGCATCGATCTGGCCGTCTGGAACCCGCTGGGTCTGCCGGACTGGGACGGCCAGGCCTCTCCGGAGCAGGCCGTGCCCGTGGCGATGATCTCGGACGGCTCGGAGGTGTACCGCCAGATGAGCGTGCGGCAGCGCTCCCGCCAGCAGCCGCAGCAACTCGAACGCAGCGGCTGGCGCTACCACGGCCTGTGGACCATCGACGTCTTCTCGGACCCGGCGGGCTGCGCCCAGACCGTCGCCGATTTCCTGGGGCTGCCCGCGGCCGAGGACGGGCCCGGGGCCTCCGGGGACCTCGATGAGGGTCTCGGTGAGCGCGAGCGCGTGCACGAGCATGAGCGTGTCGACGAGCGTGAGGACGATGGGCACCGCTGAGCCGGACAGCACCGGACGCCCGGAGCAAGCTGCGGGCCTGACTCCGGGCCCGCCCTCGGCGCCACGCCGTAAGGGTCCCCGCCGGGCGGATGCCGCGGGGACCGGGCCCGCCTCCGCGGACGGTCCCGAACCCCAGCTCGCCGCCCTGAATCCCGAGCTGTCTCGGCCCGAGCCGTCACCGGGGGAGGCTGCGGGGAAGAAAGCGGGGAAGAAAGCGGGGAAGAAAGCGGGGGAGAAAGCGGGGGAGAAGTCGGGGAAGGCGGCGCAGAAGAACTCGCGGATGACGGAGCATGAGCGGTGGCTGCTGGAGCAGCGGCCCCCGCACTGGGGGTGAACTACCGGGGCTGAAATGCCCAGGCTGATCCACTCGGGCCGATCCATCCGGGCTGAGCTGCGCCGATGATCCCCAAGCCGGAGCGGGATCCTTATCGTGTCCTAGCCCCTGCGTAGGGTCGAAGACATGGACACGGCACCAGGACACGACGCCGGCCGGCACGGTACCAGCGCCGCCGCCGGTCCCAGCCGTGTCCTGGCGAATGCGCCGGACCTGTTGGCCCTGCGTGAGGCCTTTGCCGCGATGATCCCGGCTGCGATGGCGGATCCGGGTGCCCCGGACGCCGCACATCCTGCCGGCCCGGCGTCGATCGCCTCCCCGGACGGGGTCGAGTCCGAGGCCATCGACCGGATTGCGGTGCTGGAGCAGCTCAAGGCCGCGGTCACGGCGGCGCAGATGCGGGAGACGGCCGCCCTGCACACCCACCGGATCACGGCCGAGGCCCGTCGCGGTGTCCCGGTCCAGCGTCGGGGGCGGGGACTGGGCGGTGAGATCGGGCTGGCACGCAGGATCGGTCCGCACACCGGGTCCACGGAGCTGCGCAAGGCCGTCAATGTGGTGGCGGATCTGCCGAAAACCCTCGCGGCCCTGCGGGCGGGGACCATCAGTGAGTCCCATGCCGCGGCGGTGGAACGCCAGACGCAGTGGTTGGATTCAGGCTCGCGCCGAGCGGTCGATTCCCATCTGGCCGGGTTGTTCGGCTACAGCGGGGTCAGGGACCTGACCCGCGCGGCCCAGGCTGAGGCCGTCGCCCAGGATCCGGAGGCCGCCACGGAACGCTACGACGCGGCCCGGCGGGACCGTCACGTGTCCGTCAAGCCCTCCGAGTCCACTCCCGGGATGGCGTATCTGACCGCGTTCTTGCCGATCGAGCAGGCAGCGGCCTGCTATAAGAACCTCGTCGAGACCGCCGCCCGCCGGATCGCCGAGGGAGAGGCATGGCAGGAGCACGTGGCGGGCCCCACCGACGGCCCGGAGCGCCGGGGCGGTGGCCAGGAGCGTGGTGACCGGGTGGGCGGTGACCGGGAGAGTGGTCGGGATGATGGCGGGCACGAAGGTCGAACCCCGGGGCAGGTCCTCGCGGACACCCTGGTCGAGCGGCTCACCGGTCAGCCCGGCGCCACCGCGGTGCCCGTTGAGGTCCACCTCGTCATGACGGACGCCAGCCTGTTCGGGAGCACCGCACCCGGCACCGCACCACCACACACCGCACCCGGCACTGCACCACCACGCACCGCACCGACTGGCGGCAGTCCGCCCGAGACCGTCACGGATGCGCCAGGGGTGGGCTCACCTCCGGGCAGCCGTGCTGCTGCTGCGCGAGCAGCGTGGTTGCCCGGCTTCGGGCCGATCCCGGCTCCAACCGCGCGGCGGCTGGTGGCGGGCACGGAGGCCGAGGTCTTCCTTCGCCGCCTTTACACCGCCCCCGCAACCGGGCAGCTGGTGGCGATGGATTCCCAGCGCCGCACCTTCTCCGGAGGGTTGCGGAGGATGATCGTGATCCGCGACGGAACCTGCCGGACACCCTTCTGCGGTGCGCCGATCAGGCACCTGGACCATGCCACCCCGTTCCGAGAGGGCGGCGCGACGAGCTATCAGAACGGTTCGGGGTTGTGCGTGCGCTGCAACCTGACCAAGGAACACCCGGGCTGGAGTCACGATGCCACGGCCGAGTCGCTCACCGTGACCACTCCCACCGGCCACCGGTATACGCGGCCCACGGCGCCGCTCCAGCCACCACCACACACCGTGACGGTCGGGTCTGCCGAGTGCGCTGAGAACCCTGAGACAGCAGCGACGCCGGAAACGCCAGAAACGACAGAAACGACAGTGACGGCAGTGACGGCAGTGACGGCTGACCAAGCAAAGACGCCTGCCGACCCGGTAGAACTCGGCGGGCCGGGCCACTCGCCCCGTCGGAGGCCTCGGCCAGCCCTCGTCGGTCCGGTGGACTTCGGGGTTCCGTCACCCGGAGGGTTCGACGAGTACGAGCCGCAGCATCATGAAGCCGCGTGACCGTCGGCGTCAGGTGTCTGCGTCCCTCAGCCGTCGGTGTGGTCCACCAGCAGGGTGAGGTCTCGAGTGGCCGCGGCGGCCGCCAGCTCAGGGGCATGCTCCAGGGGCGCCGCCACCACGAGGACTCCGGCTTGATCGGTGGACCGGTCCTGGAGCACCTCCAAGCCGGTAGCCAGCACATCGCCGTCGAGACCCACCACGTCGATCCGGTCTCCGGCGTCCACCAGGTCCACGGCGTCCGGTGCGGAGAAGCGGACGGCCACGGCACGGTGGCCAGCCGGTGGAGTGGGGAAGCTCGTGTCCGGGGCGGGCACAGGAACCGAGAAGTCCTCTGGCGCCGCCACATCTGCCGTGGCCATCGACGCGTCGATGCCTGAGATGTCCCTGAACCCTGCGGCGTCTGCGACAGCCCCATCAGCGACAGCTCCATCAGCGGCACCACCGTCAGCGACACCACGGTCAGCGCCGCCGCCGAGGACATTGACCAGCAACAGGACGACGGCGAACAGCAGCGGCAGGGCGGCAACCGCCAGCTTCCATCGCCCGCGCCGCGTGCCACGGGCCGTTCCCACGCTGGGGCCGGACGGGCCGTCGTCGTACTCGGTCAGCAGCGCGGGCGGGGGAGTGGCCATCCGGAGGCGCACCGCCCGTCGCTGTCGGCGCAGACCTCGCCGATGCTCGCGGCGCTCAAGGCGTCCACGTGGTTCAGAGCGTTCAGCGCGTTCAGAGCGCTGTCGACGGGTGGGTCGGGAGAGGCCAGCGCGACGGTGCTGGCGGGGCAAGGAGGATGACATGCTCCGATCAGAGCAGTCGCCGGCAGGAGGGTGCCATGGTGGCGGCGCCGACCGTGGACAGCGTGGGGGAAACGGTCCTCTGTGGAGGAGCCGGCTAAGCCGCTGAGCCCTTGGATCCGCTGCCAGACGAGGAGCCGCCCGAGGTGGAACTTCCCGCAGAAGAACCGGAGGACGAAGAACCGGAAGACGAAGACGAAGACGACGATGCGCCGGAGTCGCCCGAGGTGGAGGCGCCTGACGAGGAGTCCGACGAGCCGCCGGAGGACTGGCCAGCACCTGCGGTCGCGGGCACCGTGGAATCCGAGCCCTTGGACCCTGAGCCCTTGGAGCCCGAGCCCTCGGAGCGGGAATCGTTGCGGTAGAAGCCGGAGCCCTTGAAGACCACGCCCACGGAGTTGAACTTCTTGCGCAGGGCGCCCTCGCAGGAGGGGCACACGGTCAGTGAGTCATCCGTGAAGGACTGCACGATGTCGAACTCGTGGCCACAGTCCTTGCAGGCGTAGGCGTAGGTGGGCACCGGTCGGTCCTCTCATCAGGGCACTGAGCGGCGGATCTCTCCTGGCACTCTCAGGCTTGGCACTCTGGCGATTCGAGTGCCAAGTCTACACCGGGCGTGCTCAGGACGGCTCCGCTCCGAACCACGTGAAGCCGTCCGGGGTGACCACCCCGTCGACCGGCCGGTCGTGCTCATCGGACGGGACCTGGCCGTGCGAGAGGAACTCATGCCGGAACACCATCGCGACGGTGATCGGGGCCGCGGAAGGCGCCGGGCCGGCGTCGTCCACCGGTGTCTCCCGCCGGTGCTGCTGCCGCTGGGGCAGCTGTTCCAAACCGGACAGGAACCGGTCGTAGTACCCGCCGCCCTGCCCCAGCCGGAGGCCGCGGGTGTCCACCACCTGGGCGGGCACCAGCACGAGGTCCACGGTGGCGAAGGTGTCCACGCCGAGGCGCTCGCCCACCGGCTCGTCGATCGGCGCCACCGGGCTCCGGGCCACCTCCACGCCCGGATGCCAGGCCGTCCAGGACATGCGTCGTTCCGGCTCGGTGATCGGGACCAGGACCTCCACGCCGGCCTCGTGCAGCGCGGTGCGCAACGGTCCGGTGTCCGGCTCGGAGCCATAGGACATCACGACGGCGGCACGCCGGTGGAGTGCGCGCGGCAGGTACCACTGGAGCACCGTCTGGGTGAGGGCGGCGGACTGCTCGGCCCGATCGGCCGGGTCCAGTTCCCGGCGGCGGGCCCGCCAGAGGGTGCGGAAGTCCTGCTTGCGGTGCCGGAGCACCTCCTCGGGGGTGTCGCCCCGGTTCCCGGTGAGGGACTCGGAGTACTGCACCTGGGCCTGACCCTTGGCGGGGTCCGGCGATGACGCGGGGGAGGGCTGGTGGAAGGACACCCTCCCATTCTGTCCCATCGGGCCGGGAGGCAGGGAGGCCGGGAGACAGGGGTGGACCTAGGATCGCACTATGCCCTCTGCCGCGACCCATCGTTGGCCCGTGACCCTGGAGCACGGGGAGATCGTGCTGCGCCCGTTCCGCCGCTGGGACCAGGAGGAGTGGATGTCTCTCCGGGCCCGGAACCGGGACTGGCTCCGCCGCTGGGACGCCACCAATCCCGAGCCGGACAGCGCGTTGAAGAGCTACTTCGAGATGGTCAAGGTGCTCAACCGATCGGGCCGGGACGGTGCCGCCCTGCCCTGGCTGATCTGCCTGCGCACCTCGGCCGGCGGTCAGCCGGTGATCGTGGGACAGCTCAGCGTCTCCTCGATCGTGCGCGGTTCGGCACTCTCGGCGTCCCTGGGCTACTGGATCGACCAGCAACGGGCGGGCGCCGGGATCGTGCCGACGGCCGTGGCGCTGGCCACGGACTACTGTTTCGGCAGCCTGGGACTGCACCGGATGGAGATCAACATCCGGCCGGAGAACGCCGCGAGCCTGCGGGTGGTGGAGAAGCTCGGGTTCCGCCACGAGGGCCTGCGGCGGGACTTCTTGCACATCGACGGCGACTGGCGGGACCACGAGTCCTTCGCCCTCACGGCACCGGAAGTCCCGGAGGGACTCCTGACCCGGTGGGAGGGACGCCGCCGGCGAAGCCCCGGCAATGGACGGGCCGCCACGCTCTAGAGGTGCGGCCGCCCTCCCAGGGGTCCGACCAGGTGTCCTGCAGAGGGTCCAGACAGAGGGTCCAGAACGGGACGGAACACGGCTCCGACCGGCGAATATCCGGGATATCCGGAGGACACACCGCGTCGAATCACAACGGTGTAGTTTTCGCCCGGTAGCGTAGGGGGAGTGGATGCAGGCACGGGTAGTCTTGAGGAGTCGCTCAGCCTTGCACTGGGCTTCCTTCCGGACATCCATCTGCACGGATCACTGGTGCTGTGTGCACTGGTGGTGGCGTGGCTGATAGCCATCTACCGGAGGGCGAAGAAACAGCCCCTGTCCAGGAGCCACCGGAGGAAGACCATGACGCGCACCGCCCAGTCCACGCCCCGGGACGCCGAACTCCCGGCGATGCAGGAGACCGCCCCGGGGGCCGACTTCCGCGTCAAGTGGGGTCGCACCGCCCTGGCAGCCCTCGCCCTCGTGGCCGCCCTCACCTTCATCGGCACCGGACTGGCCGCAGCCTTCGGCGCGGGCACCCTCCTGATCGCCGGCCTGTCCGCCGTGGTGGCAGTGGCCGCCGTGGCCACCCTGCGCGCCCTGGCCGTGCGGGACCGGAAGAAGCGTGCGGACCGCCGGATCGAGCACGCCTTCGATGAGGCCATGAGCCCCACCCCGGCCGCAGCAGACCACGTGGTCTCCGGTGCCGGCACCACGCCCGTGTTCGACGCCGCCTCGGGCACCGGTGACACCCGCCCCCAGGCCTCGGCTCCCTCCGATCGACCCGCCGTGCCGTCTGCGGAGCCGCAGAAGGCCGCCCCGGCCGAGCCGGGCGCAGCCACCGTGCCAGCCGTGCCAGCCGTTCCCCGCCCCACCTACCTGGACGCCAGCGAGGCGCACCGCCCGGCACCGGCACCTCTGGTGACGCCGGAGGCCCCGATGGCCAGCCCCGGTGTGAAGCTGAAGTCCGGTGTCTCCGCCGAATACCGGGCCAAGCTCGAGGCCACCGCCCACCGCCCCCTGGACCTGGACAAGGTCTTGGAACGGCGCCGGGCCGTCTGAGATAGAAGGCAGCCGCCGATGCGCAACGGCGCGCACCGGGATGAGGCGGAACACCGGCAGGTCCAGTACCTGGCCTCGAACACCGTCCACACCCGACTGGGCCAGGTCCTGGAAGAGCACGGCCACCACCTGGTGGGGGCCGAGCTCGTGGACCTCCAGCACCGGCCCGGCGCGGGAGCCACCGGCATCTTCCGCGTCCAGGCCATCCCCGAGACTCCGGGGGAGCCCCAGAACCCGAAGGAACTGTTCCTCGCGCTGACCGCCGAAGCCGTCCCCGAGGACGCCGTGATCGCGGCGGGCCAGGACGTCGACGCCACGTGGTCTGCCTGGTTCCACCCACACGACCCGTTGCTGACCGGACTGGCCCTGGCCTCGGATCCGGAGTCGGTGGCCTCCCTCTGGGGTGGCGGGGGGACCGTGGTCGACCTGCAGACGGTCAGCTACCGCCCCTTGCGCCGGGCGGTGCTGCGCGCGGTCGTCGCCGGGGAGACCGGCCGACGCACCGTGTTCCTCAAGGTCATGCGCCCCGGTCTGGCCACCCGCCTCCACCAACGGCATACCCTGCTGGCCGCGGCCGGGGTGCCCGTCCCGGCGGTGCTCGGGCCGCCGGTGGCGGACGTTCTGGCACTGGAGCAGGGCCAAGGTGAGGTGCTGGCCACGGCGATCATGACCGACGGTGCCCGTCATGTGCAGCCGGCGGACGTCCTGGGCATCCTGGACCGGATGCCGCTGGAACTGGTGGAGTTGCCGCGCCGAGACGCCTGGTCGGATCGGATCGTGGACTATGGACACGCGGCCGCCACCGCCCTGCCGGACCAGGCCCGACGGATCCGGTCATTGGTGGAGCACCTCCAACGCCAGCTGGACAGCACGGACCGCGGACCGGTGGTGCCCACCCACGGCGACTTCTATGAGGCCAATCTCCTGGTGAGCCAGAACCGCATCAGCGGGGTGCTGGACATCGACGGGTGCGGGCCGGGGCACCGCGTGGACGACCTGGCCTGCTTCCTGGGCCATCTTGCGGTCCTGCCGGCCGTGGACCCACGGTACGTGTACGTGGACCAGGCCTTACGGCGCTTCCACTCGGCCTTTGTGTCCGAGGTGGATCCGGCGGCCCTGGCCTGCCGGTCCGCGGCCGTGGCGCTGTCCCTCGTGGCCGGCGCCCGGGACTCGGGCCGCCGGGACTGGCAGTCCTCCGCCCGGCAGCGGCTGGACATCGCCGAGTCGCTGTTGGCCCTGCCTCAGTCCGCCGCGGGCTGGTAGTCCTTCTCCTCCACCAGCCGGTATCCCACCCCGCGCACGGTGATGAAACGCGTGGCTCCGAGCTTGTTGCGGAGGTAACGCACATAGACGTCCACCACGTTGGAACCTGGATCGAAGTCATAGCCCCACACCCGGGAGAGCAGCTGCTCGCGGCTCAGGGCCTGGCCCGGGTGACGCAGGAACGTCTCCATCAGGGAGAACTCCCGGGCGGAGAGGTCCACCTCGACGCCGCCGATCGACGTCACGTGCCGCACCGGGTCCAGCTCCAGATCGGCATGCCGCAACACGGGATCCGGTGGGGTGGCGGCGGACCCGCCCTCGGGGCGCAGGCGCAGGCGCACCCGGGCCACCAGCTCGGCGAAGCGGAAGGGCTTGGGCATGTAGTCGTCGGCACCGGAGGTCAATCCCTGGACCGTGTCCTCGCCCGAGGCCCGGGCGGTGAGGATGATGACGGGCAGGTCCGGCTCCTGGGCGCGGATCTTCTCCAGCACGGTGAAGCCGTCCATGTCCGGCAGGCCCAGGTCCAGGATGACCAGCTCGAAGCCACCGGTCAGTGCCAACACCAGGCCCTCGCGTCCGGTGGCCGCCACCGTCGTCGCGAGTCCCTCGGCCTTGAAGCCCTTGGCCACGAAGGAACTGATCCGTGGCTCGTCTTCGATCATCAGGATTTGGCTCACGCCGCACCGTCCTTGGAATGTGTCGTTGTGCTCTGGCTAGACGCTACCGTTCGGGGCCGGCCGGTGCCGGTTTCCCCGTGGTCGGTGACATCCGGCCCGGTGGTGTCGGGCCCGGTCGGGTTCTGGGGGGCCAGCGGCAGATCGAGGTAGAACGTCGAGCCGATCCCCGGGGCGGACTGCACGTCCACGGTGCCGCCGTGGGCTCCCACGATGGCGGTGACGATGTTCAAGCCCAGGCCGGAGCCCTCGGCCCGGGTGCTGTTCGAGCCCCGGCCGAAACGGTCGAAGATGCTGTGCCGGTCCTCGGGCCGGATGCCGATGCCCTGATCCCGCACCCATAGGCGCAGGGTCCCGGACAGCGCCTGCGACCCGATGGACACCTTGGATCCCTCCTGGGAGTACTTCACCGCGTTGGAGGCCAGTTGCAGCCAGGCCTGGGTGATGCGCTGGGCATCCAGGGGCACCGTGAGGTCCGCGGCGTGGTCCAGGGTCCAGATCCTCGGGCCCAGCGGGGAGGCCTTGCTCAGCACGTCGCGGGTGAGGGAGCCGACGTCGACCGGCTGGGTCGCCACGAAGTCCGGCCGGCCGGACTGGGCCAGGGTGACGAGGTCATCCACCAGCAGCCGCATGCGGTCCAGCTCGTCCAGGGCGATCTCCTGGACCTCGCGCACATCGGCCGGGTCGGCGGCATCCTGCAACTCCAGATGTCCCTGGACGATGGTGATCGGGGTGCGCAGCTCGTGGCCCACGTCGTCCAGCAGCTGCCGCTGGGAGGAGAAGGACTCCTGGAGGCGGTCCAGCATCTCGTTGAAGGTCATCGCCAGTCCGGCCACGTCGTCCTGGCCCGAGACCGGCACCCTCCGGCGCAGGTCCGTGCCGGAGATCTCCGCCGCAGTGGACTGCAGGATCCGTAGGGGGTGGAGCAGGCGGCCCACGAGGATCCAGCCGGCCACCCCCACGAGGACCAGCACGCCGAAGCCGACGATGCCGTATGTGACGAAGACGGTGTCGAGTTCCTGCAGCGCCGCCGAATAGTCGTAGGCCAGCAGCATCAGCGCTGGCGCCGCGTCATGGTCGAACTGGATGGGTACCGTCACCGCGCGGTACGTGGTCTGGGCGGTGGTGAGTGTCTCGATCGCCACGCTCTGGTCATGGAGCCGGCTCGCCGCCCACTGCACGATCTCCGGGTCCCGTTCGAGTCGGAGCTCGACGGCGGGGGAGGCCGTCCAGCTGATCGTGCCGTCGCGGAAGCCCAGCATGCCCTCGTGCTCGGCCGGCATGGTGCGCTGCATGGCCGTGAAGACCAATTGGTCCGAGGCGGAGAACGGCTCCCCGGAGCTCGGGTCGATGCCCTCCTGGGCCAGGATGCGGAACTCCTGGACCGAGCGCGTCAGGGAATCGTCGATCTGCCGGACCATGCTGCCGCGCTGCAGCACGTAGGCGGTGGCCCCGGACAGGATGAGTGCCAGAGCGGTCAGCAGCACCAACAGGGCGATGACCCGGGTGCGCACCGGCAGGGCGCTCCAGTTCACCATGAGGTTCCGCCGGCCTCGCAGACGATCGCCGGCCCGGGATTGCTCCCGGACCGGCGTGGCTCTGCGTGAGTCCGGGGGAGGCGTCACCGGTTCATCCCGTGGGTGCCCCGGTGCTCAGTCATCGTGCTCAGTCATCGTCGTCATCCCAGTCGTCATCGTCTTCCTCATCATCCCAGTCATCATCATCGTCGTCGTCCCAGTCGTCGTCACTGTCGCGAGGCTGCTGGGGTGCCGGGTTCGGGACGGACCGGGGCGGGGCCGGAGCGGTGTAGGTGGGTCGCGGGGCCGTGCCACCGGAGTCAGAGGAACCGCTCCCACCCGAACCGGAGGAACCGCTCGTGGCCGGAGCGCTGGTCTCCGGTGCGGGCTTGGAGGTGATCTTGATGCGGGACGAGTCCGAGGTCGATGACGGGGTGGCGGGCGCGGGGGAGGAGTCTGGTGCAGGGCTGGCAGGATCGGTCTCGGCCGGGGAGGGGTCCATCGAGGACGGGGCGTTGCGCGCGTCGGACGAGGGGGCGTCCGTGACGGCGATCATCGGGCCCAGGTTGAGGCTGCTGGGCCGCGCCGACACCACGGCGACGCCCAGCGCCGCCATCACCGCGACCACCATCAGGACGACAGTGGCCTTCAATCCCCGACCTGTGTTCTTCATGCCATCCATGATCCCGCGTCATCATGAAGCGAAGATGAGAGACGGCCCGGCCGGCCTGAGGACTCGATGATCAACGGGATGTCGTCACCCGTCACCCGTCGACATCGCCCGCGTCCGGATCCCCGTCGGGTTCGCCCGCCGGATCGTCCTCCGGTTCGCTGTCCCGATCACCGGCCCGGTCTTGGTCTCGGTCCTCGGCCTGGGCGGCGGCGTCGGCCTCGAAGCGGGCTTGCGTGGCGCCCTGCTCATCCCCGGACAGGTCCAGGGACTGGGCGAGTCCCAGCCAGGCCGCCATGCGCAGGTACCGGGCGGTGCCCTCCTGCTCCGTGATCATCCGGAACAGGGTCGCTGCCTCCTCGGCCCGCTCCTGTTCCAACAGCACGTAGGCCGCGAACAGCTCGGCGTTGGAGGAGGCGGTGGTGTCCTCGGAGGCGGCGAACAGGTCCGCGGCCGTCAGGGCCGAGGACACGGCGGCCGACCCCTGGCGCAGCGCCCAGAGCCCGCGGGCGCGGGTATCGGTGAAGTCGGCCTCGTGCCAGGACGCGGAGGAGTCCTGGGCCAGGGCGATCGCCTCGTCCAGCAGAGCCACACCGCGTTCCTGACCCAGCTCGCACAGCACGTGGCCGAGGGCGTGCAGGGCCTGGGGCAGCACCGCGGGATCGTGGTCCGTCTGGTCCTCGTCCTCTTCATCCGCGCGGGCCAGCTCCACCGCGCGGGAGAACCGCTCGGCGGCCTGCTCCGTCTTCTCCTGGCGGTTCAGGAGGGCGCCGGCGGCCAGGTGCATCCGGGCCGCCTCGTCCGTGGCACCCGCCTCCTCGAACAGGCTCGCGGCGCGCTCCCAGTGCTCCAAGGCCTCGTCCGGACGGTTCTGGTGACGGGCCGCATGGCCGAGATCCACGAGGGCACGCGCCAGCCCGGGCAGGCGGCGGGCGGCCTCCTCGCGGCGCACCAGGCCGGCCAGGACCCGTTCGGCGAGGGCATGTTCCTCGGCCTCCAACAGCTGGTGCCCCAGAGCCAGGGTCAGGTCCGAGGCCTCCGGGACCTCACCCTGCTCGGCCTGTGCCACGGCCACCTTCCAGGCGAGGATTGAGGCCTGCTGGTCACCGGCGTCCGCCGCCAGCCCGGCCAGCAGGGCCGCGGCCGAGGCGGCACCCTTGCGGACCCCGGCGGCGGCGTGGAGTTCCACGGACCGCAGGGCGTGGAGCACCGCATCGGTTCCGTCCCCCTGCTCCTGCGCCACCACCGCCTTGAGCATCCACATGGCGGCCCGCACGGCCCGATTGGACTGACCGGCCAAGACCTTGTCCGCCACCTCCGCCGACAGCTCGGGCTCGTGGCTCATCAGGTGCACGTGGGCCAGGAACATGCGGGTGGAGGACAGGGCTTCGGGGGCCACCGGCAGCCCTGCCGTCGCCCGGGCATCCTGGATCTCCAGACATTCCTCCAGCAGCTCCACCGCGGAATCGAGCTGGCCGTCCTCCACGTGCCGCACCGCCAGCGCCACCAGGACGTCGGGCAGCACGGTGTCCACGGAGCGGGCCGATCGGCTCCGCTCCTGGTCCACGACGCCCTCCAGGACGGTGGCCTCGAACGATTCGGGTTCGCGCAGCAGCATGACGCCGAGCTCGATCTCCATCCGGGCGCGATGCGGATAGCCGGCGGCTTCGAGCACCCGGGCGCGGTCGGCGATGTATCCGGTGGCGGTGGCATGGTCCCCGGTCAGTGCGGCCACGGACGCCAACGCCCGGTACAGGCCGGCCCGGCTCACCGGGTCCTGACCGCCGGGGGCGTCCAGGCCGGTGCGGGCGGCGCGCGAGGAACGGGTCAGGTCCTCCGCATAGGCGGCCTCGTAGGAGACGTCCAGCCAGCCGCGGGCGGTCTCGGGTGCACTCTGCGGTCCGCCCGTCAGGGACCGCCGGGCCAGGACGGCGTTCAGCCGCGGTCCGAGGTCGGCCGGGAGCCCGGAGTCCGCCTCGGAGCCGTCATGCTCGGTCATGCCAGCCCTTCTGGTCCTACTGGTCCCCATAGTTCGTCAGTCGCGGCGGTGTGCACGGTGCAGGGTGCAGGGCGCCAGTGCCGCAACCCATCCAGTATTCCAGACGGCGGGCCGGCAGGACACGGGGCCGGCAGATGGCCGGGATCCCACCGCTTAGACTGGCCCACATGGATTTCGACAGCCGCGTCGGCGCCTACGGCGTCGTCATCCGTGACCGCGCCCTGCTCATGAGCCTGTGGCAGGGCCCCACGGAGGACATCTGGACGCTTCCCGGGGGACAGGTGGAGCTGCGGGAGCAGCCGGAGGAGGCCTGTGTGCGGGAGATCCTCGAGGAGACCGGCTATCACGCCGTACTCGGCGACCTGCTCGGCGTCACCAGCCGCACCATCGAGGCCGGCCGCCGCCTCTCCCATCCCGGCCGCCCGCTGTTGACGGTGCAGGTCCTGTACCGGGCCGACGTCGTCTCCGGCGAGCTGCGGCCCGAGACGGACGGCTCCTCCATCGACGCCGCCTGGATACCGCTCGACGGGCTGCACCGGCACCGCACCTCCCCGACGGTCCACCGCGCCCTCGAACTGGCCGGTGAGCTGCGATGAGTGCCACCTCGAATCACCCCACCGCACCACACCGGGGCGCGGCCCTGATGACCGCCGGCGCACTGACCGCAGCCCTCCTGGCGGGTTGCACACCGCAGCCCGGCCCCGGGGGATCCGCCCCGGGCGGCGCCGCTGGAATCGCCTCCGCGGCCTCATCGGGCGACGCCCCCGTCTCCCTCATCACGGGCACCCGCCCCGAGGAGCAGCTGCTGGCCGTGGTGATCGAGCGTCACCTGGAGAACGAGGGCATCCCCGCCGAGGTCGGAGAGCCCTCCGCGGAGCCCTGGGGTGCCGCCGGAGCACAGCAGGTCGCCGTGGTGGACACCCTGGCCATGGCCACACAACTCATCCCGGACACGCTCGCCGGGGAGGTCCCGACGCCGTCCCCGTCACCCGAGCCCGCCGGGTCCGGGTCCCGCACGGACCCCGGCTCCGGCGCCAGCCCCAGCGCGGAGGCCTCAGCCAGCGCCACGGCCTCGGACCCGGCGCCGGCCACCCCCACCGGGCACCCGACGGCCACCGGCTCACCCACCCCGCTGCCCGAGGGGCGTCCCGCCGCGGACGCCCAGGGGACGACCGCCATGGTCACGGAGTTCTTCCCGGAGGACACGGCGGTGGTGGGGTCCTCCGCGGGCACCATGCGCCTGCAGGCCGTCGCCACCACGGCGCTGACCGGGATGTATGAGATGGAGGACCTCACCGACCTGAACGGACTGTGCGACCGGCTGGTGTTCAGCCCGCAGATCGACGCCGCCGTGTACGGCGAGCGGCTCGCCTCTCTCGCGGGATGCGAACCGTCCCGGTGGGTGGAACCGGGCGAGCTGGGAGTCGTGGGGGACCTCGTCACCGGCCGGGCCGACGTCGCGCTGATGTACGGGACGGACCCTGCCATCTCGGACCAGGCGCTGGAACCCCTCGCCGACCCGGCGCGGGTCCTGCCCGAGGGACGTGTGGTGATGGTGGCGGACCAGGAGGCCCTGCCGGACGGGACGGAGGGCGCCCTCCGCGCCGTGGCCGATCGGCTGGACGGGGAGATGCTCGCCGAACTGCAGCGGCTCACCACGGGGCCGGACCGGTTGCCCCGGGAAGAGGCGGCCCAGTTCTGGTTGGTCGCCGCCGGTCTCGAGGAGACCCCTGACGGCTGGTTCTGACGGTCGCTTCTGCCGGGCGGCCGGAGACCTGGCAGAATCCGCGGGCGCTCGGTTCTAGGATGGAGCGCATGGCAAAGACACGGTCCGGTCAGATCAAACAGTCCTCCAAGCTCCTCAACGTGCGCTATGACGTGCGCGGACCCATCCTGGAGGAGGCCCAGCGGATGGAGGCGGCCGGCCACCGGATCATGAAGCTGAACATCGGCAACCCCGCACCGTTCGGCTTCGAGGCCCCGGACGCCATCCTCAAGGACATGGTCTCCCACCTGCCCCACGCCCAGGGCTACTCCGACTCGCGCGGCATCTACTCCGCCCGCACCGCGGTCAGCCAGTACTACCAGTCGCGCGGGATCATGGGCATCGACGTGGAGGACGTGTTCATCGGCAACGGGGTCTCCGAGCTGATCTCCATGGTGCTGCAGGCCCTGGTGGACGACGGCGACGAGGTGCTGATCCCCTCACCCGACTACCCGCTGTGGACCGGCGCCACCACCCTCTCGGGAGGCCGCGCCGTACACTACCGCTGCGTGGAGGAGGAGGGCTGGTCCCCGGACCTCGAGGACATCGAGTCCAAGGTGACGGAGCGGACCAAGGCGCTCGTCCTGATCAACCCGAACAATCCCACCGGCGCCGTCTACTCGCGCCAGGTGCTCAGCGGGATGGTGGAGATCGCCCGCAAGCACAACCTGGTGCTGATGAGCGATGAGATCTACGAGAAGATCCTCTACGACGGGGCCCGCCACATCAATGTGGCCGGGCTCTCCGACGACGTGGTCACCCTGACCTTCTCCGGGCTGTCCAAGGCCTACCGGGTGGCCGGATTCCGCTCGGGCTGGGTGGCGATCTCCGGACCCAAGCACCGCGCCACGGACTTCATCGAGGGCCTGACGCTGCTGGCCAACATGCGCATGTGCGCCAACGTCCCGGCCCAGCACGCCATCCAGACGGCGCTCGGCGGGTACCAGTCCGTCAACGACCTCATCCTGCCCGGCGGACGGCTGCTCGAGCAACGCAACCTGGCCCAGCGGCTGCTCTCGGAGATCCCCGGCGTCAGCGTCCAGCCGGCCCAGGGGGCCCTGTACCTGTTCCCCCGGTTGGACCCGGAGGTCTACCGGATCGAGGACGACGAGAAGTTCGTGATCGACCTGTTGCGTTCCCAGAAGATCCTGGTCTCCCACGGGCGGGCCTTCAACTGGCCGGACACGGACCACTTCCGCCTGGTCACCCTTCCCTCCGTGCGGGACCTCGAAGAGGGCATCGGCCGCATCGCCGACTTCCTGGAGGACTACCGTGAGCGCTAGAAAGCATGTGATGGACTTCCAGCAGGACCCGCGGGCCCTGTTGCGGGCCCGGACCCCGGGCGGTCTGGCGAGGGGTCCCGTCGACGTGGACCCCGACGCCACGCCCGGATACCCGGGCGGCAAGGCCGAGGGGGAGGCCACCCTCGAGGCCCGGGCCGAGCGGCTGACCCAGCTGCAGGAGCTGCTCTATGCCAACGGGGTGGCGGGCTCGGTCGATGCCGCGGGCCACGGCCGCTCCCTGCTGCTCGTGGTCCAGGCGATGGACACCGCCGGCAAGGGCGGGATCATGCGCCACGTGGTCGGCGCCATGGACCCGCAGGGCGTGGAGGACGCCGCCTTCAAGGCACCGACGGACGAGGAGAGGTCCCACCACTTCCTGTGGCGGATCCGCCCCCACGTCCCGCCGGCCGGGTTCGTGGGCGTCTGGGACCGCTCCCACTATGAGGATGTGCTGATCCACCGGGTCCGCGGTCTCACGCCGGTGCCGGAGATCGAGCAGCGTTACGCCGAGATCCGGGAGTTCGAGCAGGAGCTGGTCCAGCGCGGCACCCGCGTGCTGAAGGTCATGCTGCACCTGTCCAAGGACGAGCAGCAGGACCGACTGGCCGAACGCCTCGACCGGCCGGACAAGTTCTGGAAGTACCACCCCTCCGACGTGGACGAGCGGGTCTACTGGGACGAGTACATGGAGGCCTACCGGATCGCCATCGCCGAGACGGACACGGACCAGACGCCGTGGTACATCGTCCCGGCGAACCGCAAGTGGTACTCCAGGATCGCCGTGCAGGAGCTGGTGATCTCGGCCCTGGAGGGGTTGGACCTCGAATGGCCGCCGGCTGGCTTCGACATCGGCGCCGAGAAGAGGCGTCTGGCCGCCAGCTGACCGCCCGGGCGGGGCTTGCCCGGAGGCGCCCCGGTGCAGTCAGCTGCAGTCAGCGCCGTCAGCCGGTGAACAGGGCTGAGGCCTTGATGGCTGTCTGGACGAGGCCGTAGGCCAGGGCGGCCATCACGATCAGGGCGAGGAACACCGCGACGGCGTTGTAGGTGCCGCTGGTGGCGGCGACGCCTTCCGAGACCCGGACGTCGGCGGGCCGATCCGGGTGGTGGTCGGACTCTCGGGGCTGGGGTGAGGTGCTCACGCGGCGGTCTCCTTCTCGCGGATCCTGTGCTCAGGGATGTGGTGCTTGGCAGCGACCGGACGGACCAGCAGGTTGGCGATGAAGCCGATCGCCAGCAGGCCGACCATGATGTACAGGGACAAGGTGTAGAGGTCCGCGCCCGTCTTGCCGGCGGCGGCCTGGGACTCGAGCAGGCTGTTGACGATCAACGGGCCGGCGACCCCGGCCGCGGACCAGGCGGTCAGCAGCCGGCCGTGGATGGCGCCGACCTGGAACACGCCGAACATGTCCTTCAGGTAGGCGGGGACGGTGGAGAACCCGCCCCCGTAGAAGGAGATGATCACCATGGTGGCGATGATGAACACCACCAGGTTGGCCCCGCCCATGAGGGCGATGACCAGGTACATGGCCAGGCCGATGCCGAGGTACATCATGTAGTTGTTCTTCCGTCCCCAGTAGTCCGAGGTGGTGGACCACACGAACCGGCCGGCCATGTTCGCGATGGACAGCAGACCCACGAACCCGGCGGCGGCCGCCGGGGTGATCTCGTTGAAGTAGGCCTGGATCATGGGGGCCGCGTTCTCGAGGATGCCGATGCCGGCGGTCACGTTGCAGAAGAGCACGAGCCACAGCAGCCAGAACTGCGGGGTCTTCAGGGACGAGTCGGCCGAGACGTTGGCGGTGGTCTGCATCGGCTTCGCGGCCGCCTCGGCCGGGTTGAAGCCGGCGGGCTTCCAGTCCGGGTGGGGGACGCGGATCACGAGCGCGCCGAGGGCGATCACCACGGCGTAGATCACGGCCAGTGTGAGGAAGGTCTGCATCAGCCCGGCCTGGAGTTGTTCCGGCTGGCTGCCACCACCGAAGAGCGCCATCAGGCTGTTGGACAGGGGGCTGGCGATCAGGGCGCCGCCGCCGAATCCCATGATGGCCAGGCCGGTGGCGAGTCCCGGCCGGTCCGGGAACCACTTCATCAGCGTGGACACGGGGGAGATGTACCCGATGCCCAGGCCGATGCCGCCGATGACCCCGTAGCCGAGGTAGACCAGCCACAGCTGGCCCGTGGCGATGCCCAGGGTGGCCACGAGGAATCCCACCACCCAGAACGCGCCGGCCGCCACCATGGACTTGCGGGGGCCCGAGCGCTCCACCCAGGTGCCGCCGAAGGCCGCCGCCAGGCCGAGCATGGCGATGGCCACGGAGAAGATCCACCCGACCGCCACGTCGCCGGTCTCGAAGTGGCCCATCATGGGGATCTTGAAGACGCTGAAAGCGTAGACCTGGCCGATGCACAGGTGGATCGCCAGCGCGGCGGCGGGGATCAGCCACCGGTTGAAGGTCCGTGGGGCGACGATGGCCTCACGATCGAGGATGCTGGGCATGGTGGTGTGCGGTCCCCCTGTTAGAACACCGGCTGACCAGCCGTCTCACTGGTACCCGGTACTGACCTTGCTGTGGGAGAGCGTAGCGACGGGATATCCCTAGGTCAATCAATCTCCAGACCCGGCGCCCTCCGGTTTGCCAGCACCCCGGGGGTACGTGTCTAGGGTGGGGGTATGACTACACAGCAGCTTGCGGGACAGACCATCGCCTTCCTCGCCACCCGCGGGGTGGAACAGGTGGAGCTCACCTCACCGTGGGAGGCCGTCCGGGCCGCCGGCGGACAGCCCCGGCTCGTCTCGTTGGAGACCGGGACGATCACGGCCATGAACGGCGACTGGGAACATGCGGACACCTTCACCGTGGACCACGCGGCCGGCTCCGTGTCCGCCGCCGACTTCGACGCACTCGTCATGCCCGGCGGGACACTGAACGCCGATGCCCTCCGGGCGGACACCGGGGTCCAGGCCTTCGTCCGCGGCTTCTTCGAAGCCCACAAGCCGGTGGCCGCGATCTGCCACGCGCCGTGGACGCTCATCAACGCCGGAGTGGTCCAGGGCCGGACGCTCACCAGCTACCACTCCCTGTCCGAGGACCTGAAGAACGCCGGGGCCACCTGGGTGGACAAGGAGGTCGTGGTGGACCAGGGCCTGACGACCAGCCGGAACCCGGGCGACTTGGACGCCTTCAACGCGAAGATGGTCGAGGAGTTCGCCGAGGGCAAGCACTCCGGCCAGACGGCCTAGTCCAGACCAGTACCGGCCCCGCCGGCCGGGTCGGAGCCGGCGACCTTGGCCCGGACCTCGTTGAGCTTGGCGCGGGCGCCGTCCAGCCAGGCCTCACAGCGGTCCGCCAGGGCCTCGCCGCGCTCCCAGAGGGCGAGCGACTCCTCCAACCCGGCCCCACCGGCCTCCAGGCGCGAGACGGTCTCCACGAGTTCGGACCGGGCCTGTTCGTAGCTCATCGTCGCGATGTCCGAGGTGTCCGCCGCGGAGAATCCGTCGACGGTGGCCGGTCCGGCACCGGGGGCTGGTGCCGGGGAGTCGGTGGTCTTCGGGTCGGTGGCGCTCATGCGTTCTCCTCGTCGGTCGGCGTGTTCGTGTGCTTGTTCGTGTGCTTGTTCGTGTGCTTGCTCGTCGTCTCGGTCTCCGTGACGGCGGCCCCGATCCGCCCGGCGGCCACCAGGATGTCCAACCGGTCCCCGGCGGTGACCTGCCCGGCGCTACGGACCACCTCGGCCGGCTGATCCGCGGTCTGGGCCACGCGTTGGACCACCGCATAGCCGCGGTCCAGGGTCCGCTGCGGGGACAGGGACCGCACCCGGGCCCTCAGGTGCCCCACGGCGTCGTGCTCCCGGTCCAACCGTCCACCCAACGAGGTGCGGGCGCGCGCGCGGATCCGGTCCAGGTCCATGGCACGATCGTCCACCATCCGCTCCGGCTGGGCCAGCACCGGCCGGGACCGCAGGGCGGCCAGGTGCTGGGCCTCGTTGAGCACGAGCCGCTCCACCCCGGAGGCCAGCCGCAGCCGGGACCCGGCGATGGCCTCGCGCTCGGCGGCGGCGTCCGGCACGATCCGCTTGGCCGCATCCGTGGGGGTGGAGGCGCGGACATCCGCCACGTCGTCCAGCACCGGCCGGTCGGCCTCGTGGCCGATCGCCGAGACCACGGGTGTCCGGGTGGCGGCGACGGCACGGACCAGGGCCTCATCCGAGAACGGCAGGATGACCTCCTCCAGGGCGCCTCCGCCGCGGGCGATGACGATCACGTCCACCTCCGGATGCGCGTCCAGCTCGGCGACGGCGGCCATCACCTCCCGCGGCGCGTTCGCCCCCTGCACGGCCACCTCGCGCACCTCGAACCGGGCCTCGGGCCAGCGCAGGTGGGCGTTGCGCATCACGTCCTGCATCGCATCCGAGTTCTTGCCCGTGACCAGTCCGATGAGGTTCGGCAGTACGGGCAGCGGCCTCTTGCGGGTCTCGGCGGTCAGGCCCTCTGCCTCCAGGGCGCGGCGCAGCTTCTCCACCCGGGCCAGCAGATCCCCGATCCCCACGGGCCGCATGGCGGAGGCGATCATGCTCAGCCGCCCGGTCTTGGTGTAGAAGCTCGGCTTGACGCACGCGACCACGCGGGAGCCCTGCTCCACCGTGCCCTCCAGCGTGGAGGCCACGTTCCGCCACGCGGTCACGGGCAGCGAATAATCGGCGTCCAGATCGCGCAGGGTCATCCAGGCGTTGCCCCGGATCACCTTGAACTCGATCAGCTGGCCCTCGATCCAGGCCTCCGGGGCCCGCTCGAAGTATGACTTCAGGTTCTCCGAGAGGACGCGCAACGGCCAGGGGGAGTCCGGCGCGGTGCCGGCCGCGGTGGCCGGGAGCGCGCCGGGGGGCTGCGGTTCGTCCATGCGTGGGTGGTCCTCTCAGTACGTCGGCCGGTCCGGGCTGGTCCGGGTGCCCGGACACCTCCATTGTCTCAATAGGCTAGGACGTGATGGACCCATCCTGACCCACCCGCGAACGGAGCCACCATGCGCACGGCGTTGTCGATCCTGCTCGCCGCCCTGGCCGGCCTGCTGGCGGCCCTGTCCCTCGTGGGTGCCCGGGCCGAGGCACTGGTCCACACCCCGGAGCCGCTGCAGCGGATCGCCGGCCCGATGTCTGAGGACCCCGGGCTTCGCGCGGCCCTGCCGGACGAGGTCGGGGGCATCGTCTCGGAGCAGTGGCCCGATGCCGTCCCGTCCTTCCTGCAGGACAGCTTCAGCGATCTCGTCAGCGCCGCCGCCGACGGCCTGGTCACGGATGAGCGCTTCCCTGCGGTCTGGGCCGAGACCCTGGAACAGACCCGGACCGACTGGGTGGGCCGACTGGCCGCGATCCACCAGGACGAGGGCTCCCCGGGCGGTGGCGGTGGACCAGACCCGGAGGCCGGAACCCTGCACCTGCAACTGACCCCGATCATCGGCCTGGGGGTGGACCGGCTCGCCGCATCAGCCGAGACACTCCCCGGCGGTTCCGTCATCGCCCGGGCGGTCCGCGAGGGCGGGGACCGGATCGTCTCGGGGGCTGGGACCGGGACGGGGACAGGCACCGGGCCCGACGGCGGCGCCTCGCCTCTGGCCGTGGACCTCACGGTCCCGGACCCTGACGCCGTCCCGATGGACGCCGTGGCGTGGACCGTGCACCACCTGTACCGGTGGCCGTGGCTGGCCGGCACCTCCGCCGTGCTCCTGCTGCTGGCGCTGATGGCCGCTCCCCGGCGCCGCAAGGGCACCCCGCTGTTCGTGGCCGGGATCACCGCCCTCGCGGTGGGGGCCGCCGGGCGGTGGGCTCTGGGGCGGTTGGGCCCCGCTGCCGACATGGAGGGCCTCGCCCGGGCCGCAGCCGCCTCCCTGCTGGACGGGATCCGGGGTTACGCGATGCCGGACACCCTGCTGCTGATGGTCGGCGGTGGGACCGTCGCCGTCCTGGGCCTGATCACCGTCCTCGTCTCCGGTCTCCGGCCCCTCAGCGCGCGGCGGAGCGGGCCACCGGCCCATTGAGGCGTGCCTCACCCGCCGGTGGCCAGTGACGGCTCCGCCGGTAGACTGGAACATATGTCCACCGTTCATGCAGCAGCCGCTGCCGCCCCCGCTACCACCGTAGCCCCCGTCTCCGTCGGGATGCCCCACATCCCCCGCGCCCGCCGCACCCGCGAAGAGGTGGAGGCGGCCGCCATCGTGCCCGGGGACAAGAAGGTCATGCTCGCCGCCCCCCGCGGATACTGCGCGGGCGTGGACCGCGCCGTGGTGGCGGTGGAGAAGGCCCTGGAACACCACGGGGCGCCGGTGTACGTCCGCAAGGAGATCGTGCACAACCGGCACGTGGTGGAGACCTTGGAGGCCCAGGGCGTGGTGTTCGTCAACGAGCTGGACGAGGTGCCCGAGGGCTCGCTGACGGTCTTCTCCGCGCACGGGGTGTCCCCGGCCGTGGTGTCCGAGGCCGCCGATCGCAGCCTCCGGACCATTGACGCCACCTGCCCGCTGGTCACCAAGGTGCACCGCGAGGCGGTGCGCTTCTCCAAGCTGGACCGCCGCATCCTGCTGATCGGGCACGAAGGCCACGAGGAGGTCGAGGGCACCTTCGGTGAGGCCCCCGACCACACCACCATCATCAACAACCCGGAAGAGGCCCGGACGGTCCAGGTCGAGGACCCGGACAACCTGATCTGGCTGTCCCAGACCACCCTGTCCGTGGACGAGACCCTGGAGATCGTGGCCATCCTGCGCTCGCGGTTCCCGAACCTGCAGGATCCGCCCTCGGATGACATCTGCTATGCCACCTCGAACCGCCAGGCGGCCATCAAGAAGATCTCCCCGGACTGCGACCTGGTGATCATCGTGGGCTCGGCGAACTCCTCGAACTCGGTGCGCCTGAAGGAGGTCGCGCGGGAGTACGGTGCGCAGCGCGCCGAGCGCGTGGACTTCGCCCACCAGGTGGATGAGTCCTGGTTCGAGGGCGTGGCCACCATCGGCCTGTCCTCCGGCGCCTCGGTGCCGGAGACCCTCGTGACGGACGTGCTGGCGCTGCTCGCGGAGTACGGCTACGGCTCCGTGGAGGAGATCGTCACGGCCGAGGAGGACATCATCTTCTCCCTGCCCAAGGAACTGCGTGCGGAGATGAAGAAGGTCGGAGACAACGACCACGCCCTCGGCGGCCGCCGCAGCTCCACCAGCTGATGGACTCCGGGCCGTTGCACCTCGTGGTCATGGGGATCTCCGGCTCGGGCAAGTCCGTCCTGGCCGAACGCCTGGCCGCGCGGCTGGGCCGGCCCTTCGCCGAGGCCGACGAGTTCCACCCGGCTGCCAACATCGCCAAGATGTCCGCCGGGACCCCGCTCACCGACGAGGACCGCTGGCCCTGGCTGGAGTCCCTGCGCGCCTGGATGGACCGGGAGTCCAACGCCGGCGGCACGGTCTCCACCTGCTCGGCCCTCAAACGCTCCTACCGGGACCTGCTGCGCGGGGCCGCGGGACGGGTGGTCTTCCTGCAGGTGGCGTCCGATCCCGCGGTCATCACCGAGCGGGTGGAACACCGGATGGGCCACTTCATGCCCGCCTCCCTGGTGCCCGACCAGCTCGCCACCCTCGAGCCGCTGGGCCAGGACGAGGACGGTTGGGTGCTGGAGAACTCCGGCAGTGTGGACGAGCTGGTCGAGCAGGCCCTGACCGTGGTCGCCGGACTCTGACCTCCATCTAGAGCAGACAGCAGCACCCCCACCTCGAGAGGTGGGGGTGCTGCTGTCTGTTCAGTTCAGCGGTGAGGCCGGACCGTCAATTGCGGGGTGAACCCTGTCCGCTGGAGGCGCGGCGGCTGCGGCCGTTGCGGGTGCGGCCCGAGTTGCCGTTGCTGCCGCGGCCACCCCGGCTGCCCTCATCGTTCTGGTCCTGCCGGAAGTCGGTGTTGCGGCCGCCGCTCTCGGAGGAGTACACCCGCCCGCCCGACGACGGCGCGCCGGCCGAGGTGCCCGCGCGGCGGTTCCCGGGACGCCCGGTACCGCGGGAACCCTGTCCACCGCCGGTGTTGCCACTGCCGCCACCGGTGCCGGAGCGTTCCTGCGGGGCACGGTCGGTGCGCGACTGATTAGAGCGCTCACCGGACGGGGCGCCGGACCGGGAACCACCGCGGCCACCGCGGGAGCCACCGCGGCCGCCGCCCTGACCACCACGGCTGCCGGAACGTCCGCCGCCCTGGCCGCCGCCGTTGCCGCCCTGGGCCTGCTGGCCGTTCGGGGTGGAGACGGACAGGAGCTTCTCGAGCTCGGCGGTCTCCAGGAAGATGCGCTCTCCGGGGGCCAGCGTCTCCAGCACGGAGGCGTCGGCACCGTCGGCGTGCACGGTCGGGGTGATCTTGGCGGCCCGCATCAGGGTGCGGACCTCGTTGCGCTGTTCGCGGGCGGCCAGGGTCACCACGGTGCCGGCCTGGCCCGCGCGGGCGGTGCGGCCGGAACGGTGCAGGTAGGCCTTGTGCTCGGTGGGCGGATCCGAGTGGATCACCAGGGAGACATCGTCCACGTGGATGCCGCGGGCGGCGATGTCCGTGGCCACCAGGGTGCCGGCGGTGCCGTTGTGGAAGGCGTCCAGGTTGCGGGTCCGGGCGTTCTGGGAGAGGTTGCCGTGCAGCTCCAGGGCGGTGACGCCACGCTGGCGCAGCTGCTTGGCGGCCTTCTTGGCGCCGTACTTGGTGCGGGTGAACACGATGGTCCGGCCCGGGGCGGCGCACAGGTCGGCCAGGGTGCCGAGCTTGTCATCGCCGTCCACGGAGACCACGTGGTGGTCCATCTTCGCCACGGGGGAGACGGCCGAATCAGCCTCGTGCACCACGGGGTTCTTCAGGTACTTCTTCACCAGCACGCCGACACCCTCGTCCAGGGTGGCGGAGAAGAGCATCTTCTGGGCCGAGGTGGGCACCTGGTCCAGGATGCGGCGGACCATCGGCAGGAAGCCCATGTCCGCCATGTGATCGGCCTCGTCGATCACCAGGATCTCCACCGCAGACAGGTCCACGTGGCCCTGGCCCATGAGGTCCAGCAGCCGGCCCGGGCAGGCCACGAGGGCATCCACGCCACGCTGCAGTGCCTTGACCTGCGGGTTCTGGCCCACGCCGCCGAAGATCGTGTGCGAGACCAGGCCCGTGGCTGCGGCCAGGGGCTTGAAGGAGTCCTCGAGCTGGAGCGCCAGCTCGCGGGTCGGGGCCAGCACCAGGGAGCGGGGCCGGCGGGCCTGGGCGTTGCGGCCGTCATCCAGCCGGGAGGCCAGCGGCAGCAGGAAGGCGTAGGACTTGCCGGAGCCGGTCCGGCCACGGCCGAGCACGTCACGGCCGGTCAGGGAGTCCGGAAGGGTGGCCTTCTGGATCGGGGTGGGGATGGTGATGCCCTGCGGGGCCAGCGCGGCGGCCAAGCCAGCGGGCACACCCAGCTCGGTGAAACCCGAGTCAGAGGAGGGCAGGGTGGTAGAACCGCCGGAAATGGCGGCAGGCTGAAGAGAAGTCACGAAAGTAGAATCCGTCCGGGTGGAAGATTAAGACCCGGCCCTGGCACTGGCGGGGCGGCATCACAAGAGCCACTCAACGCGGTGCTGGCCGGCACCGGAGAGGAAGGGTCCTGCCCGGTTGGCTACCGATGAGTCTACGCCATCGGACGGGTACCGCTGTCATCGTCCCGAACAGCTCCTCGAACATCGCCCCGAAACGCAGCGGACCCCTCGACGCCGGCATCGGGTCGAGGGGTCCGCGGCACTCAGGCGGTGCAGCACTCAGGCGGTGCAGCGATCAGGCTGCGACGCGGGCGTTGGCCTCCACGTGGGCGGTGAGCGCCTCCACGAAGCCCTGGAGGATCTGCAGCAACGCGCCGTCCTGGACCTCACCGGTCTCGGCGATGGCGCCTTCGCGGGACTGGATGAAGGACTCCGGCTGGCCCATGGTCTTCATGTCCACGTGGGCCAGGATGTTGCGCAGGTGCTGCTGGGCCATGGCGGTGCCGGTTCCTCCGGGGGACGTGCCGATGACGGCGGCGGGGACGCCGCCCCATACGGCCTGGCCCCAGGGCCGTGCGCCCCATTCGATGGCGTTCTTCAGTGCCGCCGGGATGGAGCGGGAGTACTCCGGGGTGACGAACAGGATGCCGTCCGCGGAGGACACGGCGTCCTTGAAGTCCAGGGCCGCCGCGGGGTAGTCGGCGTCATGGTCCCAGTTGTACAGGGGCAGCTCGCTGATGGAGATCTCGAAGAGCTCCACACCTTCCGGGGCCAGTGCCTCGAGGGCTTTGGCCAGGCGGCGGTTGATGGAGTTCTGGGCGAGGGATCCGACGATGTAGCCGATGCGCATGGGTGTCCTTCCAGACGGTTCAGTGAGGTGACTCCAAGGAGTCGACCTATTCATTGAAGCTTCAATGATTCACTCATGGCCAACTCCGATACCGCCCGCTCTATTCCGTCAGGCCTCCCGTGGTGGCTGTGATGTCCGTGACAGTGCGGCGTTCTCCGTCAGGAACTCCGCGTCCAGCAGCTCCGCCGCGGACAGGACGCGCGGGGTGGACTCCACCGGTTTGAGCGGTGCCATCACCTCGCCCTTCGTCGGGTCCAACTCGCCGATCCGCCGGGCGGAGGGCAGCACCCGGGACTCGAGGGTGCCGACCATGGCGTTGTACTTCTCCACCGCCGACTTCAGGGACCCTCCCAGCTTGGTCACGTGTCCGCCGAGGGTTCCCAGCCGCTGATAGAGCTGATGTGAGGCCTCGAAGAGCTCCCGGGCATTGTCGGTGAGGGTCTCCTGCCGCCAGGAGTAGGCCACGGACTTCAGTGCGGCCAGCAGGGACACCGGCGCCACCAGGGCCACGTTCCTCGAGAAGGCGTGGTCCAGCAGGCCCGGGTCCGCCTCGAGGGCAGCGGCCAGGAAGGACTCGGCCGGCAGGAAGCAGATCACCAGTTCGGGGGAGTCCGCCAGCCCCTGCCAGTACTGCTTGGCGGACAGCGCGTCCACGTGCGCACGGACGGCCTTGGCATGGTCCACCTGTAGCTCAGCGCGCCGGGCGGCGGCTTCCGCGGTCACGTCACCGGCCAGCTCCTCAGCCTCCAGGACGGCGGCCAGGGGTGCCTTGGCGTCCACCGCGAGGGATTTCCCCCCGGGTAGCTGGACCACCAGGTCAGGGCGCAGGATCCGGTCCTCCTCGCCGCGCAGCACCTCCTGCTCCGAGAAATCCGTGTGCGCCAGCATGCCGGCCGCCTCGACCACACGGCGCAGCTGGACCTCACCCCAGTGGCCCCGCGCGGAAGTGGACTTCAGCGTGGCCACGAGCGAGCGCGTGTTCACCAGCAACGCCGTGTCCGTGGCGGCCGCGGTCTTGAGCTGCTCGGACAGCTGGCCGTACTGCTCCACGCGGTCCCGCTCCAGCATCCCCACCTGGCGCTGCAGGGTCTCCAGGCGCTGGCCCACCGGCGCCAGCGCCTTGAGCACGGTGGACTCGGCGGCGGCGCGGTCACGATCCGCGGTGCGCTCCGCGGCGAGGACCCGGCTCTCGGCTTCCGCAGCGGCCAGGGCGGCCTGCGACTCCGCGAGTTCCTCCCGGGATGACCGGGCTTGTTCCCGGGCCTCGCTGGCCGCGCCCTCCCAGGAGCCCCGGACGCGCGACCAGACCAGCCACGCGCCGGCCACGGCGCCCACCACCAGTCCCGCCACCACGCACACGACGGCCACCAACACCACTGCAGAAGTCTCCATGCCTCCAGCCTGCCAAAGACCCGGGACACGTTAGGCCACGTGCCGCAGGTGTCGTCACCGAATGGTCATTTCGTCAGGGGGTTCGCCGACGAAATGACCATTCGTTGACGAGGCTGACGAGGCTGACGAGGCTCTCAGGAGTCTCTACAGCCACCCGTGGTCCCGCGCCGCCAGGGCTGCCTCCGTCCGGTTGGACGTGTGGGTCTTGCCGATCGCGGAGGACAGGTGGTTGCGCACCGTCCCGGGGGAGAGGAACAGGGCCGCGGCGATCTGGCGCACGCTCGATCCGTCCTGGGCGGCACGCAGCACGTCCCGTTCGCGGTCCGTCAGCGGGTTGGAGCCGGACACCAGGGTCTCCGCCGCGAGCGAGGGATCCACCACCCGCTGCCCGGCGTGCACCGTGCGCACCGCCTCGGCCAATCGGTCCGCGGGGGTGTCCTTGACCACGAAGCCGCTGGCCCCGGCCTCGAGGGCCCGCCGGAGGTAACCGGGCCGGCCGAAGGTGGTGACGATCAGGGAGCGGCACCCCGTGCCACCCGCCGCGATGGCCCGGGCCGCCTCGATCCCGTCCAGCCCCGGCATGTCAATGTCCAGCAGGGCCACGTCCACCCGCTGCTCGGCCACCACGGCGGCCACCCGCGTGCCGTCGCCGAGCTCAGCGACCACCTCGAGGTCCGGTTCCATGCCGAGGAGGGCAGCCAGGGCGCCGCGCACGAGGGCCTGATCATCTGCCAGCAGGAGCCGGATGCTCAGAGGATCACCTCCACGATCGTGCCGGGGCGTACGCTGCCCGACTGAGCCGGCCGCACACTCAGGATGCCACCGGCCTCGGTGACGCGGTGGCGCATGCCGCGCAGCCCGGAACCGGCCCCTGACATCACCAGCACAGCGTCCGACGCCGGCCCCGGCACCGAGCCGCGGCCCGTCACCGGCGGGACGGGGCAGGGAAGTCCCCGGCCGTCGTCGGACACGGTGAGCCGGTCTGCGGTGATGGTGACGGTGCAGCGGGAGGCGCCAGCGTGGCGGATCACATTGGTGACGGCCTCCCGCAGGCACCAGGCGTAGAGCTCCCGACGGTCCGGTGGCAGGGTGGAGACGGCGGCCGGGTCCGGCAGCCCGGGGGCGATCCCGGCGGCGGCCAACGCGGTGCGGACCGAGGCGAGCTGGGCGCCCAGCTCCGGGACGTGGAGCCCGCCCACGGTGTTGCGGACCTCCGCCAGGGACTGGCGGGAGATGGCCAGGACCTCGTCGAGCTCTGCTTGGGCGCGCTCCGGATCCGTGTCCATGAGCCGCCGGGCCAGCTCGGTCTTCAGGGTGATGACGGTAAGGGAGTGGCCCAGGACGTCGTGGACATCCCGGCCGACCCGTTCGCGCTGGCGGGAGAGGGCAAGCTCCTCGCCGAGCACACGGGATCGTTCCTCCCGTTCCATGGCCAGACGCAGCGCGAGCATGATGACGAGGGCCAGGCCGGTGGGCACGATCAGCCAAAAGCGTTCCTCGCGGGCGTCCACCAGCAGAGCGGCCAGCAGCCAGATCGCCGCGAGGCCGACGGCCACGGGGAAACCGACCTTGAGCCGGTGCGGGAAGATCCAGATCGCCAGGGTGAAGGGGAGGAAGTTGAAGGCGTTGAGGCCCGCCGACGGGATCGTGGCCAGGATGCACAGGCACAGCAACACGGTGACGGCGGCGGTGTTCGCCCAATGCGGCAGCGTGCGGTAGGGCCACGGCCAGACGAAGTGCCCCAGGTAGATGCCCGCGAACGCCGCCAGCCCGGCGAAGCCGAGGATCCTGACACCGAGGGTGACGTCAGAGGTCGTTATGGTCACCAGCGGGAGGATCAGGAAGACCAGCCAGACCCCCGCCGTGATCAGGATGGGAACCAGCTCGTGGCGTTTCAGGGGAACTTCGGGCCACTCTCCGGGGCCGTAGGCGCCCGACGTCTGCGCGGCCATCAGTTCACCCGCGCCGGGTGGTGCGGCGCGAGGCGAGCAGGCAGATCACGGCGAAGATGACGGTCCATGCCACTACGTTTAGCACGACTGCCCACAGGGGATCACTCAACGGGGCGCCGCCGTCCTCCATGCTGATGATGGTGCCCTCCAGTTGGGGCCACCGCGTCAGGGCCGCGATGCCGTAGACCGGCGTGAATCGCGCGATCTCCAGCAGGGTGCCAGAGAGCGGCATGAACAGGTTGCCGAAGAACGCGAGGACCACGAGGACGCCGGAGGCCGCGGACACCGCCGCCTCCGAGCGGAAGAGCAGTGCGGCGGCCAGCCCGTAGAGGGCGAAGGGCACGGCGCCGAGCAGGGCCAGTGCCCCGGAGGCCGGCCACATCCAGCCCGCTTCGAACCGGGCGCCGGTCAGGGCGCCGACGGTGAAGACCACCACGATCGGCATGACGGCGATGCCCAAGGCTACGAGCACCTTGCCGATCATGTAGCCGGAACCGGTCAGCCCCGTCAGCCCGAGTTGGCGGCCCCAGCCCTGTTGGCGCTCCAGCGCTGCCGAGCCGGCGATGACGCTGGTGGCCATGGTGGCGCCGTAGATGGTCATGGAGGTCATGTTGTAGGCGAAGACGTTGCCGTGGCCGGCCGCGGCGTCGCCGAAGGAGGACAGTGCCCCGAACATCACGTAGAGCACGGTGGGCAGCACCACGATGAAGAACGTGGACTCGATCATCCGCACGTTGCGGACGAACTCCCAGCCGGCGAAGCCCGTGATGATGCGCAGGGTGGACTTCTTCCGGCGGGGTGTCGCGCTGGTGGTGGCCGTGCTGATCGCGGGAGTGGCGGGAGTGGCGGAAGCGGCGTGGGTGGCGGGGGAGGTGCTGGGGGTGCTCATGTCAGTTCTCCTGGCGAAACGGATGCGTCGGCTACGTCGGCTGAGTCGGCTGCAGCGGCTGGCTGGCCGTCCGCGGTGAGGTCGAGGAAGACCTCGTCCAGGGAGGCGGCGGTGATGGTCAGGTCGTGGGCGAGTCCGCCCGCCAGGAGGGCATGGGCCAGCCGGTCCGTGTCCCGGGCGGTGAATCGCACCCGGCCGTTCTGATGGACGACGGCGTCCGGCAGGCCCAGCTTCACGGCCGCCTCCTCGGGGGTGCCGGGGCCGTCCCAGAGGGCAGAGACCGTGCGGTGACCGGTGTCGGTCACCTCGTCCACGGGGCCGTCCACCACGATCCGGCCGGAGCGCATCAGCACGATCCGGTCGGCGAAGTCCGAGGCCTCCTGGAGGTAGTGGGTGGCGAACACGACCGTGCGGCCCCGCTCGGCCTCGGTCTGCATGGTCTCCCAGAACTCCTTGCGGGCCCGCACGTCCATGCCGGCCGTGGGCTCGTCCAGCAGCAGCAGGTCCGGCTCCGTCAGCAGGGCCAGGGCGAAGCGCAGGCGTTGCTGCTCGCCTCCGGAGCACTTGCGGACTTTGCGGGACGCGATGGCGGAGGCACCGGCCCGCTCCAGGACCGTGGCCACCGGCAGGTGGCGCGCATGGCAGGCAGCCACCATGGACACCGTCTCCTTCACCGTGAGGTCCTGGAGCAGCCCGCCGGTCTGCAGCACCGCTCCGACGCGCCCGTCCAGCACGGCCTGCCGGGGTGCGGTCCCCAGGACGGACAGGGTCCCGGAGGAGGGAGTGGTGAACCCCAGCACGAGATCCAGGAACGTGGTCTTGCCGGCGCCGTTGGGGCCGAGCAGGGCCACGATCTCCCCGCGGCGGATCTCGAGGTCCACCCCGTTGACGGCATGCACGGCGGCGGCGCCGGTACCGAACTGTCGGCGGACCCCGGAGGCGCGCAGGGCGGAGTCGCCGGAGCCGTCGGCCTCGGCATGGGCGGAGACGCGGGCAGCTGCGGCGTTGGCGCCCGGCGCGGCCGGGGACGCGGTGGTGGTGGGGGCGGTGGAGTTCATGACTCCAGTCTGTTCGGTGGGGGCGTCCGGCGGATCTGCCGGGAGTCACCGTGTGCGCATGACATCCGTCATGGGTGCACGCCCGGCCGTGGCTGGTCAGTCGATGCGCCGATCGACGTGGGGGACGTACCGTGGCGTCATGGAACTGCGCATCGAACCCGGCGACATCACGCGAGTAGCCGTCGACGCGATCGTCAACGCCGCCAACTCCACCCTGCTCGGTGGCGGGGGAGTGGACGGGGCCATCCACCGCCGTGGTGGTCCCGAGATCCTCGCCGCGTGCCGCCGGCTGCGGGAAGAAGAGTTACCGGAGGGGTTGCCGGCGGGACAGGCCGTCGCCACCACCGCCGGTCGGCTGCCGGCACGGTGGGTCATCCACACCGTGGGGCCCACCTATGCGAAGACCATCGACAAGTCGGAGACGCTGGCCTCGTGCTATCGGGAGTCGCTGCGCGTGGCGGCGCAGCTCGGGGCCGGCAGTGTGGCCTTCCCCGCCATCTCCGCCGGCGTGTACGGGTGGCCGATGGACGATGCGGCCCGCATCGCGGTGCAGACCTGCCGCGCCATGGCCACCGAGGTCGGTCCCGACGCCGGGCCGGTCACCTCGGTCGTCTTCGTCCCGTTCTCCGACGCGGCGGAGGAGTCCTTCCGCGCTGCCCTGGACGCCGCGCCGTAGCCCGACTCGACCTAGACTCCGGGCATGGACCCGTTGAGCCTGTCTGCCCGTGACCTCGCCGCCGCCCTACGCCACCGCCGGATCTCCGCCCGCGAGGTCCTCGGATCCCACTTCGCGCGCATCGACGCGGTGAACCCCGCCGTCAACGCCGTGGTCACCCAAGTCCGTGAGCAGGCCGAGGCACAGGCGCTCGCCGCCGACCAACTCGCGGCGGCCACCGCCCCGGAGGATCTGCCGGCGTTGCACGGGATCCCCATGACGCACAAGGACACCCACGCCACGGCCGGCATCCGCACCACCTCCGGCTCACCGATCTTCGCGGACCTGGTGCCCCGCCAGAGCGATGCGGTGATCGAGCGGTTCCAGCGCGCCGGCGTCATCTCCACCGGCAAGAACAACGTCCCGGAGTTCGCCGCCGGCTCCCACACCTACAACGAGGTCTTCGGCACCACCCTCAACCCCTACGACCCCAGCCGCAGCGCCGGCGGCTCGTCCGGCGGTGCGGCCGTCACCCTCGCCACGCGCATCCAGCCGCTGGCCGACGGCTCGGACATGGGCGGCTCGCTGCGCAACCCGGCCGCCTTCAACAACATCGTCGGGTTCCGTGCGACACCGGGAACCGTCCCCAACGTGCCCGCCCGGGACCCGCGGGCCTGGCTGGGCCAGAAGGGCGCCATGGCCCGCTCGGTCGAGGACGTGATCCTCGCGCTGTCCGTCGTCGCCGGCCCGGATCCCCGCTCACCGCTCTGGTGCCCGACGCCGGCCGGGGCCTTCGCGGAGCTCCTCGCCGAGGCGGTGGGCCGGGACGGGGTCAGCCGGGCCGGGCGCGGGGCGGGGTGGGGAGCCAGGCCGACGCCGGACCGGCCGCTGGCCGGGGTCCGGGTGGCGGTGACGACCGACTTCGGACTGGACGTGCCCGTGGAAGGCGAGGTGGCCGGCGTCGTGCTCCGGGAAGCCGAGGTGCTGGCCGGGCTGGGCGCGAGCGTGACTCAGGGGTGCCCGCGGCTGCGCGAGGCCGACCGGGTGTTCGAGGCCACGCGGGCCTTCGACATGGCGCTGGCCCTGCGGGACGTGGTGGCCGGTCACCCGGGGCAGGTGAAGGACGAGGTGCTCTGGAATGTGGAGCGCGGGCTGGCCCTGACCTCGGCGGACCTGATGGAGGTGGCCGTGGCCCGGGGACGGCTGGACCGGGAGATCGGGCGGTTCTTCGGGACGGGGTCGGACAGCGCCCGGGGCGTCGACGTGCTACTGACGCCGACCGCCCAGCTGGTGCCGTTCCCGGCCGAGTGGACGTGGCCGCGCGAGGTGGCGGGCACACCGATGCAGACGTACATCGAGTGGATGCGCTCGGTCACCCTCATCTCCGCCACGAGCTGCCCGGCCCTCTCGGTGCCGGGCGGGTTCACCCCGGCGGGGCTGCCCGTGGGGCTGCAGTTCGTCGGGGCGCCGGGACGGGACGTGGACCTGCTGAGGGTGGCCCGTGCCTACGACGAGGCGACCCGGTACGCGGACCGGGCCCCGGCGATCTGAGGCCAGCCGCGCCAGCGCTTTGAGGGCAGAACGAACCGGTTCGTTCTGCCCTCAAAGTGTGGATTCAGGCGCGTGTGGATTCAGGCGCGCAGGATGTTCTCCCCGTTGCCAAACAGCTGGGGTGCGCCGACGGCCTCGGCCTCGGCGTCCTCACCGGCCGGCGAGTACAGCTGGATGACGGTGGCTGAGGACTCCTCGGCGTTGTCGAAGGCCTCCAGCACGAAGGCGTCGTGAGGCTGGCCCTCGACCTCGAGACGGGCATCGAACACGGAGACGGCCATCTCGGGGCGCGGCTCCAGCTGGGCGATCTGGGCGCGCATCTGGTCCTCATCGGCGCCGGGCAGCTTCCACATGCCCTTCTGCTCCTCGTCGATGTAGCCCAGGAGGAAGGGCACCACGGCGTCGCCGTCCTCCGTGGCGAACTCCAGGGCCTGCTCGATGGCCAGGAAGACCAGCGGCGAGATGCGCTCGGAGGGCGGCTGGGGCTGGCCCTCGGGCAATGCGGTGCCGGCGGACACGAGATTCGGATCCGTCTCCTGCTCGGTGCCGGGCACCTCTGCCGGGTCGGTGGACGGGTGGGTGGGGTGTTCTGGTTGGTCAGTCACGTTCTCGACGCTATCTGTCACCGGTACCATGGACAACCGTGGCTCTTACTATCGGAATCGTCGGCCTGCCCAATGTGGGCAAGTCCACCCTCTTCAACGCTCTCACCCGCCAGACTGTGCTCGCAGCGAACTACCCGTTCGCCACGATCGAGCCGAACGTCGGGGTGGTGAACCTGCCGGACTCACGGCTCGAGAAGCTCGCGGACATCTTCGGATCCCAGAAGCTCCTGCCGGCCACCGTCTCCTTCGTGGACATCGCCGGGATCGTCAAGGGAGCCTCCGAGGGGGAAGGACTGGGCAACCAGTTCCTCGCGAACATCCGCGAGTCCCATGCGATCGCCCAGGTGGTGCGCGCCTTCGACGACCCGGACGTGATCCACGTGGACGGGAAGGTCAACCCGGCCTCGGACATGGAGACCATCAACACCGAGTTGATCCTGGCGGACCTGCAGACCCTCGAGAAGGTGATTCCGCGCATCGAGAAGGAAGTCAAGGGCAAGAAGCGCGAGGCGGCCGAGCTCGAGGCCTTGCAGGCCGCCCAGGCCGTGCTGGAGCGCGGGGACACCGTCTTCTCCTCCATCGCCTCCGACGGGCTGGACATGGAGCGGTTGCGCGAGGTCAGCCTGCTGACCGCCAAGCCCTTCATCTACGTCTTCAACGCCGACGACGGCGTGCTGGGTGACGCTGCCCGGCAGCAGGAGCTGCGCGACCTGGTCGCCCCCGCCGACGCCGTCTTCCTGGACGCCAAGCTCGAGTCCGACCTCGTGGAGCTGGACGAGGAGGAGGCCCGGGAGATGCTGGAGATGAACGGTCAGGACGAGTCCGGGCTGGACCAGCTGGCCCGCACCGGCTTCAACACCCTGGGACTGCAGACCTACCTGACCGCTGGGCCCAAGGAGGCCCGCGCCTGGACGATCAACAAGGGCGACACCGCCCCGAAGGCCGCCGGCGTGATCCACACCGACTTCGAGCGCGGCTTCATCAAGGCTGAGATCGTGTCCTTCGACGATCTCGTCACGGCTGGCTCGATGGCCGATGCCAAGGCCGCCGGCAAGGTCCGCATGGAGGGCAAGGAGTACGTGATGCAGGACGGCGACGTGGTTGAATTTAGGTTTAACGTCTAGCGTTATTGACGGGCTCCGTTATATGCTGGCCGCGTGATCAGGTCGTTCGGGAACAAAGACACTGAACGGCTGTGGCGTCGTGATCGCGTGCCATCGATCGATCCTCGGATCCCCTCGACGGCGTTGCGGAAGCTGCGTCAGGTGGGATCCGCTGAATCACTGAGCGATATCCGGCTCCCGCCAGGAAACCGGCTCGAAGCGCTGAAAGGCGATCGTGCCGGGCAACACAGCATCAGGATCAATGACCAGTGCGGATCTGTTTCGTATGGACTGACGCTGGACCAGAGGAGGTGGAGATCGTTGACTACCACTGACAAGATTCCTCCGATTCACCCCGGCGAGGTCCTCATGGAGGACTTCATTGAGGGATTCGGGATCACCCAGAACAAACTCGCTGTTTCGATTGGCGTGCCACCGCGGCGAATCAACGAAATCGTGCATGGCAAGCGGGGGATCTCTGCGGACACCGCATTGCGGCTAGCGAAGTACTTCGGCACCTCGGCGGAATTCTGGATCAACTTGCAGAGTCACTACGAGCTCGACCGTGCAGAGGACCTTGCAGGGGTGCAGATCGCTTCGATCACTCCGCTGAGAGTCGTGTGACCTCATCCGATCGGCAGACAGTGGAAGCGGATCTCGCTGTCGTCTGCGGCGGTTGAGGAAGCCTATTCCGGATAGCTAGTCCCTGCGGCTAGATCGAGTCCGCAGGTGTTCTGCAGAGGTTGAGATATACCGGAACCCGGTCGAGATCCGCTTCGACGTCCGAGCTCGATGGGTCGGTGGTGTTCACGAGGCGATCACAGTCACGGCGTCCGCGGACTATACGCCCGAACAGATTGCGGCATGGGCGCGGCCGGACAACCGCGAGGTCCGCGGATGGGATCAGTCGATGCATGCGCGGGAGAACTATGTCGCCCTCGGCGGCGAGCAAGTGGCGGGGATTTCCGATGTGAGCGCCGACTGCTATATCGACATGATGTTCGTGTCTCCGCGATTCGCACGACAAGGTGTGGCGCGCGAGCTGTTGACATTCCTCGAGCTCCTGGCGCGAAAGATGTCAGCGAGCCGGCTTTCCCGCATTTGAGCATCACGGCTCGCCCACTCTTCGAAACACTCGGCTTCCATGTGGTGGACGAACAGCATCCCGTGACCGGAGGCTGGACCAGCGAGGGGCGAGGTCACCGGAGCCTGCGGCGACTCTCAGAACAGCGGCCAGGGCACCGCCGGCATCTCGCCGCTCGGGGCCGGAAACCGTCCGTCCGCACGCAGCTGGGCGCAGCGCTCGGTGAGCGATGCGACCTCTTCGGCGCTGAGTAGGTCCATCAGGCCTCGGCCGAGCTCGCCGCGCAGACCGTTGCTGACACGATCTATACCGTCGCGCTCCTCGGTGGTCAGAGCACCTCCCAGCCATCCCCAGAGGACCGTGCGCAGCTTGTGGTCACGGTGGAAGGTGAGCCCATGGTCGACGCCGTACCGATGTCCGTCGGCCATGGCGAGGATGTGGTCGCCCTTGCGGTCGGCGTTGTTGACGACGAGGTCGAACACCGCCATGCGTCGCAGCGCCGGCGAGTCCTCATGGACGAGGGTGACCATCTGTCCGTTCTCATGCCGTCCCTCGAAAACGCCTTTCCATCCCGTCTCGGGCAGGTGGTCCGTCCTGACCAGGTCCACGGCGCGCTGGGTGCGGTCCTGCTCCTGCCAGAGCTGCACCATCCCTTCGCCCATCGGGCCATCGCGCAACCAGGTGCGCGGCACCACGTTCCAGCCGAGAGCCTGAGAGATCAGGTAGGCGGCCACCTCTCGGCGGGCCAGGGTGCCGCCGGGGAAATCCCAGAGGGGAGCCTCGCCCGCCACCGGCTTGTAGATGACCGTCGCGTCGCCGATGCTGCCCAGGAATGTCGCGTTGGACGCCGTCGTGATGCGGCCGGTGAGCGTGAGCTCGGCGGTCGCCAGGTCCGTCGCGGGCATCAGCTCTCGGGAAGCGTGCAGATGTGGTCGTCTGGGTCCATGGGGTAGCCACAGAGCGTGCAGAGGGGACGCCCGGCGCCCACGACCTCCCGGGTGCGCCGGGTGAACGCACGGGCGGTACCGACCGGCATCCGTACTAGGAGCTTCTCGGACTCCGCAGCGGTGTCCCCCTCGAGTGAGTCGTCATCGTCGCCGGCGATGGGGAGCGCCTCAATGATGATCTGGGCCGTGGTGGGGTCCCAGCCGATGCCGATGGCTCCCGCGCGGAAGTGCTCCTGGACGGACTCGAGCTCGTCATTGTCGACGAGCTCGACGGGAGTGCTGACGGGAACGCTGAAGCGGTTGCCCTCGACGGTGATGAGCTGGTCGAGGACCTCGTCGACCTTCTCCGCGAGCAGAGCAGATTGCAGCTTCTCCAGGGAAATGCTCACGATCTCTGCCCCTGCGCGCACCTGCAGGTAGAACGTCCGCGCCCCCGGATGCCCGACGGTGCCGATGACGACCCGATCAGGCCAATCGAACTCGAGAACACGTGCAGGCATGTCAGTCATGTGATGATCCTAGGCGTTTCGCTGTCCATGGCGTCTCTGCCTGCACCGCCGCCCACCGGCGCTTCGCCGGAGTGGATGCCGCTGGAGAGCCACGACAGATCACCGGCGTCGGTGTTGAGTGCGACGACCCTCGGCCGGCTCGCGCCATAGCTCACGATCGAGACGGACGCGGGGCTCGCCTCGAGCCGCTGGAACAGGTCGAGGTGCATGCCGAGCGCGTCGGCGAGGACCGCCTTGATGATGTCACCGTGACTCACCGCCACCCACACTGCCTTCGGCCCGTACTCGGCGTCCACGGTTGCATTGTGGCGTCGGATCGCTGCCACCGACCGAGCCTGCATCCCCGCCATGGATTCACCACCGGGAAAGACGACGGCGGAGGGTTGCGACTGCACGATCGGCCACAGATCCTCTTTCGGGAGATCACTGAGCATGCGGCCCTGCCACTGACCGTAATCGCATTCGGTGAGGTCAGGATCGACCGACGAAAACGGTGCGCCGGTCTGCCGATCGACGATGAGCTGGGCAGTCTCCTGACAACGCTCCAGAGGGCCCGAGACCACCCCGACCACGGGCACAGCCGCGAGCCGGTCCCCGGTCAGCGCAGCCTGCTCCCTCCCGATCCGGTCCAGGCTGACGCCGACGGCCCGACCGGCCAGGAGACCAGCGGCATTGGCTGTGGTGCGGCCGTGCCGCACGAGAAGTACTGTCGCCATACCCCCAGCCTAACGACGCGGTCAGGATGACGAGGAAGGAGTCTCCCATGAGGATCTTCTGCGTGAGCTCGGCCTCTGAACCTATTCGATGCCGTGCTCAATCCGTCATGTGCGAACAGCCGGATGAGAGTGAGCGGTACGTGCAACACGGAAGAATCACGAATACGGGGGCAACGGCGGTCGAGAAAGTCCGGAGTGGCTACGGGGCACGAGCGGATGAATACACCGAGTACCTCGGCTCCGTCGAGGCGATGGCCGCCGAAGACCGTAGGGTCATCGCCGATTGGGCCGCATCGATAAGGCGTCGCGCTCTCGATGCTGGGAGCGGGCCCGGCCATTGGACGGCTTTTCTTAGGTAAGGCACCCGGGGATGCCGGAGCTGACGGGGCGACGGCTCAGCCAAGGTTGTGTTGTCCGTTGCGATGGAGTTGAGTCTTCTTGATGACAGAGTTCATTTCCCGCCGCCCCCTGCGCGTTGAGGACGCCCCGGCTATGACGGCCGTCCTCGCTGGCTCCTCGCAGCTCATCGCCACCGGCCTGGGCCTGAGGACCACCGAGCACTACCCTGCGGACGCCGTCCAGGACCTCACCGAGACCCGCCGACTGATGGACCAGTGGGCCCGGCACTGGCAGCAGCACGGGTGGCGGTCAAGCTGGGCTTGGTGCGGGCCCCGGAGCTGGACGAGGACGGTCAGGACGGGCCGGACCACCTGTACATCAGCCCGCGCTGACGATCTCCCCGTGGACGGCATGCAGGTTGAGACGCGGCTCGGGGCGAGCACCGGCCGCGCCAACAGTGCGGTGCCGCTGAGCCCTGCACCCAGGGGAGTCTTCGCCCCGCCGGGCGCTCTCCGGCCTCGCCCGCCGGTTGGGGCGCTTCCGGTGCCGGACACTGATTCTTTTCGCTGGACGAATAGGGTGGTGAACCAGAGAGACCAGGCCAGGTCCGTCTACACCCCTTGAGGAGCTTCCAGTCATGAGTTTTTCTGTCTATCTTTCCGGCGAGATCCATAGCGATTGGCGTGCGGAGATCCAGCGGGGCGCCGAGGCGGCCGGGCTGGACGTGTCCTTTACCGCGCCGGTGACCGACCACCCCGCGAGCGACGCTGCTGGCGATCATCTGGGTGCGACCGATCGCCAGTTCTGGCGTGATCACCAGTCCGCCAAGGTCAACGCCATTCGTACGCGCACGCTGATCGAGCAGAGCGATCTGGTGGTGGTGCGCTTCGGCGACAAGTACAAGCAGTGGAACGCCGCCTTCGATGCCGGCTACTGCGCAGCGCTGGGCAAGCCCTACGTGACCCTCCATGACGAAGACATCGTCCATCCGCTCAAGGAGGTCGACGCTGAGGCTCAGGCCTGGTGCACGACCACCGACCAGGTGGTGGAGACCCTGCGGTACGTGCTGAAGGTGTGAGCCAGTAGCCCCGAGAATCACCCAGGCCGCATCCCCGTAGGTGATCACGCCGTGGCCGTGATCGCCGCATGCAGGTCGGACACGCTGTCATGCTGATGCACTCCACGGAAGCCAGCATCACTCAACGCCTCGGACATGGCCGACGTCGGCCATCGGTAGGCGGGTGCCACCGGGTGGTCGAAGGGTTCGAGCTGCGGGCCGGTGAAGAAGCTCAGGAGGAGGCTCCCGCCGTCGAGGAGCACAGCGTGCAGGAGCGACAGGGCACTGCGCAGATCGTCGGGGTCGAGGTGGATGAGGGAGTACCAGGCGAGGACGCCCGACCATCGTTCCTCGGACGCCGCGAGATCGTGAACGGACTCGACTCGGAAGGGAATCCCGGGGTGAGCGCGTCGAGCACCCTCGATGAACTTCTCCGAGGGGTCGATTCCTCCGACATCGTGCCCCAGGCCCGCGAGGTGTCCGGTCCAACGGCCGGTGCCCGAGCCGACATCAAGGATTCTGCCGTTCACGCCGTCAGCCCATGGCTCGATCAGGGCACGGTCCGGGTCGTCGGGGTGCACGGTGGTACCGAGCATGTCAGCCAGACGCGCTGACTGTGTGTCGTAGGCGCCGCCGACGTCATCTGCGCTCACGGTCATCAGGGGAATCTCCCTCAGGCTTTGAAAGTGAACCGGATGTCCTTCGGCATGATGTGCACGGCGGCGAAGTCGGGAGTGCCGACGACCTGATGGACCTCGTCCGCAGGGACGATGAACGTATCGCCGGTCTGCAACTCGTGGGCCACGTCGGGGAAGGTGATGGTGCAACTGCCCTCCACCATGACCAGCACTGACTCATGCGACGCCATGTGCCGGGGAAACGGGGTGCCTTCGGTGCCCTCCATCCGCTTCGCCACAAGATCCGAACCCTCATCCAGTGGAACGGTCTGCTTCATCGTGCACTCCTCGTGATGATCCGTGGTCGGTGATCGTGTTCCCAGTATGCAAGCTCGGTGATCGGGTGTCCTTGATCTGCATCAATTCACTGCTGGGACGTGAAAGCCTGAGGTGATGAAGCGACTTCTGGTCATCCACCATGCTCCGACCGACGGCGTTCGTCAGTTGTTGGACGCCGTCCTCGAAGGGGCGGGCGATCCGGAGATCGTCGGCGTCGAGATCCAGCCGGTCCCCGCCCTGGCCTGGGCGCAGGGGACGCAGGACGAGACTGCCATCCTGCAGGCCGATGGGTACCTCTTCCTCACGCCGGCCAATTTCGGGTACATGAGCGGGGCGCTCAAGCATGTCTTCGACAGCACCTTCCTGAAGATCGGCGGTTCGCTCAGTGCGGATGGAAGCGCGGACGGCACGGACGACGCCGGCCGGTCTCGGCCGCGTCGACCTTACGGATTGATCGTCCACGGTAGGTATGACACCACCGGCGCGGTGCGCTCCGTCGAGGGGATCGTGCGCGCCTTGGGGTGGCAGTCGGGAGGTGAGCCCCTCGAAGCGCTCGGCGATGTGACTGCTCACCATCTCGCCTCGGCACGGGAGCTCGGTGCGACCCTGGCAGCCCTGCTCATGACCTGAGCCCGTCCACGACTGCTAGCCTGACCACGTCGTACCGGGTCAGAGGAGAACACCGTGGATTTGAGTATGGACAAGGGCCATCGATTCGTTGAGGAGACGCAGTCGCCGGAGGGCGCTGCGGCGTGGAAGCACCAGCTGGACGAGTTCGCCCCCGGCGCCTCCGATTGGGTCGTCGGCGCAGTCTTCGGCGGCACGTACCAGCGCGAGGGCCTGGAACTGCGCGACCGCCAGATGCTGAACATGGCCGGCTTGGCTGCCATGGGTGGGACCGAACCGCAGCTCACCGGTCACATCAAGACCGCGGTGGACGTCGCCGGCATGAGCGTGGAAGACGTCGCCGAGTGCTTCGTGCACCTGATGCCGTACATCGGAGTGCCGAAGACGCTGGCGGCGATGCGATGCATGAAGGACGCCTTCCCGGACGGACCGCTGGGCCGGCCCTAAGCGTTCCTGCCCTCAACATCCCTGCCCGGGGCGGGCCTGTCCTCGGCGTGGCCCGCAGGCTCAAAAGAGATCAGGACGCCCCCGGTCGCCTCCGGTAACGCTTGGTCTCGGAGCGTTGGCGCTTGGCCTCGAGTCGGCGGCGCTGTGAGCCCCGGGTGGGCCGGGTCGCCCGCCGGGGGACCGGCGGCACCAGGACCTCGCGCAGCAGCTCGGCGAGGCGCTGCCGAGCCGCCGTCCGGTTCCGCCGCTGGGAGCGGTGTTCGGCCGCGCTGATGGTGAGCACCGTGCCGGCCAGCCTTCCGGCGAGCACGTCCAGAGCCCGCGCCCGCTGGCGCTCGTCCAGGGCCGTCGTCGTGCCTACATCGAAGCTGAGCTGCACCCGCGAGTCCGCGGTGTTGACGCCCTGGCCGCCGGGTCCCGAGGCGTGGGAGAACTGCTCGAGGAGCTCGCCGGCCGGAATCGTGAGTCCGCGGGGCAGTCCGGGCCCCGGGGGCACGTGCAGGTCGTCCACCGGCTCAGCCGATCTCGCGTTCGTCGCGCAGCCGGGGCTCCACGCGCCGCTCGGGACGGAACCCCGCCTTGTCCGCGTAGAACGCCCGGATGCGGTCCATGTCCGCCGCCACCTCACCCGTCAGCTCAAGGGTCGGTCCGAGGCCGGAGGTCATGGTGGTGCGGTCCACGAAGCCGAGCGTCACCGGCATCCCCGTCTCGCGGGCGATGCGGTAGAAGCCGGACTTCCAATGCGTGTGGTCCCCGCGCGTGCCGTCGGGGGTGACCACCAGGCCGAAGACCTCACCCGACCGCGCGGATTCCACCACCTGCCCGACCACCCGGCTGGGGTTCTCCCGATCCACGGCAACGCCCCCCAAGGCACGCATCACCGGGCCGCGCCAGCCGTGGAACAGGGACTTCTTGCCCAGCCAGCGCATCTCGAGGTCCAGTTCCCAGGCGATGGCGAGCATCAGCACGAAGTCCCAGTTGGAGGTGTGCGGGGCGCCGATGAGCACGGTGGGCCGGGTCGGCGCCGGCTGCGTCTGCAGCGTCCACGGGCTGAGCCTCCAGAAGGCGCGGGCTAACTGTCGTCGGAGCATGGACACCACGGTATGGCACCCTGCCGGGCATTCCCACACCGGCCCGGGGGCGTCGGCACACCTCTACGTCACGTCAGTTCCCGCTGACGATCTCCCCGTTGCGGGGGAGCCCACCCGGGAACGTGATCGGCACCGCGTTCGCGTGCAGGATGTCCCGTCCATCGAGGGCGTGCAGGTGCAGATGCGGCTCGGTGCTGTTCCCCGAGTTCCCGCACCGGCCCACCATCTCGCCCGTCCTGACCCGCTGGCCCACCCGGACCGTGATGCTGCCCTGGTGAAGATGGCAGAGCGCGACGACGGCCGTGCGGCCTGCCGGTGAGCCCGCCTCGGGGCGTCTGGTCACCTCGATCAGCACGTGGTTGCCGATCACGGCCAGCCAGCCGCGGTTGAGGCGGCGCCGCTGGGTGAGGGCGTAGCCCACCGACGGCAGGCCGCGGTAGGACGCGTGATCCGGTGCGGAGCCGTGCACCCCGACCACCACACCGTCTGCCGGGGCGAGCACCGGCCGGCCGAATCCCGGGAAGGCCGCCGGCGCCTCCGGGCGGAAGAAGGAGGTGAGTGTGTACGGGCCGGACCGGCCGTCGTCGTCCACCGGGACGAGGTCAATCGCGTAGGAGAGCCCGAACAGCGCGGTGCCGTGACTGGGCACCCGGTGGGCCGGGCTGTTCTGCACCAGCCATCGGCCGGTGAAGGGGTACTGCAACTGGAGCGTGGACATCAAGGGAAACCCTAGTCGGATCCCGGTAGTGTTGCGATGGTCACAACATCACAGTTTTTTGGACAAGGCATCGAGGGTGGTTCAGTCATGGCGGACGTCCGCGGACACGTCGTTGAAATCCAGGACATCAACGAGGACGACCTGGTGGTCACCCGGCCCCAGACCTCGGCCGCCGGCCTCAAAGCCGTCGGGGTGTCCTTCGAGCGTGGCCTGACGCAGGCCGGGGTCAGCCGGACCGTCCGGTCCATGTACCGCGTCAACCAGCCGCAGGGTGTGGACTGCCCGGGCTGCGCGTGGCCCGAGTCGATCACCGGGGACCGCAAGAAGATCGAGTTCTGTGAGAACGGGGCCAAGGCCCTGGCCGAGGAGAACACCACCCGCGTGGCCACCCCCGAGTGGTGGGCGGCGCATCCCATCTCGGTGTTGAGGGACAAGACGGAATACTGGCTGGGGCAATCCGGGCGTATCACCCACCCGATGATGATCCGTGAGGGCGAGACGCACTACCGGCCGATCAGTTGGTCCGAGGCCTTCACCACGATCGGGCAGCACATCCAGGCCACCACACCGGACCGTTGCACGTTCTACACCTCGGGGCGGACCCCGAACGAGACCGCCTTCATGTACCAGCTGTTCGCACGCAGCCTGGGCACCAACAACCTGCCGGACTGCTCCAACATGTGCCATGAGTCCTCGGGTACGGCCTTGAACCCCACCATCGGGATCGGCAAGGGCACCGTCTCCCTGGAGGACATCGAGCACTCCGAACTGGTCTTCGTGGTCGGTCAGAACCCCGGCACCAACCACCCCCGCATGCTCGGCTCGTTGGCCGAATGCCGCCGGAACGGCGGCACCGTCGTGGCCGTCAACCCCCTGCCCGAGGCCGGGCTGCTGCGCTTCAAGGATCCGCAGACACCCCAGGGTCTGCTGGCCGACGGCGAGCGCATCAGCGATGAGTTCCTGCAGATCAAAGTCGGCGGAGACCAGGCCCTGTTCCAGGCGCTGGGCCACCTGCTGCTGCAGAAGGAGGCCGCGGCCCCCGGCACCGTTCTCGACCGGGAGTTCATCGAGTCCGAGACCTCGGGCTTCGCCGACTACGCCGCCGCCCGCGAGCACCTCGACTGGGACGAGATCGAGACCGCCACGGGGCTGCAGCGCTCCGAGATCGAGCACATCGGTGACCTGCTGGCCGCCTCCAAGGCCACGATCTTCTGCTGGGCCCTGGGCATCACCCAGCAGCCGCACTCCGTGGACACCATCAAGGAGATCGTCAACCTGCTGTTGGCCCAGGGCAATTTCGGCAAGCCGGGCGCCGGCGCCTGCCCGGTGCGAGGCCACTCCAACGTCCAGGGGGACCGCACCTTCGGGATCTGGGAGAAACCGACAGAGGACATGCTGCAACGGTTGGACACCGAGTTCGGGATCACCTCCCCGCGCGAGCACGGCTATGACTCCACCGAGTCCATGATCGAGATGGCCCGGGGGGAGATCGATGTGTTCGTGTCCCTGGGCGGGAACCTGGCGTTGGCGAACTCGGACACGGCCCATATGGAGGCCGGACTGCAGCGCACGGGACTGACCGTGCACATCTCCACCAAGCCGAACCGCTCCCACGTGGTGCACGGCAAGACCTCGATCATCCTGCCCACCCTGGGGCGGACCGACCGGGATGACAAGCACCCCGGGGGAGCCCAGTTCCTCTCCGTGGAGAACTCGATGTCCGTCATCAGCTCCACCCAGGGCCGGCTCGAGCCGGTCTCGGACCATCTGCTGGCCGAGCCGGTGATCATCGCCCGGATGGCGGAGGCGGTGCTGGGCCCGGACCACCGGGTGGACTGGAAGGGGATGGCGGACGATTACGACGTCATCCGGGACCACTGCTCCCGGGTCATCCCCGGCACGGAGGACTTCAACCGCCGGGTGCGCGAGAAATACGGGTTCGTGTTGCCGAACCCGCCGCGGGACCGCCGCCAGTTCGCCACGGCCCAGGGAAAGGGCCAGTTCACGGTCCGCCCGCTGGAGTACCTCGCTGCCCCGGAGGGCTACCTGGTGCTGCAGACCATGCGCTCGCACGATCAGTACAACACCACGTTCTACGGCCTGGATGACCGGTACCGCGGCATCTCCGGCGGGCGTCGCGTGATCCTGATCCATCCCGAGGACCTGGTGGCCTCGGGCTTCGCCGACCGGGAACTGGTGGACGTGGTGTCCTCCTTCAGCGGCGAGGAACTACGCGCCGAGAAGTTCCGGCTGGTCTCCTATCCCACCGCCCGGGGATGCGCGGCCGCCTACTTCCCGGAGGCCAACGCGTTGGTCCATCGGAACCTGGTGGCCCGTGAATCGAACACGCCGGGCTTCAAGGCGATCATGGTCCGCTTCGAACGCCGGACGGACGGGATGGAGAACCGAGAAGAGGTCAGCTCCCTGCTCGAGCAGGTGTGATGATGGTCCGATGACCGCAACTCTCGTGGCCCACGGCCTGGCCGGCGGGTACGGCCATCGGGCCCTCTTCGAATCACTCGACCTGACCGTGGCCCCTGGCGACGTCATCGGGGTCGTCGGCGCCAACGGCGCGGGGAAGTCCACGCTGCTCCGGCTGCTCGCCGGCCTCGACGCCCCGCAGTCGGGCACCGTCTCCCTGTCACCGGCGAATGCCTTCGTCGGCTGGCTGCCGCAGGAGCATGAGCGGGTGGACGGGGAGTCCGTGGCCGGGTATATCGCCCGGCGCACCGGGTGCGCCGCCGCGGGCAGGGACATGGAGGCCGCGGCCGAGGCCCTCGGAGAACCCGGGGGAACCGGACCGGACGACGGCGACCCCGCCGAGATCTACTCCGATGCGCTGGAGCGGTGGCTGGCCAGCGGCGCCGCCGATCTGGACGAACGCATCCCCGCCGTGCTCGCGGACCTCGGCCGCGACCTCGGCCGTCCCGACATCGAGCAGACCCTGATGACCTCGTTGTCCGGAGGGCAGGCCGCCCGGGTGGGATTGGCGGCACTGCTGCTCTCGCGGTTCGACATCGTGCTGTTGGATGAGCCCACCAATGACCTCGATCTGGAGGGCCTCGAGCGGCTTGAGGCCTTCGTCCGTGGGCTGCGCGGGGGTGTGGTGCTGGTCAGCCATGACCGCGAGTTCCTGACCCGGTGTGTGACGGGCGTGCTCGAGCTCGACCTGGCGCAGGGCTCGAACCGGCTCTACGGCGGAGGCTACGAGTCCTACCTCCAGGAGCGCGCGACGCTCCGCCGCCAGCAGCGGGAGAAGTATGAGGACTTCGCCGAGACGAAGGCCGACCTCGTCTCGCGGGCCCGGACCCAGCGGGAATGGTCGAGCCAGGGCGTGCGGAACGCCCTGAAGAAGGCGCCGGACAACGACAAGATCCGCCGGCGGGCGTCGACCGAGTCCAGCGAGAAGCAGGCCCAGAAGGTGCGCCAGATGGAGAGCCGGATCGCGCGGCTGGACGAGGTCGAGGAACCGCGCAAGGAATGGCAGCTGAAGTTGAGCATCGGGGCCGCACCCCGGTCCGGTGCGGTCGTGGCGACCCTCAACGCGGCCGTACTGCGGCAGGGCACCTTCACGCTCGGGCCCGTCTCACTGCAGGTGAACGCAGGGGAGCGGATCGGGATCACCGGGCCGAACGGTGCCGGGAAGTCCACGTTGCTCCGGGCCCTGCTCGGACAGCAACCACCGGACGCGGGGAGCGCGACCCTCGGCACGGGCGTGGCGATCGGGGAGATCGACCAGGCGCGTTCCCTGCTCTCCGGCGAGCAGACCCTGGCCGCCGCCTTCGAAGCACTCGTCCCGGACACACCCCAGGCCGAGGTGCGCACGCTGTTGGCCAAGTTCGGTCTCAAAGCCGATCACGTGAACCGGGCCGCCGGCGAGCTCTCGCCGGGGGAGCGGACCCGCGCCGGACTGGCCCTGTTGCAGGCCCGCGGCGTCAACCTGCTGGTGCTGGACGAGCCGACGAACCACCTTGACCTTCCGGCCATCGAACAGCTGGAACAGGCGCTGGAGTCCTACGAGGGAACGCTGCTGTTGGTCACGCATGACCGCAGGATGCTGGCCACGGTCCGGACGGACCGTCGCTGGACCGTGCAGGCAGGGCAGGTCGCCGAGCTCTGATAGCGAGGGTCCCCGGCCGGAACCGTGAGGCCGCGGGGTGCGCCAGGCCTGGGCATCGACTTGATCCTGTGGATAACCGGACAACATGTCCGGAGGGCAGGAGATGGTGGGTTCATGAACACGACACCCATTGCGGACCAAGCCCAGAAGATCATCACGAACGCGTCAATGGACATCCTGAGTCCTCGGGACGGTGAATGCGTACTCTGTTTCACGGACCGCCAGCTTGAACAATTCGGTTGCCACAACACGTTGCGTTTCGCCCTCGCCTATCGGGACCTGGTGGCACCGCGGGCCACCGCCTTGGACAGTAGGCTCGGAGCCAAGGGCGGCTACTGTGATTGCGAGATATTTCTCAACGCCTATCAACCGGTTCGGCGCTTGTGGTCACCGGAGCGGAGGGTCTGGAGCGAGGCCGGGGGCGAGGAGTTCATCGATGCCATGCCTCCTGAACATATGCCGGCCTGCGCCGGTGTCCGCAAAGGATCGACACAACCCTGTGCTCATTGGGGGCCGGTGCTCCATTGGTAGAAGCCACCCTGACCGCTGGGCCTGGAAAGCGGCCTCGGTGGCGAGATCACGGCGAATTCGGCGACAACGCGTCTGCTGGGTCACCAGGGTGGTTCCCTGGCAACCCGACAGGCAGGATGGTTCAATGGGCGATCCGAATCAGAAGCTGTCCCCCACCGACGTCGCCGAGGCCGGCCTGACCGACTGGCGCCACAGCGGCGAGACTCTCACCGCCCGGTTCTGCTCCAGGAAATTCGCCACTGGACTGGACCTGGTGAACCGGATCGGTGCATCAGCCCAGCATGCCAACCACCTTCCTCCTCCCGCCCTGATGATCACTGCGGGCCTCGTCCAGCGGCTGCTGCCTGGTGACATCGACTCCGGACCGGTCCGCCGAAGGGCCGCACAGGTCATCACGGCGGCCTCCGTCGGCGTCGGCCTGGCCGCAGGGCTCTCGTTCGTGGCCCATCGCACCACCGTGAACCCGGTGACCCCGGAGCGGGCCACCGCACTGGTCACGACCGGCGTGAACGGCATCAGCCGCAACCCGATGTACCTGTCGATGGCCGGGATCCTGGGTGCGCAGGCGATATACCGGGCGAGTCCGCTGGCGTGGCTCCCGGTCGGGATATTCGTCATCGTCATCGACCGGCTCCAGATTCGGCCGGAGGAGCGGGCGCTGCGGGTCCTGTTCGGGGAGGAATACGAGGCGTACTGTGTCCGGGTTCCCCGCTGGCTCGGTGCGCCGTCCTGGACTACGTCCGCCGGACGGCGACCCATGCTAAGGTCCCGGTCTGATGACTGAGAACCTGCCGTCCTGCCCCGAATGCGCCGAGGCCTACACCTACGAACAGGGTGCCCTGCTGGTGTGCCCGATGTGCGGCCACGAGTGGACCGCCGCCGCGGAAGTCTCCGCTGGCCCCGAGACCACGGGGGAGGACGCCGCCGAAGGACCGCCCGTGGTCAAGGACTCCGTCGGCAACCCGCTGGCCGACGGGGACACCGTGACCGTGGTCAAAGACCTCAAGGTGAAGGGCGGTGGTGGCTCCATCAAGGTCGGCACCAAGGTCCGCGGCATCCGCCTCATCACGGACGGTGTCGGCGACCATGACATCGATGCCACGGTCCCCGGCTTCGGCCGGATGCAGTTGAAGTCGGGCGTCGTCAAGAAGGTCGTCTGATCACCAGGCAGAGCAAGGCAGGGCAGGGCAGGCTGGCAAGCTGGCAGGCTCCGGATCCTGTCCCCTCCTGCCCGCACTCTCTCAGGGGCGTTCGTCGGCCGGGTCCCCGGAGACCGGCAGTCCGGCGGCCTCCCAGGCCTCATAGCCGCCGACGATGTCAGTGGCTCGGTGTAGGCCCATCTGCCGCAGACTCCACGCCGCGAGCGAGGACGAGTAGCCATGCCGGCAGAACAGGATGTACCGCGCGTCCCAGTCCGTGGCCTCCGGGATGCGGTGGTGGAAGTCCGGGTCGAGGCGCCACGGCAACACCGTCAGGTCGATGGCCAAGGCTCCGGGGATACCGCCGGAACCCGTTCCCGTGCCGGTCCCAGCGCCGGTCCCAGTATCAATACGCGCGCCCGTTCCGGCGTCGGCGCGGTGCAGTGCGGTGCGGACATCGATCAGCACGGCCCCGGCGTCCTGCTCTGCGAGCGCCTGCTGGGGAGTCAGCCGGTCCAGGTGCGCGCGCACCCGGTGCAGCAGGGCCATCGAGCCACGCTCCCGCCTCGGGGTGACAGGCGCCGTGGCCACCGCCGCCTCCTCGGCCCCCTGCACCGGCACTCGCGATTCAGCCGTCGTGGCGGAATCCGATCTTGACGGTCACCTGCCAGTCCTGGACCTTTCCGTCCGCGAGGTGGCCGCGGACCGACTGGACCTCGAACCAGTCCAGGTTGCGCACCATCTTGCCGGCTTCGGCAACAGCATTGTCGACGGCTGCCTCGATGCCGTCGGATGAGGTGCCGACGATCTCGCTGATGTTGTAGACATTGTTGGCCATGGTGTCCTCCGTGGGATCGGCCCCGCCGTGGGGCGGGAGCGGGTCCCAGCAGGCTACGGCCGACCACCGGCCCGTGGACACCCCCGGTACACCGCGGGGGTGCCGGCCGGGCCGAGGTCGAGGTGCAGGTCCTAGGCCAATTGGCGGACCGACTGCACCGCATCGACGAGGGCCTCGGCCACCGCGTCCACCTCGTCCCCGGTGGACTCCGGTCCGAAGGTGAAGCGGACCGCCGTTCGAGCCAGGTCCTCGGCCATCCCCAGGGCCGTCAGCGCCAGCGGGGGCTCGTCCGAGCCGGCGGCGCAGGCGGAGCCGGAGGAGCAGACCACGCCCCGGCGCTCCAGTTCCAGCAACACGGTCTCGCCGCCGGTGCCCTCGAACACCCAGGAGGAATGTGCCGGCAGCCGGAGCCGGGCGGAACCAGTCACCGTGGCACCCGGCACCCCCGCGAGGACTGCGGCGGTGAACCGGTCCCGCAGCGGGGTCATCCGCTCGGCGCTGGACGGGCGCTCCGCCTCCGCTGCGGCGAGTGCTGCCGCCAGGGCCACGGCCCCCGGGACGTTCTCGGTGCCACTGCGCCGACCGCGTTCCTGGCCCCCACCGTGCAGCACCGGTTCCAGGGGGAGCCGGCCACGGGCCCACAACAGGCCGATCCCCTTGGGGGCACCGACCTTGTGTCCGGACAGGCTCAGGGCGTCCACACCGAGCGTGGGGACGTCCAGGGGGAGCCAGCCCGCCGCCTGGACGGCGTCCGTATGGAAGGGCACGCGGGCCCGGCGGGTGACGCGGCTGAGCTCGGCCAACGGCTGGACGGTGCCGATCTCGTTGTTGGCGTACTGCACCGAGACCAGGGTGGTGTCCGGTCGCACCAGGGTGGACAGCTCCTCCGGGTCGATGATCCCGTCGGCGCCAGGGTGCAGGTAGTTGACCTCGAAGCCGTGCACGCGCGCAAGATAGTCCACCGAGGCCAGCACGGCCTCATGTTCCAGCGGGCTCGTGATCACGTGCCGTCCGCGGGGGCGGCCGAGGGCGAGGCCTTTGATGGCCAGATTGTCCGCCTCCGTCCCGCCGCCGGTGAAGACCAGTTCACCGGCCCGGACCCCGAGGAGCTCGGCGATCGAGCTGCGGGCGGCGTCCAGCCCGGCCGCTGCCTCCTCACCCACCGTGTGATGGCTGGAGGGGTTGCCGAAGCGGCCGGTGAGATAGGGCCACATCGCCTCCAGGGCCTCGTGCCGGACCGGTGAGGTGGCGGCGTGGTCGGCGTAGATCATGGGGCGGTGTCCAGGCCGAGGTCCAGCGCGCGGGCGGCGTGGGTCAGGGCTCCCACCGAGATGATGTCCACCCCGGTGGCGGCGATCGAGCCCACGGTGTCCAGATCTACCCCGCCGCTGGCCTCCACCAGGGCCGCCCCGCGGATCAGGGTTACCCCCTGGCGCAAGTCCTCGACGGTGAAGTTGTCCAGCATGATCGTGTCCACGCCGGCGGCCAGGACGTCTGGGATCTGGTCCAACCGGTCCACCTCGACCTCCACGTGGGCGGTGTGCGGCAGCCGGGACCGCATCTGCACGAGTGCCTCCGTGACGGTCAGGCCGGCGGCGAGCACCGCCGCGAGATGATTGTCCTTGACCATCACTGCGTCGGACAGGCTCATGCGGTGGTTGTGCCCACCGCCGTCCCGGACCGCCTGCCGCTCCAGCAGCCGCAGGCCGGGGGTGGTCTTGCGGGTGTCGACGATCCTCGCCCGGGTCCCGGCAGCGGCGCGGACGTAGCGGGCCGTCTGGGTGGCGATGCCTGACATCCGCTGGATGAGGTTCAGCCCGATCCTCTCGGCGCGCAGGATGCCGCGCGCCGGACCGGAGACCTCGGCCAGCACCTGACCCGTCTCGAAGGAATCGCCGTCAGCGGCCAGCAGGGTGACCCGGATGGTGGGGTCCACCAGCTGGAAGGCGGCGACGAAGACACCGGCCCCGCTGAAGACCCCCGCCTCGCGGGCCACCAGCCGGGCCTGGAGCACGGTCTCCACGGGGACCAGGGCCTCTGAGGTCAGGTCGCCCCACGGGGCATCCTCCTCGAGTGCCGCTGCCACGATACGTTGGACGGGTACCGGAACCGCGGGGACGCTCGCTGCTGCTGCTGCTGCTGCTGCCGCTGCCGCTGCCGCTGCTGCCGACGCCGTTATCCCGCCTCCAACCACCGGTGCCGACACGCTCATGCTGCCACCACCGGGGGCTTCGAGGCGGTCGGGACCACGGAGAGCATCCGCTCCAGGGCCACCCGCGCCGGTTCGGCCACGCCGTCCGCCACCGTGATCCGGTTGACCACCTCACCGGCCAGCAGGGACTCCAGCACCCAGGCCAGGTAACCGGGGTGGATCCGGTACATGGTGGAGCAGGGGCAGATCACGGGGTCCAGGCAGAAGATGGTGTGCTGCGGGTACTGGGCCGCCAACCGCTGGACCAGGTTGATCTCGGTGCCGATCGCGAAGGTGGAGCCGGCCGGCGCGGCCTCGATCGCCTTGACGATGAAGTCCGTGGACCCGGCGGAGTCGGCGGCATCCACCACCGGCATGGGGCACTCGGGGTGCACCACCACGTGCACGTCCGGGTACTCGGCCCGGGCCCGGGCGATCTGGTCCACCGTGAAGCGCTTGTGGACGGAGCAGAAGCCGTGCCACAACAAGACCTTGGCCGCCTCCAGCTCCTCCTCGGTGTTGCCGCCGAGCGGCTTGCGCGGGTTCCACAGGGGCATCTGCTCGAGCCCGATCCCCATCGCCTTGGCGGTGTTGCGGCCCAGGTGCTGGTCCGGGAAGAACAGGACCCGCTGACCGCGTTCGAAGGCCCAGTCCAACACGGCCGCCGCATTCGAGGAGGTGCAGACGATCCCGCCGTGCTCACCTACGAAGCCCTTCAGCGCCGCCGAGGAGTTCATGTAGGTCACGGGGATCACGGGCACCCGCCCGGACTCATCCGGGCCGGACCCGTAGAGCTCCTCGAGCTGCTCCCAGCAGTCCATCACCGAATCGAGGTCTGCCATGTCCGCCATGGAGCAGCCGGCCGCCAGGTTCGGCAGGATCACGGCCTGATCGGGGGTGGAGAGCAGGTCCGCGGTCTCGGCCATGAAGTGCACGCCGCAGAACACGATGGCCTCGGCCTCCGGACGGGAGCGGGCGGCCTTGGCCAGCTGGAAGGAGTCGCCCACGAAGTCGGCGTGCGCCACCACCTCGTCCCGCTGGTAGAAGTGCCCCAGTACCACCACCCGGTCCCCGAGCTCCGTCTTGGCCGCGAGGATCCGCTCGTGCAGTTCGGTCTCGGTGGCCTCGGTGTACGACGCCGGCAACGCACCCTGGCGCGGAGTGGCACCCGGGAGGGGGTCGTCCTGGGAGGCACCCGGTCCGTAACCGGGCGCTGCCGGCGTCCCGTCCGGGCCGACGTCGTACTCCCACGGCCCGGACGTCAGGACGGGGGAACACGAGGAGCCGGCGGCGGACCCCGCGGTGGACCCTGCTGCGAGGAGCTTCAGGGTGCGGTCCACGGAGGCGTCGAGGGGCGGGGACAGGGGGGTGCTCATGAGCGGCTGCTTTCTGCGGTGCGGTATCGGAACAGTTTGGGTGGGCGGTGCGGGGTGCCCGTGAGCACCTCGCCGGTCTCGATGAGGTCGGGGGAGGTGGCCACCGAACGGCGGAAGTTCGCGGCGTCGAGGGCGTGACCGAGGATGGCCTCGTGGACCGAGCGGAGCTGGGAGAGCGTGAACGTCTGACCCAGGAACGTGTGGGCGATGTGCGCGTACTCGACCTTGGTGCGGAGCCGCTGCACCGCGTAGTCCACGATCGCGTTGTGGTCGAAGGCCAGGCGCGGCAGGGCGTCGGCGCGGAACCAGCGGACGTTCTCCCCGGGGGCGGCCCGTTCCACCTCGTCCGAGCGGACCAGGGCCGTGTAGGCCACGGAGACCACCCGTTCGGTGGGGGAGCGGTCCACGCGGCCGAAGGTGTAGAGCTGCTCGAGGAAGCTCGGATGCAGGCCGGTGGTCTCAGCCAGGGTCCGCGCGGCGGCCGCGTCCAGGTCCTCGCCGTCCGGCAGCCATCCACCGGGCAGGGCCCACTGGTCCAGATGCGGTTGGCGGGTGCGCAGCACGAACGGGGTCCACAGGGAGGGGGTCCCGCCGTCCTCCGGGCGCAGGGCGAAGATGACGGTTGAGACCGCGAGGCGCGTGGTCGAGTGGTCCACGGGAGTCTCCCTTCGACGTCCGTCCTTAGAGTCAGAATGACTTGAACACTTCTCAGAGCATACAGTCTTTCGGACCTTAAGTAGAGGGGTGGTTCGTGCTGGAATGAGGGTTGCCGTCGCCCCCTCGCCCGGCAGACCCACAACAGACCCACAGGAGGGCCACCATGGACGGATCGGCTGACGTGATCCGTGCCGTGGACTGGGACGCGGTGCCGGCCGGACTGGACGGTGTGGCGGCAGAGCTCCGGTCCATGCGGTCGGCCTCCGGGGACCCCTCCTATGCCGAGATCGTCCGCCGGATCGCCCGGGGGCGGGCCTCCCGAGGGGTCCCGGACCACGAACGGCGGATCCCACGCAGCACGGTCTATGACTGTTTCCGTGACGGCCGCCGTCGCCTGGATGTCGACGCCGTCGGGGAGATCGTCCTGGCTCTGGGCCTGCCGTCCGAAGCGGTGGACCGGTGGTCCCGCCGGGTGCGCCAGGCGCAGGCAGCGGCCGCCGACGCCTCCATCACCGTGGTCCTGGACGGCGCCCCGTCCCCGGTGCCCTATTTTGCCGGCCGTCACCCAGAACGGGCGGCCCTGGCCAGGTCCCTGGACGCCCCCGATGCGCGGATCTGGATCACCGGGATGGCCGGCAGCGGCAAAACCCAGCTGGCGCTCGCCGCCACCCAGCAGATCCATGCTGCCGCGCGGGAGACGGGCGGGCCAGACCGGGGACTGTTCATCGACCTGCGCGGACGCCCCGTGGATTCCTCCCCGGTGGACCCGGCGGCGGCGCAGCGGGCGGTTCTGCGTGCGGTGGGTCAGGATGACGTGGGGAGCACTCGGGAGCGCGCGGAGCGTCTGGTGGACTCCCTCCGGGAGGCGGGGCGGATCCTCGTGCTGGACGATGCGGTGGACGAGGCTCAGATCCGGGCCATCGTGGGGTCCGGGGCCGGCTTGCCTTCTGGGCCCGGCGGTCCGGGGCGGATCGTGGTGACGAGCCGGTCCCGGCCCGAGGCTGACGCCGAGGGGTGGAGCCTCATCGCCCTGGAGGGGATGGGCTCGGAGGACGTGGCTGCGGTGCTGGAGAACTTCATGCGGGCCGCGCAGGCACCGGGCGGCCCGGGCCCCGATGCGCCGGCGGAGCTTGCTGAGAGGCTGACCCGGGTCTCCGGCGGCCTGCCACTGGCCGTCGCCCTGGTCGGGGGCCGGATGGCGACCCGCCCCGAGTGGACCCTGGCCGAGCATGTCGACCTGATGGAGGACGGGGTCGCGGCCGCCCGCCTGGACGAGGAGCTGCGTGGCGCCCTGACGCTGTCCTACGCGGACCTGCCGGAGGAGGCGGCGCGCCTGTTGCGTGTCGTCGCAGACCTGCCGTTGGCCGAACTCGACATGAGCGCCGCCGCAGCCGCCCTGGAGGTCTCCGAGGACCGGGCGGCCGAGCTGGCCCGGCAGCTGGCGGTCCGAGGCCTCGCGGTCCACCGCCGCCACGGCCGGATCACCCTGCATTCCCTGGTGCGGGCCTCCGGTCGTTCCTGGGCCCGGGGGACAGACCCGCCGCGCGTGCGCCGGGAGGCCTTCGGCAGGGTCGCCCTCCAGGCCGCCCGCCGGGTGTGGCACGCCTATGCCGTGATCGCCCACAGCATGGATGATGTACCGCGGAAGACCGACTTCGTCTACCCGGGTGCCGGCGCCGACACCGATACCGCCCCCAACGCCGGCCCCGTGACCGGTGGCGGGGACGCCGAGCAGGCCGGACGGTGGCTTCAGGCCGAGCTGGACTCGCTGTTGACCCTGGCGCATGCCGCCCCCGAACAGGGCCACCCGGAGCTGCTCTTCCGCCTCTCCGAGGGGCTGAGCTGGTGGATGAACCTCGCCGGCCACCACAACGAGGCCCTGCGCCTGCATGAGGCCGCCGCCGACGTCGCCGTAGAGGTGGCAGATGCCGATGCGCTGGCCATGGCCAGCCTGGACGCCGGCCAGCTGCTGGCCCAGCGCGACCGGCCGGAGGAGGCCCTGCGGCATTTCCGCCGGGCCACCCGACTCGTCGCGGAGGCCGGCGGCCTGTCTGATCCGGGTGTGCTCGGGGTCATCCTGAACATGACGGCACTGCTGGAGATCCGCCGGGGGAACCTGGACCGGGCCGTCCGGGACCTGAACCGCGCGGTGGCGATCCACCGGGAGCGGGGTGAGGCCGCTCGCCAGATGAGCGCCCTGGTCAACCTGGGCACCGCCCTGGACACGGCCGGCCGCTTCGAGGAGGAGGACGAGGTCATCCGCTGCGGACTCGAGCTGGCCCGGGAGCACGGGCACGGCCTGTTCATCGCCAACTTCCTGGTCAACCGCGCCCATCTGCGGCTGTCCCAGGGGCGGTCCGAGGAGGCGCTCGCCGATGCGGACCGCGGGGTCCAACAGGCCGAGGCCGTGGGCAGCCCCTATCTGATGATCGACGGCGACGGAACCGCGGCCCGCGCCCTGCACCGGCTGGGGGACCGTGCGAGGGCCTTCCGGCGCAGCACCCGGGCGCTGGAATCCGCCGAGACCTTGGGCAATGACCTGACCACCGCCGAACAGTTGGTGGTGGCGGCGGAACTGGCGGACGGCCGGGGGCTGCCGGAGGAGGCCGTGACGATGCTGGACCGCGCCGAGGGACTGCTGGCCGCCGCCAGTGACCACGTCCTGCGTGGCCGGATCTGGCGTCACCGCGGGTACCTGTGCCACGAGCAGGCCGAGCGGTCCCGGTGGCTGGCAGCGGCGCTGGTGGAACTGGAGAGGGCTGGGGCCCATGAGGCGGCCGTGCTCCGGGCGGCCCTGGAGGAGGCCCTGGATGGCGACCTGGAGGAGGGGGCGGAACAACGGACCTGATCCCCGTCCGGACTTGTCCGGACGGGTGGCTGACCACGAAAGGTCCCGCCATCCTGTGGGCAGGGTGCATGGCCACCAGGGCATCGCACGAGGGACTACCGAGGACGCATCATGACATCGCACGGCACTGCAGACGGGTCGAGGTACGCGGAGCTCCGCCGGGCTGGCGCGGGTGGAGCACGACGGCGGGCGGCGGGCTTGGTCTCGGCCCTCGCCCTGGCCTTCTCGCTGGTGGCGACGGGCGTGGCTCCGGCTGCTGCAGCGCCACCGGATCCGCCGGCCGGCACCGAGGCGGGCCCGGTGCCCGGAACGGTGGAACTGCAGGAGCTGGGGGAAGCGCAGCAGCGGCCGGATGTCGCGCCCCATCCCACCGCGAACGACGCGGACATCTACCTGGGGGCCACCTCGGTCTCCGTCTGGGACATCGCCCGGCAGGGCATGGAGGTCTTCGGCTGGGGGTTCGCCCCGGGACAGCAGGTGACCGTCTGGCTCAACGGCTCGGCCGTCGGCCAGGTCCCCGTGGACGCCGCCGGCGAGGTCGGCTTCAGCTTCACCGCGGAGTTGCCGGCCGGACAGCACCGCGTCCGGCTGACCCACGGGGAGGACTCCGCGGAGGCCGTGCTGACGGTCGTGGCAGACGGCGAGTGGTACACCGAGGACTTCGATCCGTATGTCTACACCGATGGCAGGGTGTTCACGCAGTCCCAGCTGGCGGCCACACCGCCGGAGTTCCTCGTCTATGACCTGCCGGACCGTGCCCCGGTGGACATCCTGGTCAACGGGGAACGGGTTCAGACGCAGATGACCAACTCGGTGGGCAAAGCCGAGTTCACGCTGACCTCGCCGCGCGCGCCCGGGACCTACGAGGTACGGTTCGACCATCCGGCCGGCGGGATCTCGGCCACGGCCGTGGTGGTCCCGGACTCGCACGGCACCGCGCCGGCGGCCGGCCGCTACGGCGGCAGCTCGCTGCAGACCCACTACGGCCGTGGCCAGGCGGACGATCCGCGGACGCGGGCGTTCTCCCTGGAGGTCTCGGCGGACGGCACGATCACCGGGGTGAACGGCGAGTACTTCTGGGTCTGCATCGGGCCGGTGGACGGCAGCCTGTTGGGATCAGGCACGAATGACTTCTCCGACTTCCCGATCCCGGCCACCCGGATCACCGCGGGCCGACCCTTCGAGATCACCTGGCATGACGGGGACTTCACCGTCTATGGCACCGTCCACGCCAACGGAACGGCCTCCGGCGACATCCGCTTCAACCATGGTGCCTGCGGGGCTTCGGTCCTCGACTGGTCGGTCCAACGCGGGGCAGCGTCTGGTGGGCTGACGGACGTGCCGGAGAACGCCTGGTTCTACGCCCCCGTGAACTGGATGGTCGGGCGCGGGATCACCACCGGTTTCACCGACGGCACCTTCCGCCCGAACCACCCGGTCACCCGCGGGCAGGCCGTGGCCTTCCTCTACCGCTATGTGGACGAGGACTTCACCGTTCCGGCCAGGTCGGGTCTGACGGATGTCCCGCCCGGCCACAACTTCTTCGAACCCATCAGCTGGGCCACGCAGAACGGCGTAGTCACCGGCTACTCGGACCACACCTTCCGGTCCGGGACCAACATGACCCGCGGCCAGGTCGCCGCCGTGCTCTACCGCCAGGCAGACCCGGACTACACCGCCCCGGCCACCTCAAAGCTCAAGGACGTGATCAAGGGCCAGACCAACTTCTACGAGGCCATCTCCTGGATGGTCCACGAGGAGATCACCACCGGCCGGGCCAACGGCACCTTCGATCCAGGGGCCAACGTCACCCGGGCCGAGTTCGCCGCCTTCCTCCACCGTTATCACGGGGTGATCGGCTGACTGACAAGGCGGCCTGAGGTGGTCTAGGCTGGGTCCCATGTCGCGCTCGAGTTTCCTGGGATGGCCGGTGATCCGGCAGTTCCTGGACGGCGACCGCCTCGGTCGCAGCTCGGCCGTGGTCTCGAAGAAGACCACCGAGATCACCCCGCGCACCACCACGGCGGACCGGACCGTGCAGAGCGTGTGCCCCTACTGCGCCGTCGGCTGCGGGCAGAAGGTCTTCGTCTCAGACGAGAAGGTCGTGCAGATCGAGGGGGACCCGGATTCCCCGATCTCCCGCGGCCGTCTGTGTCCCAAGGGCTCGGCATCCAAACAACTCGTCACCTCGGACACCCGGCAGACCACGGTCCTGTACCGCGCCCCACGCGCGAAGGACTGGCAGGAGATGGACGTGGAGACGGCCACCGAGATGGTGGTGGACCGCTTCCTCGAGTCCCGGAAGAACAAGTGGCAGGACGTTGATGACCAGGGCCGCCACCTCGGCCGCACCATGGGCATCGCCTCACTCGGCGGGGCCACCCTGGACAACGAAGAGAACTACCTGATCAAGAAACTCTTCACGGCGGCCGGGGCCATCCAGATCGAGAACCAGGCCCGTATTTGACACTCCGCCACGGTTCCCGGTCTGGGGACCTCCTTCGGGCGCGGCGGCGCCACCCAATCGCTGCAGGACATGGCCAACGCCGACTGCATCATCATCCAGGGCTCCAACATGGCCGAGGCCCATCCCGTGGGCTTCCAGTGGGTCACGGAGGCCAAGGCCCGCGGCGCCAAGGTCTTCCACGTCGACCCCCGGTTCTCCCGGACCTCGGCGGTGGCGGATCAGCACGTGCCGATCCGCGCCGGCTCGGACATCGTGTTGCTCGGCGCCCTGATCAACTACGTGATCGAGAACGAGCACTGGTTCCACGAGTACGTGGTCGCCTACACCAATGCCGCCTCGATCATCAACAAGGACTTCCGGGACACCGAGGACCTGGACGGGCTGTTCTCCGGCTTCGACCCGGAGACCGGCGGCTATGACATGTCCAGCTGGTCCTATGAACCGGAAGGGGACGATGGCGGCGCGGCGGCCGGGCGTGACGGCGCTGGTTCCGCAGCCGGGCACCCGGGCGAGGGGGCCGGCGTCGCGCAGGACGGGCCGGCCGAGCAGGACGGCGCGGAACAGACCACCGAGGCGGCGGGCGACCAGTACGGCATGGGCGGGCCCGAGCTGGACGTGAGCCGTCCGCGGCGGGACGAGACCCTGCAGCACCCGCGCTCGGTGTTCCAGATCCTCAAGCGGCACTACGCCCGGTACACCCCCGAGATGGTGCGGGACGTCTGCGGCATCAGCGTGGAGGACTTCGAGGTGATGGCCCGCGCCATCACCGAGAACTCCGGTCGGGAGAAGACCACCTGCTTCGCCTACGCCGTCGGCTGGACCCAGCACACGGTGGGGGCCCAGTACATCCGCACCGCCACCATCCTGCAGCTGCTGCTGGGCAACATGGGCCGCCCGGGCGGCGGCATCATGGCCTTGCGCGGCCACGCCTCCATCCAGGGCTCCACGGACATCCCCACCCTGTTCAACCTGCTGCCCGGCTACCTGCCGATGCCCACGGTGGAGAAGGAGAACCTGGGCACCTACCTGGACGGGATCGCGTCCAAGGAGCAGAAGGGCTACTGGGCCAACGCCGACGCCTACACCATCAGCCTGCTCAAGGCCTGGTGGGGGGAGTCCGCCACCGCGGAGAACGACTGGGGCTACGGCTACCTGCCGCGGCTGACCGGACCGCACGGGACCTACCAGTCGGTGGAGGGCATGATCGCCGGGGAGGTCGAGGGGTACTTCCTGCTCGGACAGAACCCCGCCGTGGGCTCGGCCAACGGGCGCATGCAGCGGATGGGCATGGCGAACCTCAAGTGGCTCGTGGTCCGTGACTTCCAGCTGATCGAGTCCGCCACCTGGTGGAAGGACGGACCGGAGATCGAGACCGGGGAGCTGAAGACCGAGGACATCGAGACAGAGGTCTTCTTCTTCCCGGCCGCCAACCACGTGGAGAAGGCCGGCACCTTCACCCAGACCCAGCGGCTCGTGCAGTGGCGGCATCAGGCCGTCACCCCACCGGGTGACGCGCAGAGTGAGCTGCAGTTCTTCTATGAGGTCGGTCGCCGCATCCGGGCCCGCCTGGCGGACTCCACCGACCCCCGTGACCGGCCGCTGTTGGACCTCACCTGGGACTACCCGGTGGACGAGCACGGGGAGCCGGACGGCGAGGCGGTGCTGGCGGAGATCAACGGGCGCTACGTCTCCGGTCCGAAGAAGGGCCAGCACCTGTCCACCTTCAACGAGATGACGGCGGACGGCTCCACCGCGGGCGGCTGCTGGATCTACACGGGCGTCTACGCGGACGGCGTCAACCACGCCGCGGACCGCCAGCCCGGTGGGGGATCGGGGCCGCAGAGCTCCGAATGGGGCTGGGCGTGGCCGGCCAACCGCCGGATCCTCTACAACCGCGCTTCCGCGGACCCGGAGGGCAAGCCCTGGAGCGAGCGCAAGAAGCTCGTCTGGTGGGATGCCGAGCAGGGCGCGTGGGTCGGCAACGACGTCCCGGACTTCCCCGTCAACCTGGCCCCCGGAACGCGTCCGGAGCCGGGCGCGGGTGGCCCCGCAGCCCTGGCGGGGGACGACGCCTTCATCATGCAGGCGGACGGCAAGGGCTGGCTGTTCGCCCCGAAGGGCATGGTGGACGGGCCACTGCCCACGCACTATGAGGCCCAGGAATCCCCGGTGCCCAACGCCATGTACACGCAGCAGCACAATCCGACCCGGGTCACCATGCCGCGCTCGGACAACTACAGTGCGCCCAGCGCGGGCCAGCCCGGCTCCGAGGTGTATCCGTTCCTGTTCACCACCTACCGGCTGACCGAACACCACACCGCCGGCGGGATGAGCCGGTGGCTGCCCTACCTGGCCGAGCTCCAGCCGGAGATGTTCTGCGAGGTCTCCCCGGAGCTGGCCGCCGAGCGCGGGCTGGAACCCTACGGCTGGGCCACCATCGTCTCCCCGCGGGCCGCGATCGAAGCCAAGGTGCTCGTCACCGAGCGCATGCGCCCCCTGCAGATCGGCGGGGCGGCCGGGGCCGGCGGGCAGACCGTGCACCAGATCGGCCTGCCGTATCACTGGGGCGTCGGCGGAAACGCCGTGGTCAGCGGGGACTCGGCGAACGACCTCATCGGTGTGACACTGGATCCCAACGTGCTCATCCAGGGCTCCAAGGTCGGCGCCTGTGACATCGTCCCGGGCCGCCGGCCGCGGGGCACCGAGCTGTTGGATTTCGTGGCCGGGTTCCAGCAGCGCGCCGGCCTGACGGTGGACAGCGGCAACGAGGGCGTCACGGGCAGCGGAGAGGACGCCGGGCCGGAGGCCGACCCGATGGCACCGGAATCGGTCACGTCCTCGAGGCGGCACCCGGATCAACCCGAGCCGCGGACCGGGCCGGACCCCGTGCCGGGCGCGGGGCCGGACATCAGGCCGACAACCGGGACGAGCAGGCCGGCCACCGAGCAGAGGAGGGACGACTAGATGGTGCACCTGACCCAGGGGCCGGACGCGGCCGTGGACGGCAACCCGACCGCGGACGCCGACTACGCACACCCGGAGTCCCGCAAGGGCTTCTTCACGGACACCTCCATCTGTATCGGCTGCAAGGCCTGCGAGGTCGCCTGCAAGGAGTGGAACCGGAACCCGGTCGACTCCACCTTCGCCCTGTCCAACTCCTCCTTCGACAACTCGGAGGGCCTGGGCGCAGACACATGGCGCCACGTCGCCTTCGTGGAACAGGGCCGCCAGCAGGTGGAGGCCGCCCGTGCCTCGGGACGCGCCCTGGTCAGCCTCGGGATGCCCGGGATCCGCCGGGCCGCCGGAGAAACCGGTCCGGGGCACGACGCCGGCCGCCCGGCTTCCGATGCGGCCGGCGGCTTCTCCGGTGCCCTCGGTGCCGCCGGCTCCGGTGCGGCGGGCCTGGCCCCGGCGCCCGAGTTGGGCGGACTGGACGTGCTGTCCTCCCTGGGGGGCCCGGTGGACTCCTCCGCCGTGGACACCACCCCGCCGGACACCCCCGAGTTCCGCTGGCTGATGTCCTCGGACGTCTGCAAGCACTGCACCAACGCCGGTTGCCTGGACGTGTGCCCCACGGGGGCGCTGTTCCGCACGGAGCACGGCACCGTGGTGGTCCAGGATGACGTCTGCAACGGCTGCGGCACCTGTGTGGCCGGATGCCCGTTCGGTGTGATCGAGCGCCGCTCGGACGGTATCGCCCAGCCCAAGACGGACCGGTCGCCGGCCCCGGGCGTGCACGCGGAGAAGCCGGCGAAGCCGACGAAGCCGACGAAGAACGAGAGCAAGACCAAGCGCAAGAACAAGAACACCGGCGTGGCCCAGAAATGCACCCTCTGCTATGACCGCATGACGGACGGCCAGACCCCGGCCTGCGCCCAGGCCTGCCCCACCACCTCCATCCAGTACGGTGAACGCGCGGACATGCTGGCCAGGTCCCAGGAACGGGTCGCCCAACTCCACGCCCAGGGGCGCACCGAGGCCCGCCTCTACGGCGCCAACCCGAAGGACGGTGTCGGTGGCACCGGGTCCGTGTTCCTGCTGCTCGATGAGCCCGAGGTCTACGGCCTGCCCCCGGACCCCCGGGTCCCCACCCGGGACCTGCCGCGGATGTACGCCCGCGCCGGGATCGCCATGGCCGGGATGGTGGCTGCCGCAGGGGTCGCGTTCCTGGCGGGAGGCCGCCGGTGACGACCTCCGAGTTCGACAGCTACCGCCCGCCCGAGGACCCGCGTCGGCGCCGCCGCGACCGTGCTGCCGGCGCCGGTGCTGGGGAATCCGGTGCCTCGGCCGGCGCCCGCCCCACGGGTCGCAGGCGCCGGGGCGGACTGGCCCCGTCCACCTCGGACGGTGGCCGCGAGATGGCCATGGTGCCGGAACCGGAGTTCTCCCGCACCGCAGCTGACACCGGGGCGGACTCCTACTACGGCCGGCCCATCGTCAAGGCCCCACCGTGGGACGAGCGCGTCGCGGCCTACCTGGTCTGCGGCGGCATCGCGGGCGGGTCCTCCCTGCTGGCCTTCGGCGCCCAGCTGACCGGCCGGGGGTTGCTGCGCCGGAACGCGAGGATCAGCGCCCTGGCAGCGGCCGGCATCGGGGCCGTGGCCCTGATCGCTGACCTCGGCCGGCCCGAGCGTTTCCTGAACATGATGCGCACCGTGAAGCTCACCTCGCCGATGAGCCTGGGCTCCTGGGTGCTGGTCGGCTTCAGCACCGGGGCCGGGGTGGCCGCGGCCGCCGAGGTGGACCGGATGACGGGCGAGGTCCTGCCCCTGGGGCCGCTCCGTGCGGTGTTGCGCGCGGTGGAGGCCCCCGCCGGTGGGGCGGCGGCCCTGCTGGGCGCGCCACTGGCCGGGTACACGGCGGTGCTGCTCTCCGACACGGCCATGCCGACGTGGAACGATGCGAAGGAGGACCTGCCGTTCGTCTTCGTCAGCTCCGCCTCCATCGCAGCCTCCGGTCTGGCGATGATCACCACGCCGGTGCGCGAGACCGCTCCCGCACGCACCCTGGCGGTGCTCGGGGCGGTGGCGGATGTGGTGGCCACCCGGACCATGGAGGCCCGGATGGACCCGGTCGCCGTGGAACCGTTGAAGACCGGCCGCCCCGGGATGCTGATGCGCTGGAGCGAACGGCTGGCGATCGCCGGCGGCGTCGGCACCCTGCTCGGGGGACGGAACCGGGTAGTGGCCGCCCTGTCCGGTGCCGCCCTCCTCACGGCCTCCGCGTTCACCCGCTTCGGGGTGTTCTACGCCGGCAAGGACTCCGCGCTGGACCCCAGGTACACGGTCGAGCCGCAGCGGCGGCGCCTGGCAGCCCGCCGTGCGGCCGGCATCACGGACGACTCGATCACGACCGTCCGCTGACGCCCGTGAGGTCCCCCGGTGAGGTGGATGCCGGGCGTAAGGTGTGGGCAACGTCGCCGTTTCTCGAGGGAACGGTCGAAGGAACGGTCGAAGGAATCCCATGACCCCGAAAGACCCCACCAGCCGGTTGAACCACCGCGTCATCGGCATCTGCATCGCGGCCGCGCTGGGCGGCTTCCTGTTCGGCTTCGATACCTCGGTCATCAACGGGGCCGTGGACGCCCTCTCCGAGCAGTTCGCCCTGGGCCCCGCGCTGACCGGTTTCGCCGTGTCCTCGGCACTCATCGGTTGTGCCCTGGGGGCCTGGTTCGCCGGTCCCGTGGCCAATCGCCTGGGCCGCGTCCCGGTCATGCTGATCGCCGCGGTGCTCTTCCTCGTCTCGGCGCTGGGATCCGGGCTGGCCTTCGGGGTCTGGGACCTGATCGCGTGGCGGGTGGTCGGCGGTCTCGGCGTCGGGGCCGCCTCGGTGATCGCCCCGGCCTACATCGCCGAGGTCAGCCCAGCCGCTGTCCGCGGCCGGCTCGGCTCGCTGCAACAGCTGGCCATCGTCACCGGCATCTTCGTGGCCCTGCTCTCCGATGCGCTGTTCGTCAACCTCGCCGGCAGTGCCTCCGAACCGTACTGGTGGGGACTGGAGGCCTGGCGGTGGATGTTCATGGCGGAGGCCGTCCCCGCCCTGGCCTACGGGCTCTTCGCGTTCCGGCTGCCCGAGTCACCGCGGTTCCTGGTGGCTCGCGGGGACCTGGACCGGGCCGCCCAGGTGCTCTACGACTTCACCGGGGTGGATCAGGTCAACCTGAAGATCCAGGAGATCAAGGACACCCTGGACTCGGAGCAACGCGAGTCCCTGCGGGATCTGCGGGGGACCCTCATGGGCCTGAAACCGATCGTGTGGATCGGCATCGCCCTCTCGGTGTTCCAGCAGTTCGTGGGCATCAACGTGATCTTCTACTACTCCACCACGCTCTGGCGCTCCGTCGGCTTCGGCGAATCCGATGCGCTGACCATCACGGTGATCACCTCGGTCACGAACATCGTGGTGACGATCATCGCGATCCTGCTGGTGGACAAGGTCGGCCGGCGCCCCATGCTCCTGGTCGGTTCCCTGGGCATGGCACTCTCCTTGGCCCTGATGGCCGTGGCGTTCTCCTTCGCGACCATGACCACTGCCGCTGACGGCAGCACGAGCGCCGAGCTGGGTGGGGCCTGGGCCACGGTGGCCCTCGTGGCGGCCAACGCCTTCGTGGTCTTCTTCGGCGCCACCTGGGGCCCACTCGTCTGGGTCCTGCTGGGGGAGATGTTCCCCAACCGCATCCGTGCCGGGGCGTTGGCCGTGGCCGCGGCGGCGCAATGGGCGGCCAACTTCGCCGTGTCCACCACGTTCCCGCTGCTGGCGGACGTGGGGCTGACCCTCGCCTACGGGCTCTACGCGGTGATGGCCGGCCTGTCCTTCCTCTTCGTGTGGTGGTTCGTGCCGGAGACGAAGGGCCGGGAGCTCGAGGACATGACGGACACGGTCAGCGTACGGAGATCCCGGCGCCGGACACCGTCTGACCGATGACCGGGTAGCCGGGGACCTCACCGACCACCAGCAGCCCGCCGGAGGTCTGCGCGTCGGCCAGCAGCAACAGGTCCTCCTCGGTGATCCCGCTACCGGGAGTGACGTGCGGGCGGACCCAGTCCAGGTTGCGGCGGGTCCCGCCGGAGACGTAGCCGTCCCGCAAGGCCTCGGCGGCACCCTCGATCAGGGGGACGGCCGAACGGTCGATCACGGCGCCGACACCGGAGGCCCGGGCCATCTTGTGCAGGTGCCCCAGCAGTCCGAACCCGGTGACGTCGGTGGCCGCGGTGGCCCCGGCGGCCAGGGCGGCGGCCGCGGCCTCACGGTTCAGGGAGACCATGGAATCCACCGCGGCCTGGGATACCTCGCCGGTCTGCTTGTGGCGGTTGTTCATCAGCCCGACGCCGATGGGCTTGGTGAGCGTCAGGGGCAGGCCGGCCTGGGCGGCGTCATTGCGCAGGAGCTTCTCCGGGTGCGCGGTGCCCGTGACGGCCATGCCATAGGTCGGCTCCGGGTTGTCGATCGTGTGGCCGCCGATCACGGGGATGCCGGCCAGCTGTGCCACGGCGAGCCCGCCGCGGAGCACCTCGGCGAGCAGTTCCATCGGCAGCACCCCGCGGGGCCAGCCCACCAGGTTGATGGCCACCACGGGCGTGCCACCCATCGCGTAGATGTCCGAGAGGGCATTGGCGGCGGCGATGCGTCCCCAGTCGAAGGCGTCATCCACCATGGGTGTGAAGAAGTCGGCGGTGGAGAGCACGGCCAGCCCGTCCTGGACGAGCACGGCCGCGGCATCGTCGCCGTCGTCCAGGCCGACGATGACCTCTGGATTCGTCTGTCCTCCCAGGCCTCGGACAGCCTGTTCGAGTTCGCCGGGGGGGATCTTGCAGGCACAGCCACCGCCGTGGCCGTACTGGGTCAGCTTGAACTGGGTGAGGTCCGCACGGGCATCCGTGGTCGTCGCTGCTGTGGGCTCCATGACGCCACCCTAGCCGCGTGCCACAGCCCGCGCCGCCCACGGGCCCGGGCTGCTGGTAGTTTCGTGCACGGAGGCGTCTGGCGTCCTGGTGGTCCCCCCGGTCTTCAAAACCGGTGAGACCGAGCATCTCGGTCTGGCGGGTTCGATTCCCGTCCGCCTCCGCCAAACGTCCCGATGCAGTCAAGAACTCTGCCCACAAGGAGGGCCCGTGCCCAGTGCGCTGACGGAGTCCGGGTCGGAATCCGAGCCTGCCGGGGATCCCCGGCGCCGGATCCCCCGGACGGACGACCTGCTGGCGCTGCCGGAGCTCGTGGCGGCGCGGGACCGCTTGAGCGGGACTGTCCTACACGGCCTGGTCAGCGAGTCCCAGGACCGTGCCCGCCGGGGAGTGCTGTCCCCGGACGAGGTCCAGGCCGAGGTGCTCGCCGCCGTCGCCGCCCGCACGGCCACCACCCTGCATCCGGTGCTCAACGCCACCGGCGTGGTGGTCCACACCAATCTCGGCCGGGCGCCGCTCTCAGCGGCGGCCGTGGAGGCGCTCGTGGCCTCGAGCGGTTATGTGGACGTGGAGATGGACCTGTCCACCGGTCAGCGGTCGAAGCGCGGGGCCGGTGCCCGCGCGGCGCTGCTGGCCGCCTGCCCGGCCGAGGTCCCCGGTGGGCTGGACGCCCTCGTGGTCAACAACGGGGCCGCCGCCCTCGTCCTGGCCACCACGGCGCTCGTCGGGACCGGGGAACTCATCGTCAGCCGGGGGGAACTCGTGGAGATCGGCGCGGGCTTCCGTCTGCCGGACCTCATCACCTCCACGGGGGCGCGGCTGCGCGAGGTCGGCACCACGAACCGCACCCACCGCGCTGACTACGCCGGCGCCCTCGGCCTCGAGACCGCCGGGCTGTTGAAGGTCCACCCCAGCAACTTCCGCGTGGACGGCTTCACCTCGGCCGTGCCGATTGACCAGCTGCGCTCTCTCGCCGATGAACACGGCCTGCCGCTGATCGTGGATGTCGGCAGCGGGCTGTTCACCGCGGACCCCGCCCTGCCGGAGGAGCCGGACCTGACGAGCGCGCTCGAGGCCGGGGCCGACGTCGTGATCGCCAGCGGGGACAAGCTGCTCGGCGGCCCGCAGGCCGGGATCCTGCTGGGCCGGGCTGCGGTCATCCAGAGGCTCGCGCGGCACCCTCTGGCCCGCGCGGTGCGTGCGGACAAGCTCACCCTGGCTGCCCTCGAGGCCACCCTGGACGGTGGCCCCACCCCGGTGTCCCGGGCCCTGCACGCCGATCCGGAGCGGCTGCGTGAGCGGGCCGAACGCCTCGGCGCGGCGGTGGGCGCGCCCGTGGTGGCCCACGAGGGCCGCGTCGGCGGCGGGGGAGCCCCCGGGGTGCCCCTGGCCGGCTGGGCCGTCCGGTTGCCGGCGGAGCTGGCCCCCCTGCTGCGGACCGGGCGGACCGCCGTACTGCCCCGCGTGCATGACGGCGCCTGCCTGGTGGATCTGCGCTGCATCCCCGAGCCCGACGACGGCCGGCTGGCCGACGCGATCCGCGCGGCCCAGGCGCGGCGCGGCACCCACCCGGACACCCCTGTCCCGGACGGCGGCCACTGAGGTGTACGTCGTCGCCACCGCGGGACACGTGGACCACGGCAAGTCCACCCTGGTCCGCGCCCTCACCGGGATGGAACCGGACCGCTGGGCGGAGGAGAAGCGCCGCGGGCTGACGATCGACCTCGGCTTCGCCTGGACCGTGCTGCCCTCCGGCCGGGATGTCGCGTTCGTGGATGTGCCCGGGCACGAGCGCTTCCTGGGCAACATGCTCGCCGGGCTCGGACCGGCCCCGGCCGTGTGCTTCGTGGTGGCCGCCGACGAGGGGTGGCAGGCCCAGTCCGGCGACCACCGTGACGCCCTCGCCGCCCTGGGCCTGGGACACGGGATCATCGTGGTCACCAAGGCGGACCGGGCCCCGGACCGGGTGGACGCCGTGCTGGCCCAGACCCGCACCGAGCTGGCCGGGACCGGGCTCGCCCAGGCCCCGGCCATCGTCGTCTCCGCCACCACCGGCGCAGGCCTGGCGGAGCTGCGCGCCGCACTGGACCGGGTCCTGGCCGGGCTGCCCGAGCCCACGGCGGGCGGGCGGGTCCGGTTCTGGGTGGACCGCTCGTTCACGGTCAAGGGAGCCGGTGCCGTGGCCACCGGCACCCTGACAGCGGGAACCCTGGCTGAGGGAGACCGCCTGGAGGTGCTCGGCGAGGGTGCCCCGCGGCCCGTCACGGTGCGCGCCCTGCACAGTCGCAACGAGGCCCACGGCTCGCTGGGCCCGACCCGTCGGGTGGCCGTCAACCTGCGCGGGATCCCCGCCGAGGTGATCCACCGCGGCGATGCCCTCGTGACGCCCGGCGCGTGGCCGCTGGCCGAGGTGGTGGACGTCCGCCGCACCACCGGGACCGAGCTGACCCAGGCGCCGGGGGAGCTGACGGTGCACGTGGGCACCGCCACGGTCTCCGCCCATGTCCGGCCGTTCTCCGCCCGTCATGCGCGGCTGGTCCTGGACCGTCCCCTCCCATTGATCCCCGGAGACCGGCTCGTGCTGCGGGATCCCGGCAGCCGCTCGGTCTTCGGCGGGGCGCACGTGCTGGACGTGGATCCGCCGGCGCTGAACCGCCGTGGTGACGGCACCCGACACGCGGCCTACCTGGAGACGGTTCCGAGCACGGGCAGCGCCCGTCTTGAGGTGGCGCGTCGGGGCGCCGTGCGGGTCGAGGTCTTGCGGCGGCTGGGCCTGGTGACGGAGGTCGGTGAGGTCACTGGGGTCACGGGGGGCACTGAGGGCCGGGCTGCGGCGGATGAGGGCGAGCTGACGGACGTCCGTGCGGTGGGACCGTGGTGGGTCCACGAACCGGTCCTGGCCGGCTGGGCGAGCCGGTTGCGGGCCGCCGTGGAGGACGTAGCAGAGCGGGACCCCCTGGCCGCGGGGCTGAGCCGGGGGGCCGCAGCCGAGGCCATCGGCGCTGATCCGGAGTTGCTGGACGTCGTCATCACCGAGGCGGGACTCGGACTGGACGGCGGTTATGTGGTCCTGCCGGGCGGGGGAGGCGGTCTCGGTCCGGCGGAGGCCTCCATCGCGGCGGTGGAGTCGCGGCTGGCCCGGGACCCCTTCGACGCCCCGGAGGGGGATGACCTCACCACTCTTGATCTGGGCCCCCAAGCGCTGGCCGCCGCCGAGCGGACGGGCCGGATCCTGAGGCTGGACGGGGGAGTGGTCCTGTTGCCCACGGCCCCGGCCCGGGCCATGCGGGAACTGGCCCGGCTTGAGCAGCCGTTCACCACCAGCCAGGCCCGGCAGGCGCTGGGCACGTCCCGGCGGGTGGCGATCCCGCTGCTCGAACACCTCGACGCCCGCGGCTGGACACGCCGGGTGGACAGCAGCCACCGTGAGGTCGCCCGGTAGCCTCACCGTTCCCAGGGGGCCAACTCTTCGTCGTATGGATCCGGAGGGAAACGGCGCCATTCATCGTCAGGTCCTCGAACAGCCTCCGCCATCAACAGTTCCAGAGCTCGTGTGCTGCGCGCCCTCATCCACCGGTCGAGCTGGTGGACCAACTCCCGCTCGTGGATCAGCGTCGACACAATCTGCCGTAGCTCGGTCGGGAACCCGCCTTGGCTGTCGAGGATGGCCGTGGCCAGCATGATCAGGTCGTTGTCGGACAACGCGCCCACTCCGACGGAACGCGCGCCGTCCACGAGCGCCGCGAGGCTGCGCTGGTGGGCCTGTTCTCTCAGCGTCCACTCCGGTGTGGGTTGCTGGGCCATGGCGGCCAACCAGTCGTAGTCGCCGTCCCGATTGAGCTGCCGCAGGCGGGCCTGGATCAGATCCGCCCGGAGACGACGTTCGTCGGCGGGCAGCATCCGGCGTAGTTGGTTCCGGAGGACCATGGGGGTGCGGCCGATCCGCTCCGCGATGTCTTCCAGAGGGCAGTCCTCACGGACAGCTTCCATGGCCGCGGCGAGGTCCAGTTCCGTCCACGGCTGCTTGTGGCGAAAGGGGGGTGGGGGTCTGTCGTCCACGTCTGTCATGTCCTCACTCTGAGGCCATCCCGTCGGGCGGGGGCCGGGAAGCAGCCCGGTGGGGACAGGTCGAGCCGACCGGTGACCTGTGGAGTGGTGGATGGGCCCCGCCGGTACACTCTTGGGGGCCCATATCGTGCCTTCACCCCACCGGAAACCGAGGTCATCACCGCCGTGCTCCTGAATCCCGTCGTCGTCTCCGTCGTGGTGCTCGCCGCCCTCAGCCTGGCCAGGGTCAACGTCATCGTCGCCCTGCTCATCGCGGCCCTGGTGGCCGGTCTGATGTCCGGGCTGAGCATCGAGGACACCATGTCCACGCTCGTCGGCGGGCTGGGCGGGCAGGGGGAGACCGCGCTGAGCTACATCCTGCTCGGCATCCTCTCGGTCATGGTGGCCCGCTCCGGCATCACCGAGAAGCTCATCCGCTGGATCCTGCCGCGGATCCAGGGCAAGCGGGCCATGACGCTGTTCGGCATCGCCGGGCTGGCCTGCTTCTCCCAGAACCTGGTCCCGGTCCACATCGCCTTCATCCCGATCCTCATCCCGCCGCTGCTGACGGTCTTCAACCGGATGAAGATGGACCGCCGGGCCGTGGCCACCGCGCTGACCTTCGGCCTCAAGGCGCCCTACATGCTGATCCCGCTCGGTTTCGGCCTGATCTTCCAGAACATCATCGTGGGGGAGATGACCACCTACGGCATGCAGATCGAGCTCGCCCAGATCCCGCTGGCCATGGCCATCCCGGTGGCCACCATGGTGGTGGGTCTCGTCATCGCGATCCTCGTGACCTACCGCCGTCCGCGCGAGTACCGGGACACCGCACCGAACCTCGGGATGGCGGCCGTCGGCGCGGCCGGCACCTCTGGTGCCTCCGGCGGCTCCCGGACCGGGGGGACGGGCAGCGCTACCGGAACCGACACCCGCTGGACGCGTCAGCACATCGTGGTGCTGATCGCGCTCGCCGTCACCCTGGTGCTCCAGCTGGTGTTCGGCTCCCTGGTCATCGCCGCGCTGGGCGGGGTGCTGATCATCTTCATCTTCCGCGGCGAGAGGTGGCGGGCCTCGGATGAGCTGGCCCACGGTGGCGTGACGATGATGGGCACCATCGCCTTCATCATGCTGGTGGCCTCGGGCTATGCCTCCGTGCTCACGGAGACCGGCGCCGTCGAATCGCTCGTGGTCACGGCGACGGGATGGATCGGGGACAGCCAGCTGCTGGCCGCCGTGGTGATGATGACGGTGGGCCTGCTCGTGACGATCGGCATCGGCTCCTCCTTCGGCACCATCCCGATTCTGGCCGCGATCTTCGTGCCGCTGTGCGCCGCCGTCGGGTTCTCCCCGCTGGCCACCGCGGCCCTGGTGGGTGCGGCGGGCGCCATCGGTGATGCCGGCTCACCCGCCTCGGACTCGACGCTCGGCCCCACCTCGGGGCTGAACGTGGACGGCCAGCACCACCACATCTGGGACACCTGCGTGCCCACCTTCGTACACTTCAACATCCCGCTGTTCTTCGGCGGGATCATCGCCGCGATGGTGCTGTAGGGGGCCCTGCGGGGCGGCCGGAGGTCTCCGGGGCCCGTGATCGGCGAAGGTCCCGGCGCATGACCAGCCGGGGCAACCTGCTGGCCTTCGCGTCCGTGGTGCCCACCACCCGGAAGCCGACGTTCTCGAACATCGCCCGGGTCCCCACGAACGCCATGGTCAGGTCCATGCGACCCTCGGGGTCCACCGGGTGGGCCTCGACGGCCGGGGCACCACGGGACGCGGCGTAGGCCACGGCGCCCTCGAGCATCCGTGTGGTGACGCCCTGCCGGCGGTATCCGGAGCGCACCACCACGCAGATGATGCTCCAGACCGGGACCTCGTCGATCGGACGGATGAGCTTCGAGGCGGCCAGCAGGGGGATCTCGGCGCGGGGTCCGATGCTGCACCAGCCCACGGGGAGACCGTCCCGGTAGGTGACGACCCCGGGAGGGTTCTCCCGCTCGCTGAGCCGCCGCATGGCCGCCTGGCGATCGCCTCCGCCGAGTTCCTCGATCTCGGGGGCTCGCAGGCGGTGGGACAGGCACCAGCAGTGCTTGTCCCGGCGGTTGGCATTGATGACGTCGGCGAAGTCCTCGAAGCGGTCCGGCGTGACCGGATGGGTCTCCCAGACGGACTCCGTGGTGACGTCCGGGGCGGTGGTGGTGGACATGGCTGTGGGCCCTCTCGTCGTCCCTCAAGACTGTGACGGAAGGACGGCCGTGTCCAGAGCTGACCGGGGGCAACGGAGTGCGGTGGAGTGCTCGAGCTCGGTGGCGCAGGACCTGTCGCCGCCCGCATCCCGATGCCATAGTGGGCCCATGGAGATCCGGTTACCCGCAGACTGTGGCAACGCCCCGCGCATCGGCATCGTGAATGACGTCCTCGTGGCGTGGGCGAGGGGGGACCGGGACGCCGTCTCGGCCTGGCTGGCAGAGGACGTCGAATGGAACGTGGTGGGCGGTGCCACCTATCAGGGGCGCCGGTCCGTGCTGCAGACCCTGCCTGAGGTACGCCCGGACACGCTCGCCATCCACACCACCATCTCCCACGGCCGGTTCGCCGCCTGTGATGCCACCCTGACCTTCTCCGGCCAGGGGGCGGGCAGCCATGCCGGCTCCTACGAGGCCGGGTCCACCAGCCTGTCCGTGATGGTCCGGTTCACCTCGGCCGCCGCGGCGACAGGACGGATCGCCCAGGTGCGCGCCTATGTGGTGAAGGGCGCGCCCTGGCCCCCGGCGGCGCCGCCGATCAGACGTTGAGGTTTCGTTCAGGAACTCCTGACAACGTGACTCGAATGAGTTTTGTCCGCAGAGCGACGTCCACCACGGCCGGAAAGATCCTCGCCTTCCTCGGGGTCAGTGCCCTGGCGGGCCTTCTGGTGGCGGGGTTGTTCCTGCCGCTGGCGGTCACGGGCGGCGCCACGGCGGCGACCGGCCAGAAGATGATCGAGGAGTTCCCGGCGGAGTTGCGCGAGGAGCCCGTGAGCGTGCCCTCCCGCATCCTGGCCGAGGACGGCACGGAGTTGGCCACGTTCTATGCGGAGAACCGCCAGCCCGTGGAACTGGACCGGATCAGCCCGACCATGCAGGACGCGATCGTCGCGATCGAGGATGAGCGCTTCTACGAACACGGCGGGGTGGACCCCCAGGGGGTGGGACGTGCCCTGGTCAGCAACGCCTCGTCGGGGTCCCAGCAGGGCGCCTCCACGATCACCCAGCAGTACGTCAACAACATGCTCATCAATGCTGACATGCTGCGCGGTGAGGAGCGGCTGACCATCTCCGGCACCAAGACCTATGCGGACAAGCTCAAGGAGATGAAGCTCGCGGTCTCCGTGGAGCAGGACCTGTCCAAGGAGGACATCCTCGAGGGCTATCTGAACATCGTGCTGTTCGGCGGTCGCAACTACGGCGTGGAGGCCGCCGCCCAGTACTACTGGGGCGTCCCGGCCGCAGAGCTGGACATCGCCCAGGCGGCCACCCTGGCCGGGATCGTGAAGTCCCCGAACGGCTACAACCCGGAGACGAACCCCGAGGCCTCGGTGGAACGGCGCAACATCGTGCTGGACTCCATGCTGGCGCAGGACAAGATCACCCAGCAGGAACATGACCAGGCCACCGAGGCGGGGCTGGATCTGGACATCCACCGGGAATCCACCGGCTGCATCTCCGCCTCCCAGGCCCCGTACTTCTGTGACTTCGTCACGCACGAGGTCCTCGCGAACGAGGCCTTCGGTCCGGACGTGGAGTCCCGCGAGCAGTTGCTGAACCGCGGCGGTCTGGAGATCACCACCACGCTGGACACCGGCTTGCAGGGTCACGCCCAGCAGTCCGTGGAGAAGACGGTCCCCGCCGGCGACGCCTCCGGTGCTGGCGCCACCCTGGTCACGGTGGAGCCGGGAACGGGCAACATCAAGGCGATGGCGCAGAACACCAGGTACGACCCCGAGGAGGATACGGACGCCGGGAACACCATGTTGAACCTCAACGTGGATGCCGCCCAAGGCGGGGGGAACGGCTTCCAGGGCGGGTCCTCGCTCAAGCCCTATGTGGCCGCCGCCTGGCTGGAGAGCGGGCGTTCCATGTATGACATGGTGGACGCCTCCCAGGACCATTGGCGCCAGGGCTCGGAATTCAAGGCCTCCTGCCTGGAGGGCGGGTCCGTCGCCATCCCGGACGAGAACGGGTGGAAGGTCAACAATGTCATCGATGACATGAAGCGCGAGATGACCGCTGACTTCGGGCTCTACTGGTCCATCAACACGGTCATGGTCAACATGGCCGAGGAGCTGGATCTGTGTGACATCACGGACGTGTCCACCCGGCTCGGCGTGCATCGGGCGGATGACGGCAAGCCGTTGAACCCGGCCAACCCGTCCTTCATCCTCGGTTCCGAGGAGTTCGCCCCCATGACCCAGGCCGCCGCCTACGCCGCCTTCGCGAACGACGGCGAGTACTGCGCCCCGCGGTCCCTGCTCTCCGTCAAGGACACCAACGGCAAGGAGTACGACGTCGGCGCTCCCCGGTGTGAGCGGGCGGTGGACCCCGAGGTGGTCGCCCAGCTGAACGAGTCGCTGACGAACATCGCCCACCGCAATGCGGAGGAGGCCGGTCAGCCCGACTCGGTGCAGGAGCTGCCCATGGGGGGCAAGACGGGTACCAACAACTCCCAGTCCTCCACCTGGTACATCGGTTACACCTCGGGCCTGGCCACCGCGAGCTGGGTGGGCAACTACACGGGGCTGAAGACGCTCGCGGACGTGCCCATCAAGGGAACCAAGCACGAGGACTTCTGGGGCAGCACCCTGGCCGGACCGCAGTGGTTCGACTACATGGGCAAGACCGCGCAGTCCCATCCCGCCGAGGAGTTCCGGACACCGCGGGATTCCCCGTTCGAGGATCCCGGCTCCCGGGACCGCTACGCCACGGGCGGTGACGGCACGGAACCCGGCAATGAGCCGGAACGTCCCGGTGATGCCGCCGAGTCCACCCCGGACAACCCGAACGCCGACACCCCGTCGGATTCAGGCCCGTCGACGGCTCCGTGACCTGGTCCGGGCGGGCTGGAAGCGTCTGGACAGGCTGGACGGGGCGCTCCGCGGCGATCCGGCCGCCGTCCGGAGCGTGGCCACCAGCCGGGGCGTGGCCACCGGCCGGGGCGTCAGCCCTCGCAGTCGGTGCAGTACTGCAGGCCGTCCTTGACCCGGGCCACCTGGGATCGGTGCCGGACCAGGAAGCACGAGGCGCAGGTGAACTCGTCCTGCTGCGCCGGTAGCACCTTGACGGTCAGCTCCTCGCCGGAGAGGTCTGCCCCGGGTAGCTCGAATCCCTCCGCCGCTGCGGTCTCATCCTCATCCACCACGGGCGACTGCGTGTCGGTGCGGCGGTTCTTCAGCTCTTCGATCGAACCGTCGGTGGTCTCTTCCGCGTCCTGACGCGGAGTGTCGAAATCAGTGGCCATGGGTTGCACGCTCCAATACATGATTCACGCGGGGGATCGCCCCGCTGTCGGGGCCTGGATTCCTCCGTGGATCCCCGACGATGCCGGAGAACCTGGTTGCCCCTTGGACCGCGGATAACACGGGGACTGAACGCTCTATTCCCGCCAGCGGCTTCGTCGGGCGGCCGGGTGCATGACGTCGGAACCCCTCAGGTGCGGTGGCCAACGCGGCACTCGTTCTACCATCGAAGGCGTGAGCACCCTTGCACCGGCCCCGCACCTCAAACGGATCTCGCCCCAGAACCTGTCCCCGGGGTACTTCGCCTTCGTGATGGGCACGGGGATCCTGTCCATCGGCGCCTCCCAGCGGGGCTGGGACTGGCTCTCCATCGCCTTCCTGGTGGTGGCCGGCGTCGGGCTCGTGGTCCTGGTGGGGCTGAATGTCTGGCGGTTCCTGGCCTTCCGGGACGCGCTGGAGGCGGACCTGCATGATTCTGCGCAGGCCTTCCTGGCCTTCACGTTCGTGGCGGCGGTCAATGTGGTGGCCTCGGCGTTGGCCGGTTTCGGGGCCTTCGGTGCGGCCTCCGTCCTGCTGGTGATCGGTTCCGTGAGCTGGCTGGTGCTGGGCTATTCGATCCCCTGGGCGGCCGTGCTGGGACGCTCGGAGCGGCCGGTGACCCCGGCGGCCAACGGGACCTGGTTCATCTGGGTGGTGGCCAGCCAGTCGGTGGCCGTGGTGTCCGCGACCCTCGAGCCCCAGGTGGCGGGCTTCCGCGAGGGGCTGGCCGTCCTGGCCGTCTTCGCCTGGTCGGTCGGCCTGGCGTTGTACGTGGCGGTGGCGATCCTCGTGGTCTACCGGATGCTCGCGTTCCCGCTGGAACCCGAGGACTTCACGCCGCCCTACTGGGTGTCCATGGGGGCCCTGGCGATCACGATCGTGGCCGGTTCACGCATCGTGGAGATGCACAGCACCCCGATGGTGGACGCGGTCCGCGGACTGGTGGCGGGCGTGGCCGTGGTGCTGTGGTGTTTCGCGACGTGGCTCATCCCCGCGCTGGTGGCCGGGGGCATCTGGCGCCACGGGGTGAAGAAGGTGCCCCTGGTCTACAACCCCACGTGGTGGAGCATCGTCTTCCCGCTGGGGATGTACGCCGTGGCCGGGATGTACCTGGGGCGGGCGGACCGGCTGCCGATCGTCGCGTGGATCGGCGAGCAGTGGATCTGGGTGGGGATGGGAGCCTGGGCCGTGGCCTGCGGGGCGATGGTGTGGTCCTGGGTCACCGCCGTGAGACCACGGGTGGACGACGGGCCGGTGGCACCCGGGGACCCGGGCCTCGATTCCTAAGCTACTGACGAGTAGAGTCGGTGTTGAGCGGCCGTCAGAGGTCGTTGCAGCCGACTCGGTCAGAGTCTGAGTCTGAGTCGGCGAGAGACAGGCCAGGAGGATCTGGCCCCCACCGTCCCGGAAGGACCCCGACGTGCGCCGCCGCATCTTTGAGACCGAACACGAAGACTTCCGCGATGCCGTGGCGGAGTTCGTCACCCGCCAGGTCACCCCGAACCTCGAGGCCTGGGCCGAGGCCAAGGCGCTGCCGCGTGAGTTCTGGCTGCAGGCCGGTCAGCAGGGCCTGCTGGGCCTCGAAGTCCCGGAGGAGCACGGCGGCGGTTACCCGCAGGACTACCGCTTCAACGCCGTGGTGTTCGAGGAGCTGGCCAAGGCCAGCTTCGCCGTCGCCTCCTGCGTGGGGATCGACGCGGACATCGTGCCGCCGTACATCGTGGACCTGGGCACCCCCGAGCAGCACGCCCGCTGGCTCCCCGGGGTGGCGGACGGCTCGACCGTGACGGCCATCGCCATGACGGAACCGTCCGGAGGCTCCGACCTGGCCAACCTCAAGACGACCGCCGTGCGGGACGGGGATGACTGGGTCATCAACGGCTCCAAGACCTTCATCACCAACGGCTTCTCGGCTGATCTGGTGGTGGTCGCCGCTCGCACCAGCCCGGAGAAGAAGGCCAAGGGCATCACCCTGTTCGGGGTGGAGGCCGGCATGGAGGGCTTTGAACGTGGCCGGAAGCTGGACAAGGTGGGCCAGCCGGAATCCGACACCTCCGAGCTGTTCTTCACGGACCTGCGCGTCCCCAGCGAGAACATCATCGGCCAGGTGGACACCGGGTTCATCCAGATGATGAAGAACCTGCCGCAGGAGCGTCTGGGCGCCGCCGTCTACGGCTTGGCCCATGCCCGGCAGATCCTGGACGAGACCCTCCAGTACACCAAGGACCGCAAGGCCTTCGGCCAGTCCATCGGCGCCTTCCAGCACAACAAGTTCCTGCTGGCCGAGCTCTTCACCAAGGTCGAGGTCACCCAGTCCTTCCTCGATGACGCCATCATGGCCCACACCGCCGGCGAGCTGTCCGCCGTGGACGCCGCCAAGGCCAAGTACTGGGCCTCGGATATGCAGAACGAGGTGCTGGACCACTGCGTGCAGCTGCACGGCGGGTATGGCTACATGAACGAGTACCGCGTGGCCCGCGCCTGGAAGGATGCCCGCGTCAACAAGATCTGGGCCGGTTCCAACGAGATCATGAAGGAACTCATCGGGCGCGACCTGGGGCTCTGAGCCTCGGCTCCGCCGGTCACTGGCCTCCGTCGGTCACTGGCCTCCGGCGTAGGACTCGACAGCCATCACGGAGAGCGGGAACTCCACCGGCGCGGCCCCGAACAGCATCCGGCCGGAGGCCTGTGCCGCCTCGGTGACGATCCGTCGGACGGCGTCGGCCTCCCCGGCCGGTCCGTGCAGCACCACCTCGTCGTGGACGAAGAACACCAGGCGGGTCTGCAGTGCGGTGCCCTGGCCGGCGCCCTGGCCGGCACCAGCCCCGGCGTCCGGACCGGCCCCCAGACGCAGGCGGCGGCGGATCTCGCCCATCCAACACAGGGCCCATTCGGCGGCAGTCCCCTGGATGATGAAGTTGCGGGTGAACCGTCCGGCGGATCGTCGCGCCGTGCGCGACCGCGCCTCGGCCTCGGCCGTGGAGACATCGGCGGAGGTGGCCAGCCACTGCTGGCCCGGTGCCGGGGACGTGCGTCCCAGCCACGTGGCCACCTGCCCTCCTGACTCGCCGCGCTGTGCGGCCTGCTCGAGGAGTCCCATGGCGTGCGGGTACAACCGGCGCAGGTGCGGGATCAGCGCGGCCGAGTCGCCCGTCGTCGCCCCGTACATCGCGCCCAGGAGGGCGACCTTCGCCCGGGAGCGTTCGGCCAGCTCAGATCCGGCACGCCGGCCCTGTTCGGCGACCGCCAGGTAGAGGTCGTGACCGGATCCAGCCTCGGCGAGGGCGCGGTCCCCGGACATCGCCGCCAGGATGCGCGGCTCCACCTGGGAGGCGTCGGCCACCGTCAGCAGGTGGCCCGGGTCGGCGCGGACGGCGTCCCGGACGGCGGCGGGGATCTGCATGGCACCGCCTCCGTGGGCGGCCCACCGTCCGGTCACCACGCCGCCCACGGAGTAGGCGGGGTGGAATCGGCCCTCCTGCACCCATTCGTCCAGCCAATGCCAGCCGTTGGCCGTCCAGAGACGGTAGAGGCGTTTGTACTCGAGGACGCCGGAGATCAGCTCGGTCCGCCGGGGCGCATCGGGCCCACCCTCGGCAGCCCACGCCTTGAGGTCCCACGCCCGGGTGGAGGATACGCGGATGCCGGCGAGGTTCAGGCCGCGCAACAGGTCTTGGGTCGAGTCCGGATTGAGCCCGGGGACCCCGAGCGTGGCGCCGATCCGTTCCGCCAGGTCCTGGAGCAGTCGGGGCCGCTGTCCCTCGGCGGGACGCGGGCCGAGGCTCTCCGCGAGCATGGCCTCGTGCAGGTCCCTGCGCCAGGGCAGGCCCTCCTGCAGGATCTCAGCTGCGATCAGGGCCCCCTGGGATTCAGCGGCCAGCAGCAGTTTCAGCCGGTGCGGGTTCCGGGATCGGGCCACCGCATCCAGCTGGGCCGTCAGCTCGCGCGCCAGGTCCACGGCATGAGGAGTGTCCTGCTGCCGACGGCCGGCGGTGGGCAGATCGAAGAACGTCCCCTGGTCGAGACGTACCGCAGGTTGCTCCCGAACCCACGGTTCGGGCTCCGCCACGGGCACGTCCACGGCGGGGGAGTACGTGAGAGCGTGGTCGGATCCGGATCCGGAGCCGGATCCCGACCCGGATGCGGCTGCGGATGCGGATGCGGTGGACAGGATGCGTTGGCACAGTCCCAGGTCCCAGCACCGGCTGATCTGGACCCCGGCCTCCAGCAGGGGGCGGTACCCGGCGGCCACCGAGGCGAAGACCCAGCGCACGGTGTCCGGGTCGGTTCCGAGCCGACGCGGCAGGTCGCGGACCAGGTCAGGAAGTGCTGTGGCCGGGACCGGCTCGAGCTGTTCCACCCGGCCCTCGCGGAGCACGACCGGGAGCCACAGATCTGCCGGCCCGGATGCTTGGACCGGAGCCGGGCCGAGGACGATGTGCATCCTCCCATTCAACCCGACCGGCTGATCCATCCCGACCGGCCGGTTCAGAGCCGCCGGTTCAGACCAGCCGGTTCAGATCCGCCGGTTCGGATCCGCTGGCTCAGCCCAGCCAGTCGGGATCGGCGCCCCAGGGCGAGAAGGTGGAGCGGGCCCGCAGGAATTCGCCCACGACGGCGGCCCCCAGGTCCTCCGGATCGGGCGCCACCACGCGTCCACCCACCCGGCGGGCCATGGCCGCGAGGAAGCTCTCCAGGCCAGGGTCGGTGCCCAGCCGGAAGAAGGTGGTCTCCGCCCCGAGCCGGCCGACCCGGTCCAGCTCGGCGATGGTCGCCCGCAGCGTGGCCGGTTCCGGCGGGTAGGAGAACATCGCCACGGGACCCGAGTCGCCCTGCGGCATGAGGTGGGCGGTGGGTTCACCGTCGGTGACGATCAGCAGCACCGGCTGCAGGGTGGGATGCTGCCGGAAGAACCGGGTGGCGAGCATGAGGCCGTGGTGCAGGTTGGTGCCCTGATCGCGCATCGGGGCCAGAGCCGTGAGTTCGCCGATCTCGACGCGGCCGGCGTAGCGCCCGAAGTTCACCAGCTGCAGCTGGTCGCCGCGGAAGCGGGTGGAGACCAGATGGTGCAGGGCCAGCGCCGTGCGTTTCATCGGCACCCAGCGGCCCTCGGCCGCCATGGAGAACGAGGTGTCCACCAGCAGCGCCACCGCGGCCTGGGTGCGTGCCTCCGTCTCCTGGACCTCGACGTCGGCCACCTCGATCCGCAGGCCGGACGCCGGATCCCGGCCGGCCGCCGTCGTGCGTCCGATCGCGTTGGTGAGCGTCTTGGTGACGTCCCAGGCCTCGACGTCACCGAAATTCCAGGGTCGGGTGGAGCCGGTGAGTTCCCCGGCCGCGCCGGCATGACGGGTGTCCCGCTGCCCCTGCCGCCCGGAGAGTCGGCCGGCGGCGTCCTGGAGCAGGGAGGTGCCGAGTTTGCGCATCGCCCGTGGGGAGAGCGTCAGGTCGCCCTCGGTGCTGCGGCGCAGCAGACCGCTGTCCCGCAGCGCCTTCTCCAGCCGGTCCAGGGTCTGGGCCTCGACGGCGGCCTCATCGCCGAGTTGCCGTGCCAGCTTGTCCACATCCAGGTCGGACAGGGTGGAGCCGGGGGAGGACTGGGCGAGCTGATCAGCCAACTGGTCGAGGTCCGCCAGATCCTGGAGCACCCCGGTGCCGTCTCCGAGACCGAGCCCCTGTTCGCCGTCGAACTGTTCGGAACCGGTCCAGTCCTCGCCGGGGCGCAGCCCCTGGAGGTTCGCGTCCAGCTGGCTCAGCTGGTCCATCAGTGCGGGGGAGCCGAAGGCCTGTGCGGACAGGGCCATGAGTTCCGCTCGCTGCTCGGGCGTCATGGAGCGGAGCATGCGCTGGGCCGCCGCCGAACGCTGGGCGAGCGTGTCGATGAGCTCGTCGATGTCCTCGGGGTTCTCCGGGAACTGGTCGCCGTGTTGTGCCATGAACTGCTCGAAGTCCTCCGGGGTGTCCTCCCCGCGGGCGTGTTTCTCCAGCAGGTCATTGAGGTCTGCGAGCATCGCGGCGATGGCCTCACGGTCCTCGTCCGTGGCGTTCTCCAGGGCGTTCTTGATGCCGGCGAAACGCTGGTCCAGCATCTCCCGCCCGAGTAGATCCTTGATCTGCTCGTAGGCCCGGCGCGCGGTGTCTGACTGCCAGTCGTAGCCGGCGAGCTCGGTGACGGCGGCGGCCGTGGAATCCGGGAGGTTCTGCAGCTGCATCTCGCGGAAGGAGCGGTCCGTCTCGTCCATGTGGATGTCGCGGGCGAGCTGCTTCCGCTCCTCCAGGACCGCCTCGTCCAGGAGCTTCTGAGCCTCCTGCAGGGTGCCATCGAGCCGGTGGCGGCCCAGCAGGTCACGGCGCCGCTGTTGGACCCGGCCGGCGAGATCGTCCAGTCCGGTCAGGCTCCGGCCGCCGCGGCGGAGGAACTCGCGCAGGGCCTGTTCGGGGGAGTATCCGGCCATGACATCGTCGGCCACCGCGTCGAGTGCCTCGGAGAGGTCGACTGGCGGGGCCAGGGGGTCGGGGCCGCCGTCGTAGCGGCCATAACGGGAGGAGGACCGGTATCTCATGGTGCCCTCTGGTTCACGTCGGGGTAGGTGGGGCCACTCTACGTCTCCGGGCTGGGAGTGGGGAGGTGGTGGGGACGTGGGTGGAGAGGTGGGTGGCGAGGGGTGCGGGTGTGGGAGCGGGTGTGGGGAGCGAAGGTAGGGGTGAGGGTGGGCGGTGAGGGTGGGCGCTGTGACTGGAAGGCGCACCGCGACGTGCCGACCGGCAGGTGCCTATCGCCACGTGCAAGCCGCCAGAGGCCAAGGCACGTGCCGACCTCCACGTTCGTCCTCCACAACCGGCCGATCCGGGGCTTTTCTCCACAGTGTCCGATCGCGGCCCTTATCGTGTCCGGCTCCCATGTTCGAATGTGTGTACTAGAGATGAAGGCAGGGCGCCGGATTGCGGTGGACGGGGAGGTGAGGCGGCACTGTGGGTCACGAGGACGAGATGTCAAGCATGGGAATGACGGAATTGCTGGAACAGGCCCGTCGGCTGACCGCTGAGCTGGCGCGCCGGGCCCTGGACCCGAGTCTGCTGGATTCTCTGGAACGGATTCCTCCGGGGCACGGCGTGGACCCGTCGGAACAGTGGGGCCTGTATGCCCATGCACTGGCGGCGGAGGAGACGGCTGGCCCCGGTGGACCTGGTGGGCCTGGTAAGCCCGGAGACTCTCACGATGCGGGCGGGCCGGGAGAGCAAGGCTCTGGCGGCGACCCGCACGTCCCGGCCGGCTCGCTGCCGGTGATCCTGACCGGCGTGGAGGAGCTCGGCCGATGGGTTGATGCCGCGCGGACGGGGTTGGCAGGGCACGTGGACCGGGTCTTCGAGAGCCACACGGTCCGTCTGGAGGTGCTGGGGGTTCCACCGGGGAAATGCGCGTATCGCCATGGGGCTGACTATCTGTGGCAGGTGCTGGGGATCCACCGGGCAGAGGCCAAACGGCGGGTGGTCCGGGCCTCTCGGATCATGGGGACGCTGTCCCTGGCTCGAGATCACGTGGTCCTGCCGCCTCTGCCGGTTATCGGAGAGATCGTCCGGCAGGCTCAAGCCGACCCGGGTTCGGTGGACCTGGTGGGTGATGCTTTGATGGACGCCCGGCAGGACGCCATGCTCGGCGGGGCCGCAGCGGAACTGATCGATCCACTCTTGGTCAACGGCGAACGGGTCCTCGCGGACTTCGCGAGTCAGAGTGACCCGGCCTCCGTCAAGAAGGCCGTCGACCATTGGCGTCAACGGTTCGACGCGCTCGTGAATCCTGATGGTGCGGCCCCGAGCGATGCCCAGATCGATGCCGCCCAGGGCCTCTACTATCACGGCCGGGGTCGGGCCAAACTGCACCGTTGGACTGTGCTGGCGACGGATGCCCAGCATGAGCGTCTCAAAACGGTGGTGTCAGCCGCCTCCACTTTGCGGAACGCTCTGCCGGCCTCCGCCACGCAGGACCTCGCGCCTCCCGGCGACCGAATGCCGCAGGACACGAAGCGGCAGCGGGAGCTGAGCGATGCTGGAGAGTCGGATGAGTCGGACGAGTTGGGCGAGGTGCACGAGTCGAGTGCGGATCCGTGGAGGCGGCAGCGTGATCAGGCGGACTCACTGGACGGGCGCTCGCGAGCTCAGCGCGAACTGGACGGACTCGTGAGCGCCCTGACGGGTGCCCTGGCGCTGACCGGGGTGGACAGTACACCGAGCGGCGAGACGTCACCCACGCGGTTCACCCACCGCATCAGACCGCAGATGCTGGTCACCATCGATTTCCAGACACTGGCCCAGCAGTACGAGGGTCACCGAGCATCTCCCGGAATGTGGGATGCAGATGGCATCGGACCACCGCCGCCTCCCGGCTCCACGGGTGGACGTGAAGACATATCACCCGGCAAGGCGGGACGGTTCCTGTCTGAGGCAGCCTATTCGGGACCGGTCGATCCGACGATGATCCGGCAATTGGCGTGTGAGGCCGATCTGGTCCCGGTCGTGTTGGGCGGGCGGGGTGAGGTCTTGGACGTAGGGCGGTCGCAGCGGCTCTTCTCCCGACGGCTGCGACAGGCCATCACTGCACGGGACGGTGGCTGCGCGGCACCGGACTGTTCCATTCCCGCGCCCTGGTGCGAAGCCCACCACATCCAGCATTGGCAACACGGTGGACCTACCTCCGTTCAGAACGGTGTGCTGCTTTGCTCCCATCACCACCATGCTGTGCACTCTGAGGCGTGGGAGATCAGGGTCGAGGACGGTGTCCCGTGGTTCATCCCGGCCCGCTACCAAGATCCCGAGCAGCGGCCGCGGCGGAACCGCTTCTGGCGTCCCGGTGAAGCCGAGCCGCAGGAGGATGCTGCGTGATGGGACCGCGGATGAGGCCGCGTGATGAGGTCACGTGATGAAATAGCGCACTGAGGCCCCGCGATGACTGCCGGCGGCAGACCGTGTGGCGGGCTGGCGGGCTGGCGGGTTGTCGGGTTGTCGGGTTGGCGGGCTGGCAGGTTGTCAGACTGGTCGTGGGGCGGACTGTCAGCCGTAGACGGTCTCGCCGTCACCGGACTCCTTGGAGAGCTCGCGAGCCAGGTAGAGGCCTTCCAAAGCCAGCTCGATCGCGCCGGCGCGGTGGCCTGAGCTCAGCTGGCCAGGAGCCGGTGGGTTCACCTCCGTGCCGGCAGGATCGGCGCTGATGCGGGCAGCGATCTCGTCGTAGAGCCCCGGCTCGTCGAGCTCGGGCAATCCGGCCAGGAACTCGTCGGCCGTCACGCGTTCACCCGTGGTGGCCGTGTGGTGTCCGTCGAAGGCGTCAACGAGCGGGGAGAGATCCAATCCTCGGAACCGGCTGCGTACCGTCTGGGCCGTCGCGGTCCGTAGCAGGTGCTCCAGGATCTCGTCTTCCCGCCCCTCCTCACCGGATTCGAACTCGATCTTGCCTCCGAGGACCTCCACTGCGGATTCCAGGTCCACCAGCCGGGCCACGGGGTCATCGCGGCGGGCGGTGGCCCGGTGGCGGGCTGCCGCCGCAATCGTCTCCGTACCCGCAATGGCGAAGCGGGCCGAGACGCCCGAGGCCTGATTGATGGCGCTGGATGAACGCAGCGCGCGGGTGAATCTGGCCAGGATCTCCAGGAGCACCTCGGGGACTTCCGCCGTCAGATGCGCCTCCTGCCGGATCACGGCGATCTCGTCGTCCAGTTCGAGGGGGTAGTGGGTACGGATCTCGGCGCCGAAGCGGTCCTTCAGCGGGGTGATGATCCGGCCCCGGTTGGTGTAGTCCTCCGGGTTGGCCGAGGCCACCACCAGCACGTCCAGGGGTAGGCGCAGCACGTAGCCACGGACCTGGATGTCCCGTTCCTCCATGACGTTAAGCAGCGCCACCTGGATGCGTTCGGCCAGGTCGGGCAGCTCATTCAGGGCCACGATCCCGCGGTTGGACCGGGGGACCAGGCCGTAGTGGATGGTCTCGGGATCGCCCAGTCGGCGTCCCTCGGCCACCCGCATGGGGTCTACGTCGCCGATGAGGTCGGCCACCGAGGTGTCCGGGGTCGAGAGCTTCTCCACGTACCGTTCGGACCGGTGCCTCCACGCGACGGGCAACTGGCCGCCGTCGCGCTCGGCCCGCGCCCGGCTCTCAGCGGTCAGGGGCTCATAGGGATGTTCATTCAGCTCGGATCCGGCGATGACGGGCGACCACTCGTCCAGCAGTCCGCTCAGAGTGCGCAGTAGGCGCGTCTTGCCCTGACCGCGCTCACCGAGCAGGACGACGTCATGTCCGGCGATGAGGGCGCGCTCGAGCTGGGGGATGACGGTGCGATCGAATCCGTGCAGGCCTGGCCAGGGGTTCACACCCGCGGCAAGAGCCGCCAGCAGGTTGGTGCGGATCTCCTCCCGCAGCGAGACCTGCTCGTGGCCGGAGGCGCGCAACTCATCGACGGTGCTGATACCTGGTGCCACCGTGGGACCCGGCCCCGAACCCGGACCCGGACCCGGACCTGGAGCGGGAGTGGGAGTGGGTGGGGTGGGAGAGACGGAGGGAATGTGGGAACTGGCCATGGGTCTCACGGTATCGGCGGCACCGGGCGCCGTACAGGGTGTCCCGGAACGCGGACACCGCCGTAGGCTGGCCGGGATGGCACTACCAGAGACAGAACCGAGCCGCCCGACCACCCTGATTCTGTTGGTCCGGCACGGGCAGACGCCCACCACCGGCATGGTCCTCCCCGGCCGCGCCCCGGGACTGCACCTTTCAGAGCGGGGGCAGGAGCAGGCGGAACAGGTCGCGGAACGGCTCGCCGTGCTGCCCCTGTCCGCCATCTACTCCTCACCCTTGGAGCGGGCCATGGAAACCGCTGGCCCGACGTCGGCCCGCGCCTCGGTGCCCATCGTCCGGGATGAGGGGCTCCTGGAGGGCGACTTCGGGGACTGGACAGGGGCCCGACTCACCGATCTGTATGGCAAGCCCGAGTGGAAGACCGTCCAGCGGCAGCCCTCGGTCTTCCGCTTCCCGGGTGGGGAGAGTTTCACGGAGATCCGCGACCGGATGGTCTCCACCCTGGCGCGGCTCCGTGCTGCCCACCCGGGCGGCACGGTGGCGTGTTTCTCGCACGCCGATCCCATCCGGGTGGCTCTCGCCGATGCGATGGGCACCCCGTTGGATCGTTTCCAGCGGCTGAGTGTCGGGCCGTGTTCTGTCTCGGTCCTGTCCTACCAGGAGGGACGCGACCCCGTGGTGCTGACCGTCAACTCGACGCAGGACCCCCTGGACCGGCTCGTGGCCTCCTAGGACGGGTGAGGCGGGTGGATGTCGGCATGGACGGGTGTGAAGAGCGGCTCGCCCTGCTCGCATCAGGGAGCATCGAGGTGCTCGGCCAGTTGGCGAACAGCAGCAACGAGACGTTCCTCGTCGAACTGACCGCGGGGGAGCCGACGCGGGAATCGCGAGGCAACCACGCGGTCGGCACGCATGGTGAATCGGCGGTAGTCCGGCACTGGGCCATCTACAAGCCGGAACTCGGCGAGCGTCCGCTGCGCGACTTCAGGCCCGGGCTCCACCGCCGGGAGCGGGCCGCCTATCTGTTGAGTGAGGCACTGGGGTGGGGGATCGTCCCGCCCACCGTCATTCGCCATGACGCCCCGTTCGGCGTCGGCTCCCTGCAGTGGTTCGTGAACCATGATCCAGACCGGCACTACTTCACCCTGTTCGACGAAGGTCCCGGGTTCCACGACCAGTTGCGGAGGATGGCCGTCTTCGATCTCCTGGCGAACAACACGGACCGCAAGGCCGGGCACGTGCTATGTGGGGAGGACGGGCGTCTCTGGGGAATCGACCACGGCCTGTGCTTCTCGGCTTCCTTCAAGCTACGCACCGTGATCTGGGACTTCGCCGGGGAGGAGATCGACGCCGGCCTGCTGGCCGACGTCGTCGGGTTCGCCGACGTGCTGACCGAGACACCGGCAGATGCGCCGGTAGCGCCGACAGGGTCGGGGGAGAGGTTGACGGAGCACCTCACCTGGTTCGAGATGGAGGCGCTCCGTCAGCGGATCCGAGACCTGTTGCTCCTGGGTGTGTTCCCGGATGACCCCACGGGGATGCGCTTCCCCTGGCCGCTCGTGTGAACCGGCCGCTCGTGTGAACAGGCCCCGGTGTGAAAAGACCCCGGCGTGAACCGGCCTCCCGTGTGGTCAGAGCTTGATCTGCACGTCTGCGCCCTCGCGCAACTCCTCGATCCGCTTCGTGAGGGCCTCATTCTCCTTCTGGGAGGTGAGCTGCTGCTCCAGCTGGGGCTTGAGCTCCTCGAAGGAAGGAGTCTCGGGCGCAGCACTCTCACCCTCGCCGCCGTCCTCAGCCGGGGCGCCGCCCTGAGCCTCTGACTGGGCCGCAACGGAGGAGTCGTAGAGCTTCTTGAGTTCCTCGTCTGAAGGCTTCTGGATGTCCAGCTGCTCGATGGTCTGGTCCAGCATCAGCTGCTTCTGCGCGTCGGAACGGATCTGCTCCTCGCTGAAGCCCTGCTCCTCAAAGGTGGCCAGCAACTCGTCCACGGAGGCCACGCCGCTGGACTCGGCGGTCTCCTCGAGGAAGGCGTTGACATCCTCCTCGGAGGCCTCATAGCCCTGCTCCTCAGCATCCTGGACCAGCAGTTCCGTGCCCACCATGGACTCGGCGAGCTGCTTCTTCATCTCGTCCTGGTTCATCTCCTGGCCGGACATCTGCGACTGCATGGCCATCTGCTGGAACTGACCCTCATAGGCGGTGGTGAACTCCTCGCCGGAGATCTCCTCGCCGTTGACGGTGGCCACGACGTCGGGGACGTTCTCCACATCAGGTTCGGGCATGGAGGGCTGCGCGTCTTCGGGGGCCGCCTGGGCACCCTCGGAGGCCGGCTGCGAGGCGCCGGCGCTGGCACCCTGGTCGCCTTCAGTGGATTCTCCGTCGCCCCCGCCGCCACATGCGGCGAGTCCGAACAGGGAGCCGACCAGCGCGACGCTGGTCAGGAGCTTCTTGGGGTTGGCGGACCGCAGAGTGAATCGCGCGGTGGATTGCGGGGTTGAGCGCACGGCGATGACCGTCCTTTCGATGGTGACTTACGGCAACGTACCAACGGAGTCTGGGCACCGCGGTCAGCCAGCTGCCAGCAGACGTTCAGGTCGGCATGTGGCTCCCGGTGGGAACCTCCGGTCCAGACGGCCCTTGACGCGAGCCCCGGCCCGAACTAATGTACAACCACATGGTTGTACATCAAGCAGCCGACGCAGCGTCCGGCACGCCCGTCCCGCCGGAACGGCCCAGTGACGACGAGGTGGACCGGATCTTCCGGGCCCTCGCCGACGCCACCCGGCGGGACATCGTGCGCCGGACCCTCACGGAGTCGATCTCCGTCTCCGCGCTCGCCGAGGACTATGACATGACGTTCGCGGCCGTCCAGAAGCACGTCTCCGTCCTCGAATCGGCGGGTCTGGTGAAGAAGAACAGCAGGGGCCGCCAGCGGCTCGTCAGCGGCGATCCGGACACCATCCGCCAGGTCCAGCTGTTGCTGGACCGCTATGAACAGCTGTGGCGCCAGCGCATCGGACGTCTCGACGCCCTGCTGGCGGACGATCCGGGTCCACAGCCCGACAGCACCTGAATAACCCTCGGAAAGGCATGACCATGCCCGTCACCCACGTTTCCAAAGACCCCCAGGCCCTGACGATGACCATCGTCGCGGACTTCCCCGTCCCCGTCCGCCGGCTCTGGGACGCCTACGCGGATCCCCGGCAACTTGAATCGTTCTGGGGACCCGTCGGCTGGCCGGCCACCTTCACCCGCCATGACATGTACCCGGGCGGGGAGTCGCACTACTACATGACCGGCCCGGAGGGGGAGAGGTCCGCCGCCTGGTTCGAGTTCCTCACCGTCACCCAGGGCGAGTCCTTCGAGGTCCTGGATGGTTTCACCGCGGAGGACGGCGGGCGGGACCAGAACGCTCCGGTCATGCGCATGGTGTTCGCCTTCGAGTCCACGGAGGGAGGGTCCCGCCTGGTCCACACCACCCACTTCAACTCAGCAGAGGAACTGGAGCAGATCCTCAGCCTGGGCATGGAGGAGGGCACGCTCTCGGCCATGAGTCAGATCGACGCCGTGGTGACAGACCTGCAGTCCTTCGCAGCCGGAGAGTCCGTGCGGACCCAGCTGATCGGGGACCGCCAGGCCCGGCTCAGCCGCGTCATCCGCGGCACGGTGGACCGGGTCTGGAGGGCCCACCACGACCCCGAGGTGCTGCGCCGGTGGCAGCTCGGTCCGGACGGGTGGACCATGCCCGTCTGCCAGGTGGGCACCTCCGTCGGCGAGACCTACCGCTACGAATGGGAGCGGGAGTCAGGTGCCGACCGTTTCGGCTTCACCGGCACAGTGCTCGAGATCAATGCGCCGCACCGTTCGGTCACTACGGAGGCCATGATCGGACAGGAGGAGGCATCCACCACCAATGAGTTGACGCTCACCGCGGTCGACGGCGGAACGCTCCTGTCCCTGCTCGTGACCTATCCGGACGAATCCCTGCGCCAGACCATCCTGGCCACCGGCATGGCGGACGGCATGGAGACCAGCTACTCGCGGCTGGAATCCGAGGTGCTGTCCGGCTGATCGTCCACCTGGCCGGCCGCCTGACGGACCCGACGGCCGGTATGCGGCCCGACGCGTTGGTGGATCTCCCGTTGCCGCTCGCGGCTCAGGGAGGACCACCACGTGTTGGCAGAGACCGGGCCGGAATCCACGGCGTCGTCATCGGTGTCCAGGCCGAAGCGCTCCGAGATGTCCGCCAGGAAGGTCATTCTCCGGATAGCCTCGGTCCGCTGGACGTTGACGTGCAGTGCCTTGAACACCGCGATGCACATCAGCACCATCAGGATGGTGAACGGCAGGCCGATGGTGATCGCCAGGGTCTGGATGGCCGTCAGGCCGCCGGCGAGCAGCAACGCGGCGGCCATGATCGCCGTGGCCACGGCGAACATCACGCGGATGCGGTTCGGCGGCTCGGGATTGCCCCCGGTGGCGATCATGGCCATCACGAGGGAGCCGGAATCCGAGGATGTGATGAAGAAGATCGCGGAGAGCAGGATGGCCCCGACCACCAGGACCGTGCCGCCCGGCAATTGCTCCAGGACCTGGAACAGCGCGGAGTTGACGTCCACCGCACCGTCGGCGGCCACCACGGAGGTGTACCACTCGGGCCGGGTGGCCTCGTAGTAGATGGCCGTGCCGCCGAGGACCCCGAACCAGACCACCGAGATCAGGGTCGGCACCAGGATCACGCCCAGCAGGTACTCGCGCACGGTCCGCCCGCGGGAGATGCGTGCGATGAAGACGCCCACGAACGGTGTCCAGGACATCCACCAGGCCCAGTAGAACGTGGACCATGAGGCCTGCCAGGCATCACCCTCGGCTCCGAAGAACGCGGACGAGTTCAGGGAGTTGCCGATGAAGTTCTGCAGGTAGTGGCCGAAGGTCTGCACCATCTCCTTGGCCAGGAACTGGGTGGGCCCCACGATGAGCAGGAACAGCACCAGTCCGGCGGCCAGCACCATGTTGGTGTTCGAGAGCCACTTCATGCCGCGGTTGACACCGGACACCACGGACCAGATCACCAGGCCGGTCACGGCTGCGATCATGGCGTACTCGACCCACAGGTCCGCCTCACCGACGACGCCCATGGAGCGCAGGCCGGCCGCCATCTGGGTGACGCCCAGACCCAGCGAGGTGGCCACGCCGAAGACGGTGCCGATCAGTGCGAAGCTGTCGATGGCGTGTCCCCAGCCCCCGCGGGTGGCCTTCTCGCCGATCAGCGGTTCGATGGCCCAGCGCATGGACAGCGGGCGTCCGCGCCGGTGGATGGCGTGGGCGATCGCCAGGCCGACCACCGCGTAGATGGCCCAGGGCTGCAGGCCCCAGTGCAGATAGGTCGTGGCCAGGGCATCCTGGGCCAGGGCACCAACGCCGGGGTCCTCCGCCGCGAGACCGGGCCGGGGCGTGGCGAAGTGGGTGATCGGCTCCGTCATCCCGAAGAACACCAGCCCGATGCCCATGCCCGCGGCGAAGAGCAGCGCCAGCCAGGACAGGGTGGAGAACTCGGGTTCCTGATCCGGCCGGCCCAACTTGATGTTGCCCTTGCGGGAGAACCCCAGATAGATGCAGAAGACCACGAAGCCGAAGGCGAGCAGCATGTACCACCAGCTGAAGTTGCTGATGACGGTCTGCTGGACGGCGGCGATCCCGGACTCCATGGCGGCCGGGAAGGCGATGGTCGCGCCGACGAACAGGACGATGATGATCAGTGAGGGCCAGAGGACCCACGGGATGAGCCGGGTACTGTACTCGTTCGTGCTCGGCGGGTTCCCGCCAGAGGATTCCTGGGATGACATGGTTGCCACCCTAAACGGGTCCGTTGCCCTGCGCCCAACGGAAGGTGTCAACGTGCTCGGGACGCTGCCCGGGGTACTGCCCGGCCCCTGTCTGCGGGCATCCTCTAGGCTCGAGGCGTGGACGATCTACCTCTCAGCACCCTGCACACCACGGACGCCGGCAGTCCGGACGCCCCCTCCGACCCCGGCCACCGGGTCGTGTTCCTGCACGGCCTGTTCGGCCGTGGCAAGAACTTCACCCGGATCGCCAAGGACCTGGCGCCCGAGTACCGGAGCCTGTTGGTGGACCTGCCCAACCACGGGGAGTCCGAGTGGACGGACACGGTGGACTACCGCCAGATGGCCGATTCGGTGGCCGCCACGCTCCGAGCCGGCGCGGCCGCGGAAGGCCCCGTGGCCGTCGTCGGGCATTCCTTGGGCGGCAAGGTGGCCATGGTGTTGGCCCTGCGGCATCCGGACGTGGTCTCCCGGTTGATCGTGGTGGACATCGCCCCCACCCAGGCCGGGGGGGCGGAGGGCGAGTTCGCGCACCTGCTGGACAGCCTGGCGGCCGTGGACCTGACGACGATCTCACGGCGCTCGGACGCGGACGAGGCGCTGCGGGAACCCATCCCGTGGGACACCACGCGGCTGTTCCTATTGCAGAACCTGCGGGGCGGCTCCGAGGGGTACTCCTGGGAGCCGAACCTGGAGCTGCTGCGCACCAACCTGGACGCCATCGGTGGTTTCCCGGAGACGGGCGGTGCCACCTTCGAGGGGCCGGTGCTGTGGGTGGCCGGCGGGCGCTCGGACTACGTCCGGGACGAGTATGCGCCGCGCATGCGATCCCTGTTCCCGCGGACCCACAAGGTGACCATCCGGGAGGCTGGCCACTGGGTGCACTCGCAGGCGCCGGAGAAGTTCACGGAGGTCCTGCGCGGCTTCCTCGAGCACACCTGAGCTGGCGTATCTAGCCCGGCGGGTTCAACAGCTCCTGTGCCGACTGCCGGTGTTCCTCCGCACCGGTCTGGAGTGCGAAGATCCCGTAACCGACCGGACCGGCCGCCATGATCTCGGCACAGTGCTCGGCGAACCGGGGCCACACACAGCCACCGCGCCGGACGTACTCCTGGACGGTGGCCCGGAACGCCTCCGGGGGCACCGCGGCGTGGTGGATCGCGAAGTCCATCGCCGGATCGCCCACGCGGGCGGTGGTCCAGTCCAGGACGGCGGTGACCTCCTCGTCCTTCACCAGGGTGTGCGCCGGGTAGACCTCCCCGTGGGTCAGCACCGAGACGTCCGGCCAGTAGCTGTCCGCGTCCACCCAGGCCTGCCACCGGTCCGCCAGTGATGCGGCCACCGTGAAGGCGGACCGCACCCGCTCGATGTCCCGCCGCCACCGTTCGCGGACCGCGTCCGGAGTGAGGACCTCGACGCCGGCCCCGGCCGTCTCGGCGGGATCGATGGCGTGCAGTTGGGCCAGGAACGCACCGAGGGAGCGGGCATAACGCTGGGAGGCGATGTCCAGGTGCCAGACGGGGGTCCCGGACCCGTCCAGGGTCAGCCCCGGCTCACCGGGCAGGGCCGGGTAGGCGATCAGATCGCTGGCATGGACAGCCCAGTCCGGGATGGCCACCTCCAGGTGGGGGCGGATCGCCGCCAGGAGCCGGCCCTCTGCCTCGGCCCGGTCCATGGCGTCCGGCCGGCGGGGGATTCGCAGGACCCACCGCTGGCCGGCGTCCGCCACCGTGTTGCTGGAGCTGGAGCTGGAGCTGGAGCTGGAGCTGGAGCTGAAGCTGGAGGCCGTGGTCGCCAGGGCCACGCGGAAGTCCAGGCCCATCTCGTTGACGGCCACCGAGCCGGGGTCGAGATTCAACCCGTGGGCGGCGGCCAACTGCAGGATCTGCGGGACGGTGGCGCTCATGACTCCACCGTCCCAGTTCGATTCCGCCGTGTCACCCCCGTGCGGCTGGGCAGGACCCGGGCCGGCGATCCGATCGAGCTCCACGACGCCCACCCGACAGGCCAGTCCAGCGCGCACCGCAGGGTGCGCCAGGAATACCGGGGTCGGCAGCGCAGGATCGGAGGTGCAATCAGCGGGGGCGCCCGGCATGCTGGTGATGGCTGCACGGCCCGGGCCAGAGTGAGATCGTCTCGACGGGCCGACCGAGAACCAGGAGCACCCCATGAGCACCTCCCTAGCCACCTACATCTCGCTGCCCGGCACCACCGCCGAGGCCTTCGAGCACTGGCACGAGGTCTTCGGGGGTGAGTTGAACCTGCTGCGCTACGGTGACACGCCCATGGAGGGCATGCCGTTCGAGCCGGACCCACAGGCCGTGGCCCACGTGACGCTGTCCCTGCCCGGTGGGGAGCTGGCCGGCGGCGACTCCGTGGATGACCGTGACTACCCGGTCCGGGACACCGCCTACTCGCTGCTCTACACGGTGGAGACCCCGGACGAGGCCCGCCGGCTGATCGGCCTGCTCACGGCGGGCGGCGGCTCCGAGAACATGCCGTTCGAGCAGGCACCCTGGGGCGACTGGTACGGCCAGGTCTTCGATCGCTTCGGTGTGATGTGGGCATTCTCCACCTCGGCCGTCGCAGACGCCGGCTAGAAACGTCGTTTAGGGGCGCCGGTCCGGGGCCCGCGTGCTGCGCCCCGGCCGGTGACCCGCCACGGCGGCCCGGAGTGAACCCGATGCCCGGCCGCCGCGGCCGGTTCGGTCACGGCCGTCAGCCCGACCGCCCTCAGCTCCACCGTTGGTTCCGCCGCCAGCACCGTCGTTCTCGCCCTCACGGCCGATCGGCAGCAGCTTCAGCAGCGGGTGCAGCACCGCCAGGACCAGCAGGCCCCACGCCAGCCCGACGACGGCCGAGCACAGGGTGTTCACCAGCCAGCCGAGGAAGTCGCCCACCGCCGGAAGCGTCGCCACGGGAGCCTCCAGGGCATGGACCAGGTCGTACGGGCCGTGCAGCCCGAGTTCGGCGGCCTGCTGCAGCAGGATATGCCCACCCACCCACAGCATGGCGACCGTGCCGACCAGGGTGATGGCGGCCAGGACCTTCGGCATGGCCTTCACGAGGGTCTCGCCGAACCGCCGAGTGCCGTCTCCGGCGCCCTCTTTCTGCGCGAGGTGCAGGCCGACGTCGTCCATCTTGACGATCAGCGCGACAGCACCGTACACGAGGACGGTGATGGCAATGGCCACCACCCCGAGGATGATGGCGCGGAGCCAGATGGATTCGCCGGACACCTCGTTCAGGGAGATCACCATGATCTCGCAGGACAGGATGAAGTCGGTGGTGATGGCCCCCTTGATCACTTTGTCCTCGGCCTCCGGACCCTTCTCGGAGGCGGGGGCCTGCGTCTCGGCGTGGTGGCCGCGGAGCTTGTGCCAGACCTTCTCGGCGCCCTCGTAGGCCAGATAGGTGCCGCCGAGGACCAGGATCCAGGGGATGAGCCACGGGATGAACGAGCTGATCAGCAGCAGGGCGGGCAGGATGATCAGCAGCTTGTTCCGCAGCGATCCCCAGAAGATCCTCTTGATCATCGGCAGCTCGCGGGAGGGGTCGGCGCCGGAGATGTACTGCGGGGTGACGGCCGCGTCGTCGATGACCACGCCCACGGCCTTGGTCCCTGCCTTGGCCGCGCCCGCCGCGATGTCGTCCACCGAGGCCGCGGCTATGCGGGCCAGGGCGGCGACGTCGTCCAGCAGGGCGACGAGCCCGCCGCTCACCGGGTGCCCCTCAGGGTGGCGCGCCTCGGGGGCGCGGGGCTGGGCTGGATCTCGCGGTGGTCGCGCGTGCTCGGCATGGTCAGAGTGTACGACGGCGGCGGCGCACCTGCCGCAGCGGGCTCGGGTGCCGCGGGGGTACCAGGCCCCGTAGACGCCTTGTGTGCTGAGTCGATTAGACGTCCCGGCGGATGAGCTCCTGAAGCGGCACGGGGGAGAGGAGATAGGGGGCGACCTCCAGGACGGTGAACGCGCCGCTCTGTCCGGAGGCCTTCAACCGGGCGGCCGCCCGACCGTAGGCCACCTGGGAGGCGGCGGTGAAGTCCGGATTGCTGCCCAGCTCGAGGGCGAACTCGATCGAGCTGCGGGATCCGCCGAGGTCGCCGGAGGTGATGACGTGACCGCCGTGGGGCATGCCCCGGTGGTCCCGCTCGAACTCCTCCTCGGAGATGAAGCGCACGGTGGTGGAGTACGGGGCGAAGTAGTCCGGCATGGTGGTGATGGCCTCGGTGATGGCGGCGTGATCGGACTCATCCGCCACCACGTAGCACTCGCGGACATGGGCGGAGGCACCGGTGATCTCGGCGCCGCGGCCGGCCTTGGCCTCCGCGATCGCGTCCTCGCTCGGGATCGTGTACTGCACGCCCCGCTGCACGCCCGGAACCCGGCGCACGGCATCGGAGTGGCCCTGGGACAGGCCCTTGCCCCAGAACGTGTTCTGCTGGGCGTCGGGGAACAGCGCATCGGCCAGCGTGCGGTTGACGGAGAACAGGCCCGGGTCCCAGCCCGTGGAGACCATCGCCACGTGTCCGCCGGCGCGGGCCGCCTCACCCATGGCGGCGTAGTGCTCGGGGACCAGTTTGTGGTTGTCGTACGTGTCCACGGTGGTGAAGTGCCGGGCATATCCCGTGGCCTGCTCCGGGATGTCCGTGGCGCTGCCGAGGCACAGGAACAGCACGTCCACCTCGGTCGCATGCTCTGCCGCCGAGGCCGCCGGGAAGACCGGGGTGTCTGTGTCCAGCTCGGTGCGCCGGGAGAAGATCCCCACCAGCTCCATGTCCGGCTGAGCGCGGACCAGCTTCTCCACGCTGCGGCCGAGGTTGCCGTAGCCGACGATGGCGGCCCGGATGGTCGAGGTCGAGGTCGAGGTGGCGGACGGAGTGGCGGACGGAGCGGTCATGGGGAGGGTCCTCTTTCTGCTGACGGACTCAGGGTGAGATGCCGAGGGGGCCGCACGCACCGTTCGGTGCAGACGGACCCCCTCATCGTAGGCGTGGTAGGCGTGCCACCGGAGATCAGGCGGTCTCACGCAGGCTGCGGCAGCGTCTCCTGGAGATCCGTGGACCCGAGGGTCACCTTGGACGAGTCGTCCGCGCATCTGCTGGCCGCGGTGTCCATGGCGGTCTGGCGTTCCGGCTGGGACCTGTGGGCCGGCCGTGGTGGCGGATCTGGTCGCGGGGACATGCCGGGCCGGGTCCCGTGGCCTACCGCGGCGCGTGGGCGGCCGTGTGCGGCATGGTGGAATGAGTGCGTCACGTGGGGCGTTGGATCTTGGTAGAATCAGTACACGGTGCCACGGGACCACCGGTCCCCACCGACCCGGCTCTTGCAGCCAGTCGGTCCCCGGCGCCGAGCATCCGCTTCCATGGACGCGAAACCGGTCGAGGACTTCCCATGGAGATTTCCGGGAGGTCTTTTCTCATGTCCACCAACGCGCCCTGCCCCACTGACGCCCAGCATTCGGCTCTGGGTCACACCGCGAAGCCCGAGGTCGCCGACGCCACTCCGGCGGCCCCCGCCGCCCGCGAGGTTCCGAAGACTCCGGAGGTTCCGATGGCGCCGGGTGGCCGCCCGGCCCTGGTCGGCCGCCGCGTCTTCCGGACCCCGATGGTCCGCCGAGTGGTCTACGCGGTCATCTTCGAGGCCTTCGCCATCCTGTTCGCCACGCTCATCCTGACCCTGATGGGCAATCCGCCCACCGCCAGCGCCGCCGTCGGGGTGGTGTCCTCCGTGGTGGCCCTGATCTGGAACATGGTGTTCAACACCCTCTTCGAGCGGTGGGAGCGTCGCTCCGGCCACACCGGCCGTCCGCTTTGGGTGCGCCTGATGCACACCGTGTTGTTCGAGGCGGGCCTGCTGGTGTTCCTGATACCGGCCGTGGCCCTACTGCTGCAGGTCGGACTGTGGGAGGCCTTCCTCTACGAGGCGGTGCTGCTGGTCTTCTTCCTGATCTACAACGCCGTGTACGCCTGGTGCTTCGACCGGGTCTTCGGCCTGCCGGACTCCGCCCAGTAGCCTCCACCGCTGGCCCCACCGTTTTGAGGGCAGAACGAACCGGTTCGTTCTGCCCTCAAAGCGAAGGATCAGGCGGCTGGCAGTCCAAGGAATTCCCGGATGGCCGGCAGCTCCCGGCGGGCCTGGGCCAGCCCCAACTCGTGGGAGGCGGCGAGCTTGGCCACGTCCTTCTCCCCGTTGGCGACCGGCATGGTCTCGGGGACGAACAGGTAGGCCCGGCCCCGGCGTTCGAGGTCGAACAGCCGCTCCCGGGTGGCGTTGTAGCGCTGCCAGCGGGTGATCAACGCCTGGGCGATGGCCGGGTGCCGGCGGAAGTAGCGCAGATAGAACCGGGGGAACCGTTCGGGGCCTTTGACGTAGTCGCGTTCACGGGTCAGGACCACCAGGAACTTCTCGAAACCGGCATCCTCTGCCACGGAGAGTGGGATGCCGCCGTCCGGGCCCAAGGCTCCGTCCACGTAGGTCCGGCCGTCCAGATGCACCGGCGGCATCAGCACGGGCATGGTGCTGGAGGCCCGGACCCGCACCATCAGGTCCGTCATCTCCTGGACATCCTCGCGCCCCCACCACACGGCCTCTCCGGACTCTGCGTCGAAGGCACCCAGCCGCAGGTCCGCGGGATTGGCCTGGAACCGGTCCCACGGGTAGGGCAGGGCCTGGTCCGGAAGCCCGGTCTCCTCGTAGATGTACCGGGCGTTGAACAGCCCGTCGCCGCGCAGGAACGTCTTCCAATTGCCGAACTTCGGATCGGCGGCGAAGTCCACGAAGGAGTGCCGGGCTCGCCAGGGGTCCCGCGCCAGGTAGTTGGCGGAGTTGGATGATCCGGCGGAGATGCCGGCCACGAAGTCCAGGTGGATCCCGGCCTCCAACAGGGCCACCACCATGGCCGAGGTGTAGGAGGCGCGCATTCCGCCGCCCTCGAAGAGTAGGGCGGCGTCCGTGACATTGCTGTGCAGTTCCACTGTGCCAGCCTAAGCGGCTAGGTTGGAGCGCATGGCAACTACCGCATTCAAGTCCACCCCCGTCAACACCGTTGGAGAGCTGCCCTCGGTGGGCTCGCCCGCGCCGGCATTCGAACTCACCGGGTCCGATCTGTCCCCGGTCACCCTCGAATCCCTGAGTGGCCGCACCGTGGTGCTGAACATCTTCCCCTCCATGGACACCGGCGTGTGCGCGCAGTCCGTGCGGAAGTTCAACGAGGCCGCCGCCGATCTGCAGAACACCACCGTGGTGGCCGTCTCGGCCGACCTGCCGTTCGCGGCCGGCCGCTTCTGCAGCGCCGAGGGGATCGACCATGTCACCACCGGTTCGGTCTTCCGCTCGACCTTCGGCGAGGACTACGGCGTGAGCCAGGCCGATGGCCCCATGGTCGGCCTGCTGGCACGCGCCGTCATCGTGATCGATCCGCAGGGCACCGTGACCTACACCGAACTGGTTCCGGAGATCACCACCGAGCCGGACTACGAGTCCGCGTTGGCCGCCGTCCGCGGCTGATCAACCCTCCGAGCCACCCGAGAACCGGAACACCGTGAACGACCCCGACAACCCGCGGGACCCCGACCGCACTGCGGACGGGGTCCCGCCCTTTCCTCAGCGGCCGCCCGCCGTCGGGCCGATCTACGGAACCTCAGAGGGCGGGTGGCCGCCACAGCAGTACTGGCATTCTCACCAGTCGGATCAGTCGGATCAGTCGGATCAGTCGGATCAGTCGGATCAGTCGGATCAGTCGGGTCAGCACGGTCAGGCGGGTCAGCCGGTTCAGCTGGCGTGGCCGGGACCAGCGGGCCCGCCACGCCCGCACCGCCCCCGGCGACGTCGGAGCGTCGCCTACCGCATGATCATCGCCGTGGGGTTCCTGGCCGGGGCCGTCCTCGCCGGGGGCGTCGGCCTGGTGGTGTTCGACAAGATCCAGGACATCGTGGCGAGCCAGGAGAAGGGGCCCGCCCTCCCGGCCACGGGCGGCGTGCCGCTCGGCGAGGCACTGCAGCACAGCCACGACGGCATCCAGGTGGACTGGGACGCCGGCCCGGTGCCGGACGAGGCGGGACTCGATCAGGGCAGCCGGGTCCAGGACGCCCCGGGGGTCATCCTGGTGGACACCCTGCTGATGAACGGCCGGGGCACCGGCACCGGTGTCGTGCTGACGGGTGCCGGTCTGGCCATCACCAACTACCACGTCGTCGAGGACGCTTCGGATGTCACCGTGACGGTGGCGGACACCGGCGAGGCCTACACGGCCACCGTCCTGGGCCGCGATTCGCTGCATGACGTGGCCGTGCTCCAGATCGAGGACGCCCCCTCCCTGGCGACGGCGTCCATCAACACCGATCCCCCGGATCGCGGGGAGCGTTCGGCCGCGGTCGGCAACGGAGGCGGCCAGGGGTATCTCACGGCGGTCACCGGCGAGGTGACAGGACTGGACGAGTCCATCGTGGCGTCCTCCGGAGTCCCGGATGACATGTCCCGCCTGGCGGGGCTGATCGAGACCACCGCTGACGTGGTCCCCGGTTACTCGGGCGGACCCCTGGTGGATGGCGACGGCCAGATCGTCGGTATCACCACGGCGGCCTCCCAGGGGGAGACTGCCGAGGAGGTGAACGGGTACGCGATCCCCGTGACCATCGCGCTGGCTGTCGTGGAGCAGGTGGTTTCCGGCGAGGAGACGGATACCGTGAGCATCGGGGTGGACGGGGCTTTGGGCGTCGTGGTCCGCAGTGAGGGGGGCCAAGCCGTGATCATCGAGGTGACACCCGGATCCTCGGCCGAACAGCTCGGTCTGCGGGAGGGCGACGTGGTGCGGGCCGTCGACGGTCAGGCTGTCACCAGTGCCACCGAGCTCTCCGAGATCGTCAACGACCACAATGTCGGCGAGGTCATCGAGGTGGAATGGACCACCACGTCCGGCGAGGAGAAGTCCGGCGAGGCCACCCTCCAGGAGGCCGTGGTCTACTGACGCGCGGCGATCTCGTCGTCCACGAAGACCCGTCCAGACACGCGGAGCCCGGCCAGGCCCATCAGCACCCCGGAGCAGGCCAGCAGGATCAGGACGGGCGTCCAGGAGCCGGTGGCCGCATGGATCAGGCCCACGCCGAAGGGTCCGAGGGCGGCCACGAGGTAGCCGTAGGGCTGGACGAAGCCGGACAACCGCGCGGTGACGTGGGGTGATCTGCTGCGGGCGGGGATCAGGGCAATGGCCGTCGGGAAGGCGAAGCCCCCCAGGCCCAGCAGGACGGCCCACAGCAGTCCGGCCTCGGCCGGGGCCAGGAGCATCCCCACCCAGCCGGAGGTGGTCATCGCTCCGAAGCCGATCATCCACGGCGCCAGAGTCCGGGACCGGTCGATCACGGTCGGCATGACCAGCCCGCCGATCACACCCAGGGCGGCGACCACGGAGAGCAGGCCGCCGGCCAGGTTGGGCTCCAGTCCGGCGTCGCGGTACATCTGGGGCAGCCAGCCGAACTGGACGTACGCATTCATGGACTGCAGGCCGAACAACAGCATGAGGAACACGGCGGTCGGCGAGGTCCGCAGCGGCCGGTCCGGCAAGGCCTGGGGCGGTGCCCCCGGGAAGTCGTGCCCGGTCCGGCGGGCCACCACCAGCCACAGGACCAGGGGGACCACGGCGACCAGCCCCCAGAAGCCGAGTGACCAGCGCCAGCCGTCGGCAGGGATGGACACCGTGGAACCGGCCACCTCGGCCAGCGGCGCGGCCAGGCCGGATCCGGCGGAACCGCCGACCGTCAGGAACATGCTGTACAGCGTCATCAGGGCGACCGTGCGGGTGCCGCCGTGCCGCTTGATCCATGCCGGGACGAGCACGTTGCCGACGGCCATGCCGGCCAGTGCCAGGGCCGTCAGCGGTACGAAGACCCAGAAGGAGTCGGCCACGGGGCGCAGCAGCAGACCGAGGACCACGATGATCAGGCTGAGCGCGATACTCAGGGACAGCCCGGCCCGGCGGCCGAGGCTGACCGCCACGAACCCGACCAGCCCGAACAGGAGCCCCGGCAGGGCGGTGATGATCCCGGCGACCGAGCCGTCGATGCCCAGCGAGGCGGAGATCTCCGCCAGCACCGGACCCAGCGCCGTGGCCCCGGGCCGCAGGGAGAAGGCGATGAAGACGACCGCGGCCACGGCCAACCCGAACCCGATGGTCCGAGCGGCGGTCCGGGAGCGGAGGGGACTGCTGGCTGAGCCGCTGGACGGGGCGCTGGCGGCGGGTTCGGGGGCGGCGCCCGGGTCAGTGGTCATACACCAGTTCTACCCTCTCGCCATAGGTATGGCGTCCCCGGCCCGTCCCCAACACGTCATCAGAGGGTGGAGAACAGCAGCAGGGAGATCGCCATGACGGCCATCCCGGCCACCAGCCCGTACATCGCCAGGTGGTGCTTGCCATACTCGCGGGCGGTGGGCAGCAGCTCGTCCAGGGAGATGAACACCATGATGCCGGCCACCAGGGCGAAGGTGGTGCCGAGCGTGAAATCGTTCATGAAGGGCATCAGCAACGCGAAGCCGATCAACGCGCCGGCCGGTTCGGCCAGCCCGGACAGGAAGGACCAGCGCACGGCCTTGCGCCGCGATCCGGTGGCCTCGCGGATCGGGACGGCCACGGCCACCCCCTCGGGGATGTTGTGCAGGGCGATCGCCAGGGCCACGGGCAGTGCCACCTGCAGGTCCGTCAGCCCGGCGATGAACGTGGCGAAGCCCTCGGGGAAATTGTGGATGCCGATGGCCACGGCGGTGACGGTGCCGGTCCGCATCATGCGCGCGCGCTTCACGGCGGCCGCCGGATGGTGCACCAGCCCCGGCTCGTGGGGGTTGATCTGCTCGGGAACCAGCCGGTCGATCACGCCGATGACCAGGACGCCGGCGAAGAAGGCGGCGACGGCGGCCCACGGCCCGGTCATCGGCCCGGCAGCGTCCGTCAGGGAGGACAGCGCCTTGGGCATGATCTCCATGAAGGAGACGTAGAGCATGACACCGGCCGAGAATCCCAGGGAGACGGACAGGAACGGTCCGGAGGTGCGGCGCGGAAGCACCGAGATCAGACCGCCGATGCCGGTGCTGAGTCCAGCCAGTACCGTCAGCCCGAGGGCCAGCCAGAAGTTTTCCACGTCCCGAGTGTAGGGGCGGGTACGGGGGGAGTGAGCCTGACTCGCGGTTCACTACGCTGGGGTCCCATGAGCACGACGTCGGCCACCTCCTTCCCCGCCTGGCAGCCGGTTCTGGAGATGGCGGCCTCGCGGCAGGCCGCGGTCCAGCTCACGGTGGTGCATCGCGGTCAGGTGGTGTTGGACGGCGCGTCCGGCTGCACGCCGGATGCACTGGGCTGGTTGTTCTCCGCGTCCAAGCCGTTCACCTCCCTGTTGGTCCACCGCCTGGCCGGCCGGGGACTACTCGATCTGGACGCTGCCGTGGCCGCGTACTGGCCCGCCTACGGCACGGGCGGCCGCGGCTCCAAGTCCGGCACCACGCTGCGGGACGTCCTGACCCACCGCACCGCCGTCCCCACGGCAGGCCCGTACCCGGCCGCGGTCCTGACCATGCACCGCGCCGAGCCCTCGGCTGTGCGGGTGGCGCGTGGCCGGCGTCGTGGGCGGCGGTATGCGGGGGTCTCCGCGTATCAGCCGCTGGACTCCGGGTTCATCCTGGCCGAGGTGGCGCGCCGGGCCGCCGGTCGTGGCGCGGAGGGCTGGGCGGAGTTGCTGCGCCGGGAGGTGTTGGACCCGGCGGGGATGGATGATGTACACCCCGGGGTTCCGGACGCCGAGATGCACCGGTGCCTGCCCCTGGACGGGTCCTGGCGGGCCGGGCCGGGCGGGCCCGTGGTCGCCGCCGTGCTGAACCGCCGCGCCGTGCGTCAGGCCCGCATCCCCGCAGCCGGGATCTCCACCACCGCCCGGCAGCTCGCCCGGTTCTACGCGGAGCTGCTGCACTGCCCGGAACGGGCCGCACTGTGTGCGCCGAGCTCGGACGGGGGCCGGGACGCCTGGACGCGCCTGCCGACCCGTTGGGGGACCGGGGTGCAGCTGGGCGGCACGGGGGACGGGTGCCCGTTTGGCGCCACCAGCACGGAGCGGACCTTCGGACACAACGGTTCGGATGTGTGCCTCGGGTGGGCCGACCCCGACCTGGACCTGGCCGTGGGGATGGTCACGGACCGCGCCAGCGGACATCCGGCGGACCGGAAGCTGATGGCCCGAGTCTCGGACCTGATCCGGGCCACGGCCCTGTCAGTCGGGGCACCGTGAGGGTCCTCATCACGGTCTCATCCAGCGCTCATGGACGTCTCATTCCGGGCCTGCAGGATATTCACAGGAACTTCAAAGGACGGAAGCAGTCTTCATGCTGAACCAGACACCGCACCACAGCGCACGCCCCAGCGGCGGGCGACGGGCCGTCGTCGTGGGCTCCGGGCCCAACGGGCTCACCGCCGCCGCCGTGCTGGCCCGCGCCGGCTGGGAGGTGGAGGTCTACGAGCGGCACCACGCCTACGGCGGGGCGAGCGCGTCCTCGGACCTGTTGGGCCCGGGCACCATCGTTGACCTAGGTGCGGCAGGGCATTCCTTCGGGGTCGCCAGTCCCGTGTTCCGGGACCTGGACCTGGCCTCCCACGGGCTGGAATGGGCGCATCCGGAGTATCCGATGGCCCACCCCTTGGACGGCCGGCCCGCCGCGGTGCTGCATGACTCGATGGAGGCCACCGTGGCCGGGCTCGGCGCCGACGCCGCGGCCTGGAGAGCCCTGCATGCGCCCCTGGTCGGCGACGTCGACGCCCACCTGGCCAACATCCTCGGCCCCTCGCTCGTGCGATGGCCCCCGCACCCGGTGAGTATGGCCCGCTTCGGGATGCGGGCGCTCTGGCCCTCCGGGGCACTGGGCCGGGCCCTGTTCCGGGAGGAACCGGCCCGGGCCCTGTTCGCCGGGTCCTCCATCCACGCCGTCCTGCCTCCCTCGCACCTGCTGACCTCGGCCTTCGGGCTGATCTTCGGCGCACTCGGCATGACCCGGGGCTGGCCGGTGGCCCGTGGGGGATCCCAGGCGATCGCCGACGCCCTGGTGTCCGTCCTCCGCTCCCACGGCGGCCGCATCCACCTGAACCATGAGGTCACGGACCTCGGCGAGTTCGCCGGAGCGGACGCGATCCTGCTCGATGTCACCCCGCGCCAGCTCCTCGGGCTGAAAGGCACCGACCTGACCGACCGCTATGCCGGTCACCTGAAGCGCTGGAAATACGGCACGGGCGTCTCCAAGGTCGACTTCCTGCTGGACGGGCCGGTCCCGTGGACGGATTCCCGGGTCGGCGGCGCCGGCACCGTGCACGTGGGCGGTTCCCTGGCCGAGATGGAGCACGCCGAGCGCGAGGCGAAGGCCGGCCGCATGCCGGAGAAGCCCTTCGTGATGGTCTGCCAGCAGCAGGGCGCGGACCCCTCCCGCGCCACCGGCCAGGCCGCGGGGAAGACCGTGCTGTGGACCTATGCCCACGTCCCCGGTGGTCATGACGACCCGGTCGACGGGGCGATCAAGGCCCAGATCGAACGGTTCGCCCCCGGTTTCAGGGACCGGATCGTGCACCAGGTGGCCACCCCGCCCTCGGCCCTTGAATCCTGGAACCCCAACCTCATCGGCGGAGACGTGGCCGGGGGATCCATGGGCGGGTTGCAGCAGATCCTGCGCCCCGCTCCCGTCCTCAGCCCGCACCGCACCTCCACGCCCGGGTTGTACCTCGCCTCCTCCTCCACGCCACCCGGCGGGGGAGTCCACGGCATGGCCGGCCTCCACGCCGCCCGCGCCGCCCTGGCCGATGCCGCCTCGCACCGAAGGACCACACTGTGAACACCGACCTCCCGCACCCCCACCTGGCCACGCACCTGGCCAGGAAGCTGTCCCCGCCCGCCACGGAACGCGACCTCTGGGCCCTCACGGCCGGCGTCGCCTTCGCCGCCGTGCTGCTCTCACCGGTGCGGCACTACTTCAACGGTCAGGACAAGAACGAGCGGGACTCCTTCCCGCTGTCCACATACCCGATGTTCTCGGATGACCGCAAGGACCGCACGCGCATTCCGCACGTGGCCGGATTCACCGCCGACGGCCGGCGGATCACCCCGCACTACAGCCACTTCGGGGCCGGCGGCCTGAACCAGGTCCGCAAGCAGATCACCCGGATGGTCCGCCAGGGCCGCGGCGTGGAGATCGCCCAGCGCTACGCCGACGCCCTCGCCGAACAGCAGCGGCGCCCTGCGGCCACCGGGCCGGGACCAGGTGCGCTGCGGCGGCGGAGGGAGGCGGACATCGTCCGTGTGGAGGTGGTGCGCTCGCGGTACTTCTTCGACACCTACTACGCCGGCAACACCATCCCGCAGATGGAGACCGTCCATGCCCGGGCCGAGGTGGGCGGCTCCGCCGTGGCCGTCTCGCAGACGCGCCGCGACGTGGACCAGGACCCGCAAGGCCCTCCCACCGGTCCCATGGCACGCTCCGAACTCGGCAACATCCCACCGCGGCCCGTGGGCCACGGGAACACCCCCGGCCACTACCTCACCGAGAACACCGTCCAGGCCGCACCCGAGGACTCGGGCGTGTCTGTCGCGGGGGCCGCAGCAGTGTCCGCAGAAGTGTCCGCATCCGTGACCGCACCCGTGTCCGCACCCGAGCAGGAGGCCGTCCGATGACCGGCGCCGATTCCGTTGTCCCGTCCCTTCCGGCATTTCCGTCGTTCCAGTCGCCGGTGTTCCAGGCGGTGGTGGATCACCTGAGGCCGGCGGCCCAGCCGATCCGCCCGGCCGTACTGCGCGTGGCGACGGGCGTGTTCTCCGCGGTCCACAACATCAGGCGCCGCCCGATGTTCCGGAAACTCCACGCCCAGGACGCCTCCCATTTCACGCCGGTAGGCGTGGTCAAGGTCCTCTCCAAGCCCCTACCGCCGCGGCTTGCGGACGGGATCTTCGATGCGGCGCAGATCGTGAACCTCGCCGCGACGCTGGGAGTGGGACACCGGGTCACGGGCCCGCTCAATGCGGCGCTTCAGCTCTGGACCATCAGCTACCGCAACTCCTGGACCATGCTGCTGCACAGCGACAACATGATGACCCTGCACCAGATGGTCCTGGGGGTCACCCGGTCCGCGGACGCCCTCAGCGTGGATGCACTGTTGCGGGAGGGAACCCTCTTCCCCCAGCGGTATGAGCGGTCCTACGGGGCCGTCCCCACCGCCCTGAACGTGGTCACCGTGGTCGTGTACTTCATCTCCGGGATGGCCAAGGTCCGCGGCCCGCTGGGCCTGAAGTGGGCGGGGGGAGACGTCCTGCGGGGCCAGATCGCGGTGGACGGGATGCGCAAGGACCTTTTCGGCTCCGCCAAACCGGCGGCCGGGACGGCGCTCTACCAGCAGAAGGAGCTGTTCACCGTCATGGCGGCGCTCTCCCTGGCCGTCGAGCTGGGGGCGCCCCTGTCCCTGGTCAACCGTCGGCTGGGTCAGCTGTTCGCCCTCGGGGCGTGGGGGATGCACGTCGGGATCCGCATCGTGATGGGCATCAAGTTCAAGTACAACGTCTCCGGGGTGTCCTACCTGCCCTATTTCCCCATGGGTCCCCAACTGCCCCGCTGAGCCGTCTGAGAACTTTGAGGGCAGAACGAACCGGTTCGTTCTGCCCTCAAAGTTCTCTCGCTAGGTCGTGCAGGAGTCGTGGGGAAGTCGTGAAGGGACCGCTGAATAAGCGGAAAACCGCAGGTCGTGATGTGAAACGTCCATTTCGTGACTTCCGTCGACGTCGAGGCGATCTCCTGTAACAGCCCGGAAACACGGGGTTTTCGGGGAGACCCCGAGAGGTTACGGGATAGTAACGATTGGCTCCGAACCACACTATTCAATGTTGCTTTCGTATGTTGCGAGGCTATTCTCGTGCACACCTTGTGGTGTTGCTCACCCTCTGGTGCCACTCCGGGAAATCGGATCGGCACCGGCATCGGACCGGCCCTCCCACCCCATATCCGGGTCGGATCGGGAGCACTCCACGTCTCGCACCTGTTTGAATGGAGACGCTTTGATGAAGTACACAAAGCTTTCTGCCGCTGCTGCCCTGTTGGCCAGCTCGGCACTTGTCATGACCGCCTGTGCACCGGGCGGCCCGGCCGAGAACAACGAATCCGAAGAATCCGCTGCCGGGGGCAGCAACGGTGAGGTCATGACCGGGGACAACGGGCAGAAGCTCACCGTCGAACCGGCCGACACGGGCAAGGCCGACCTCGGCGAGATCGAGACCCAGGACGGCTCCATCGCCTACTCCGTGGGCGAGGACGAGTTCATCTCCTACAACTCGATGACCCCGGAGACCTACTCCAGCTACAACAGCGCCATCACCGAGCGGATGATCTCCACGTTCGCCTACTTCGGCACGGACGGCGAGATCTACCAGAACGAGGAATACGGGACCTACGAGAAGGTCGCGGACGACCCGCTCCAGGTGAAGTACACCATCAACGAGGACGCCGTCTGGTCCGATGGCACCCCGGTCACCGCGGCCGACTACATCCTCAAGTGGGGCGTCGAGAACCCCCGCATCTCCACCGGGGAGGGCGAGGAGGCCACGCCGCTGTTCAACGCGGTGTCGCACACCTTCGGCGAGTACGTCCCGGAGGCTCCGGAGGGAGCGGCGGACGGCAAGGAATTCACCATCACCTTCGATGAGCCCTACGCCGACTGGCCGATCATGGTGGACACGGCCCAGCCGGCCCACGTGGTCGCCGAACAGTCCGGCATGGGCATGGAGGCCATGATCGAGGCCGTGCAGAACGAGGACGCCGAGGCGCTGGCGCCGGCCGCAGAGTTCTGGAACACCGGCTGGAACACCTCGCCGGGCGAGCTGCCCGCCGAGGAGCTCGCACCCTCCAACGGTCAGTACAAGTTCAAGAGCTGGGAGCCCGGCCAGTCCATCACCCTGGAGGCCAACGAGGAGTACTGGGGTACCCCGGCAGCCACCCAGGAACTGGTCATCCGCTTCGCCGCCCCCGAGACGCACGTCCAGGCCTTGCAGAACGGTGACCTCAACGTCATCGAACCGCAGGCCACCGTGGACACCCTCGAGCAGCTGGAGGGACTCGGCGACCAGATCGTCATCCAGCAGGCCTCCTCGCTGACCTGGGAGCACCTGGACTTCAACTTCATGGAGGAGTCGGTCTTCTCCGACAGCCCCGAACTGCGTGAGGCCTTCGCCCTGTGCGTGCCGCGCCAGAACATCGTGGACAACCTGATCAAGCCGCTGAACCCGGACGCGACCGTGATGAACGCCCGCGAGGTCTTCCCGTTCCAGGAGAGCTACCAGGAGGTCGTGGACGCGGCCTATGACGGCCAGTACGACGAAGTGGACATCGAGCAGGCCACGCAGCTGGTCGAGGAGTCCGGGGAGACCGAACTGGACGTCCGGATCGGTTACAGCCAGCCGAACCAGCGCCGCACCGAGACCGTGGCCATGATCAAGTCCTCCTGTGACGAGGCGGGCTTCAACGTGATCGACGCCGGTCACGCGGACTTCTTCGGTGTGGTCCAGCCGGCCGGTGACTGGGAAGTGGCACTGTTCGCCTGGGCCGGCTCCGGGCAGATCGCCTCGGGCCGGAACATCTACCACTCCACCGGCGCGCAGAACTACAGCGAGTTCTCGAACGACGAGGTCGACGCCGCGTGGGACGCCCTCGCCGGATCCGTTGACCCGGCCGTCCACGCCGAGCAGGTGAAGCTCATCGAGCGGGGGCTGTGGGAGAACCTCCACGGCATCCCGCTGTACGCCCACCCGGGGCTCGTCGCCCACTCGGCCGACGTCGCCAATGTGCGCAACACCGCCACCCAGTCGGGCGCCGTGTGGAACGCGGAACAGTGGGTCCGTGTCGAGTGATCGCGTGAGCTGATCAGTCCACCGGTCATCCGGTGCTGAACCGCGGAACCAGTGGGGGCCTGGCCTAACCGGCCAGGCCCCCACTCGGTCCCCGGCAGATCTCACCTGAGACCTCGGTGTCCTCCTGAGGCCGCCGTCGGTCCAGGCCGACGTCCTCGATCCCCTGGCACGGAAGGCAACGTTCTGTTGTGCTGAAATTCATCCTCCGCCGCTTCGGCAGCTCATTCCTCGTCCTCCTCGGGGCGTCTCTGTTGCTCTATGTGCTCACCATCAACTCCGGCGACCCCCTCAAGGACCTGCGCGAGTCCAATGCGGACAACCGCGAGTACCTGATGGACCAGCGCGTCGAGTTCATGGGCCTCGACGAGCCCTGGTACGTGCGGTACTGGGAGTGGCTGACCGGCGTCGGCCAGTGCGTCATCGGCCAATGTGACCTCGGCACCAACCGGTCCGGCCAGCAGGTCATCGACCTGCTGGGGCTAGCTGCATCCTCGACCCTCCGACTGGTCGTCCTGGCCACCGTGATCGCCATGGTCTTCGGCATCCTCATCGGCATCCTGACGGCCATCCGCCAGTACTCCGGACTGGACTACGCCGTCACGTTCCTGACCTTCCTGTTCTTCTCCCTGCCGGTCTTCTGGGCCGCCGTGCTCCTCAAGGAGTACCTGGCCATCGGCTTCAACGACTGGCTCGTCAATCCTGACCCCGGTTTCTCCTGGCCCACGATCGTCGTGGTCGGCCTGGTGCTGGGCCTGGCCCTGCAGGCCGTCCTGGCCGGCAACGCCCGACGCCGGCTCTTCACCTTCCTCGGCGCCTTCGCCTTCACCTGTGCAGTCCTTCCCTACATGGACTGGTTGAACTTCGCCCGCTATCCCCAGCTCGGACCGGTGGTGATCACCCTGGTCGGTGTCTCTGCGGCCGTCGGCGCCACCGTCCTGGGGGCCGGCCTGAAGAACCGCCGGGTCCTCTACGCCGGTCTCGTCACGGCCGGGTTGGGACTGGTGGCCTACTACGCCACCTACAACCTGCTGTGGGATCCGAACTGGCTGATCATCCTCATCCTCGCCGTGGTGGCGATCGGCGTCGCCGTCCTCGTCGGACGCCTGATGGGCGGCTACTCCAAGGGCGCGGCCACCGTGGTCACCCTCTTCACCGCCGTCATCATGGGCGGGTTGATCATCGTGGAGCACCTGTTCCGGGCCTGGCCCTCCTACCTGGATGCCGTGGGCCGGCCCATCGCCACCATCGGCTCGCAGACCCCGAACTTCACCGGCACTTTCTGGGAGGACTTCCTGGACAAGGGCACCCAGCTGCTGCTGCCCACCATCCTGCTGGCGTTGATCTCCCTGGCCAGCTACTCGCGCTACACCCGCGCGTCCATGCTCGAGGTCAGCCAGCAGGACTACATCCGCACGGCGCGGGCCAAGGGCCTGAACGAACGGCAGGTCATCCTCAAGCACGCCTTCCGCAACTCCCTGATCCCCATCACCACGATCATGGCGTTCGACTTCGCCAGCCTGATCGGCGGGGCCGTCATCACCGAGCAGGTCTTCGGCTGGCAGGGGATGGGCAACCTGTTCCGGGTCGGACTGGAGCAGGTGGACCCGGCACCCGTCATGGCCTTCTTCCTGGTCACCGGGACCGCAGCAGTCCTCTTCAACCTCCTGGCGGACATCTTGTACGCCGTCCTCGACCCCCGGATTCGAGTGTGAGCCCGATGACTACCCCGAGCAACGAGGGTGGCCCCTCCCAGCAGGCCGTGGACATGGCCAACCTGGCCGAGGTCGAGGACGCCAAGCTGCGCCAGCAGACCGGCACGTCCTACAGCCAGGGACAGCTGGTCCTGCGCCGGTTCCGCAACCACAAGGCCGCGATGGCCTCCGCCGTCTTCCTGCTGCTGATCTTCCTGGTCGCCTTCAGCTCCATCGGCTTCGCCGGCATCCCCGGCTGGTGGGACAAGTCCTACACGGCGGCCGGTGCCGTGGTGGACGGCGGCAATCCGACCCTCTCGGTGGTCCCCCAGTGGCTGGGGGGCGAGGGCCTCCGCTGGGGCGAACACCCCTTCGGTCAGGACACCACCGGCAAGGACTACTTCGCCCTGGTCATGCGAGGCACCCAGCAGTCCCTGATCATCGCCCTCGTGGTGGGCGTCGTCTCCACCGTGATCGGTTCCGTGGTCGGCTCCATCGCCGGGTACTTCCGCGGCTGGATCGACTCGCTGCTGATGCGCCTGACCGACCTGGTCATCGTCATCCCGCTGCTGGTGCTGGCCGCCGTCCTCGGGCAGATGTCCTCAGAACTCGGGGCCGGCATCCTCCCGCTGGCGCTGGTGCTCGGACTCGTCACGTGGACCTCGCTGGCCCGCCTGGTCCGCGGTGAGGTCCTCTCCCTGCGGGAGAAGGAGTTCGTGGCCGCGTCCGTGGCCATGGGCGCCAGACCCGGACGGGTGATCCTGCGGCACCTGTTGCCCAACACGGTCGGCGTGATCGTGGTCAACGCGACCTTCGCGATCGCCGCCGCCATCCTGCTGGAGACGTCCCTGTCCTTCCTCGGCTTCGGGGTGAAGCCGCCGGACTCCTCCCTCGGACTGCTCATCAGCCAGTACCAGAACGCCTTCACCACGCGGCCGTGGCTGTTCTGGTGGCCGGGCATGATCATCCTCGGCATCGCCCTGTCCGTGAACTTCATCGGTGACGGCCTGCGGGATGCCTTCGACCCCCGGCAGGGGTCCCGCGGCAAGAAGAAGTCGTCCGTCGCCGCGGTCCTCGGACTGCGGGGACGCGAGAAGGCCCTGGACCGGGCGGCCACGGAGTCGCCGGCCGGTCCCGGCGGGCTCGACGTCCAGAGCGGCGGATCGGGCCGGCTGGGCAGCGACGACACACCGGAGGGGCCCCTGAAGCGGCGTCGCCGGGACCGGAACGAGGAAGAGGACGAGCGATGAGCATCTTCGGACGCAAGAGGGACCAGTCCCGTGAGAGCGACGAAGCCGGCCGGCCCGGCACCCCAGTCAAGGGCACCGCAGGAGCCGGGCGGCCGACGTCGGACCCCTCGCCGGTCACCGGATCGCTGAGCCTGGTCCAGCGGCACCCGGACCTGGACGGCAGGCCGATCCTGTCCTTCCAGGACGTCTCGGTCACCTTCGGCACCGAGTTCGGTGACGTGGAGGCTGTCAAGGGCGTGAGCTTCGACGTCAAGCCCGGTGAAGTGGTGGCCCTGGTGGGCGAATCAGGATCCGGCAAGTCCGTGACCTCGGCCACGGCCATGGGGCTACTCCCAGCCAATGCCAGGGTCTCCGGGACCGTGATGCTGGGCGAACGGAACGTCACCCAGCTGGACAGCAGTGGGCTGCGCAAGATCCGCGGCCGCCACGCCGCCATGGTGTTCCAGGAGCCCATGACCGCGTTGAACCCCGTGCTGACCGTGGGGGACCAGCTCACCGAATCCCTCAACGTGCACGACATCGCCTACGGCACCGAGGCGGACCGTCGGGCGGCGGAGCTGCTGGAGATGGTGGGCATCCCGGACGCCAAGAACCGGCTCAAGCAGTATCCGCACCAGTTCTCCGGCGGTCAGCGCCAGCGCATCGTCATCGCCATGGCGATCAGCTGTTCACCCGAGGTGATCATCGCGGACGAGCCGACCACCGCCCTGGACGTGACCGTGCAGGCGGAGATCCTGGAGCTGCTGCGCTCGCTGAAGGACCAGCTGAACACCGGCATCCTGCTCATCACCCACAACATGGGCGTGGTGGCGGACATGGCCGACCGCGTGTGCGTGATGCTGCGCGGCGAACTGGTGGAATCCGGTGAGGTCCACCAGGTGATGCAACATCCGCAGCACCCCTACACGGAGCGCCTGCTCGGCTCCGTGCCGCGCCTGGGCGCCGAGCTGACGGTGACGGAGCCGGCCTCGGAACCCGCGGAGGAGGCCTCCGCCCAGGAAACGGGCACTTTCGCGATTGAGGCCCAGAAGCTCAGCATCGAGTACGACCACCGCGGCAAGAAGAACCGTGTGGTCCATGACATCGACTTCCAGGTGGCATCGGGGGAGATCCTCGGGCTTGTGGGGGAGTCCGGATCCGGCAAGTCCACCATCGCCAAGGCCGTCCTGGGGCTGCTGCCCGTGGCGTCCGGATCCCTGAAGATCCATGGCAAGGACCTACCCAGCCTGGCGGGACGGGAGGCCCGCGCCCTGCGCCGGCGGATCGGCGTGGTCTTCCAGGATCCGGCGTCCTCGCTGGATCCGCGCTTCCCGATCGGTGACATCATCACCGAGCCGATGGTCATCCACAAGGTCGGCAACCGGAAGTCGCAGCTGGACCGCGCCTACGAGCTGCTGGACGCGGTCAAGCTGCCGCGTTCCGTGGTCAACCGGTTCCCGCACGAGCTCTCGGGCGGTCAGCGCCAGCGCATCTCCATCGCCCGCGCATTGACCCTGGACCCGGAGGTGCTGATCGCGGACGAGCCGACCTCCGCCCTGGACGTCTCTGTGCAGGCGGCCGTGCTGGACATGTTCGCCGAGCTGCAGTCCCGCTACGAGTTCGCCTGCCTGTTCGTCTCGCATGACCTGGCCGTGGTGGACATGCTGGCCCACCGTGTGCTCGTGCTCAAGGACGGCCGCCAGGTGGAGCAGGGGCCCACCCAGGAGGTGCTGCACCACCCCACGCAGGAGTACACCAAGCGTCTGCTCGCCGCCGCCCCCGTGCCGGATCCGGATGAGCAGCTCACCAAGCGCACCGAGCGCCGGCGGTTCCTGGAGTCGCTGGGCGAGCGCGCCTACTGACATCCGCGGCCTCCGGTCTGGGCGGATGTGTGGGCGGATGGCCGGGCGAAAGTGACCCGGCCCCCACCGTTGTGACATGGTGGGGTCACTCTGCGCTGGTGGGCGGGCCGTGATGGTGCTGTGGACGGGGTGGATCCGGCGATTGCCGGTGTCCCGTACAATCGGACGGGGCCCTTGACGGTAGCCGTCCGCGCCACCGAGCCCCCAACCAGCACGCCGCCCTCTATGAACAGGCACCCCTATGACTGAAGCCCTTACCCAGCGCACCGACCTCCGCAATGTCGCCATCGTGGCCCACGTGGACCACGGCAAGACCACCATGGTGGATGCGATGCTGCGCCAGGGCGGAGCCTTCTCCAGCCACGGTGAGGTGGCGGACCGGGTGATGGACTCCGGCGAGCTGGAGCGTGAGAAGGGCATCACCATCCTGGCCAAGAACACCACCGTGTTCTACTCCGGCCCCTCCGCCGCCGCCCACGGCGTGGAGAGCGTCACCTTCAACGTCATCGACACCCCCGGCCACGCCGACTTCGGCGGCGAGGTCGAGCGCGGCCTGTCCATGGTGGACGGCGTGGTGCTGCTGGTGGACTCCTCCGAGGGCCCGCTGCCGCAGACCCGCTTCGTGCTCCGCAAGGCCCTGGCCGCCAACCTGCCCGTGATCCTCGTGGTCAACAAGACCGACCGCCCGGACGCCCGCATCGACGGCGTGGTCTCGGACTCCATGGACCTGCTGCTCGGCCTGGCCTCGGACCTGGCCGAGGAGGTCGAGGACCTGGACCTGGACTCCGTGCTGAACCTGCCCATCGTCTACGCCTCCGGCAAGGCCGGCCGGGCCTCCCTGACGCAGCCGGCCGATGGCGCGCTCCCGGACAGCGAAGACCTCGAGCCGCTGTTCGCGACCATCATGGATCACATCCCCGCCCCGACCTACACCGAGGGCGAGGTCCTGCAGGCGCACGTCACCAACCTGGACGCCTCCCCGTTCCTCGGCCGCCTGGCCCTGCTGCGCATCTTCAACGGCACCCTGAAGAAGGGTCAGCAGGTGGCCTGGGCCCGCCAGGACGGCCAGCTCAAGACCGTGAAGATCACCGAGCTGCTCGGCACCAAGGGCCTGTCCCGTGAGGCTATCGAATCGGCTGGCCCGGGCGAGATCGTGGCCGTGGCCGGCATCGAGGACATCATGATCGGTGAGACCCTCACCGACGTGGAGAACCCGAAGCCGCTGCCGTTGATCACCGTGGACGATCCGGCGATCTCCATGACCATCGGCATCAACACCTCTCCGCTGGCCGGCCGCGTGAAGAACGCCAAGGTCACCGCCCGGCAGGTCAAGGACCGTCTCGATGCCGAGCTCATCGGCAATGTCTCGCTCAAGGTCCTGCCGACCGAGCGCCCGGACGCCTGGGAGGTCCAGGGCCGTGGCGAACTCGCCCTGGCCATCCTGGTGGAGCAGATGCGCCGCGAGGGCTTCGAGCTGACCGTGGGCAAGCCGCAGGTGGTCACCCGGACCATCGACGGAAAGCTCCACGAGCCGATGGAGCTGATGACCATTGACACCCCCGAGGAGTTCATGGGCCCCATCACGCAGCTGCTGGCCGCCCGCAAGGGACGTATGACGGAGATGAAGAACCACGGCACCGGCTGGATCCGCATGGAGTTCAACGTGCCCGCCCGTGGCCTGATCGGCTTCCGCACCCAGTTCATGACGGACACCCGCGGTTCCGGCATCGCCTCGTCGTACGCCAACGGTTTCGAGCCCTGGGCCGGCCCCATCGAGTACCGGGACAAGGGTTCCCTGATGGCGGACCGCGCCGGCACCACCACGCCGTTCGCCATGATCAACCTGCAGGAGCGTGGCACGTTCTTCGTCCAGCCCGGGGCCGAGGTCTACGAGGGCATGATCGTCGGCGAGAACTCGCGCGCCGATGACATGGACGTGAACATCACCAAGGAGAAGAAGCTCACCAACATGCGTGCGGCCTCCTCCGACTCCTTCGAGGGCCTGACCCCGCCGAAGCGGCTCACCCTGGAGGAGTCCCTCGAGTTCGCCCGCGAGGATGAGTGCGTGGAGATCACCCCCGAGGAGATCCGCATCCGCAAGCTCATCCTGGACTCCAACGAGCGCCACAAGGCCGCCCGCGCGCGTGCCAAGTCCTGATGAACCCCACCAGGGCCGACGGCGGCCGGGCTGGGTCCCGGCGGCCGCCGCGGTCCTGGTGGGGGCCGGCGCCGCGGTCCTCGGCACCATCCTGCACCTGAACTTCACCTGGATCGGCGGGACCAGCACGGCCGATGGCGCGTGGATCCTGCCGTGGGGCGCGGTGCTGGCGCTGCTGCTCACCGGTTCCGCGCAGCTGTGGTGGACCCTGAAGTGCTCGGTCCCGTGGGCCGGGGGAGTGCTGGCGATCTCGGCCTTCACCACCGCCATGGTGCTGGGGAACTGGCCGGGACTGGACACCCTGGCCGTCGCGGCCAACGAGTACACGCTCGCGGTGGTCCCCGGGCCGGCGATCGCCGGCACCGTGTGGATCTGGGGAATCCCGCTCGTGGCGATCCTGACCATGCTCGCGGCACAGCCACTCCTGCGTCATCCCGTGGCGTCGGACTAGTCCAGGACCGGCAGGACTAGACTCAATGCCGGGTAGTCAAGGGCTCTCCCGACACATCTGTGGGTGACTAGAGCGTGCCGGAATGAGCGCATGCCGTTTCCTGCGTAGGTTTCTGAGCCGTCAAGGTTCTGTCCCCTCTGGTCTTGGTCGCCGCCCTCCGGTCCCGGGGACGCTGGAGTGCGGCCAACTGTCTACGGCATCTGGACGCGTTGCGTACCGGCCTCCGCTCGGCTGGACTCACTGCTGTCGGCTCACCGTGCTGTGCCCGGTTCGATCCTCCCTACAAGTCGCGGTTCATGCGTGGCAGCGAAATCGTCCTGAGCCTCGAAGACCCGAACTGACGAACCACGGTGTTCTAGTCCGATAGAAGTACGTCAGGCGCTTTGGGCCCGACCTACTTCTATGAACGGTTTGTCGGCTTCTCCGCGGATCAGGCCGTCTTGATCTCTTCAGGCTGCAAAGTCTGACCGCGTGTGCGGAGGTAACTGGCGATCGCCAGGCGGTTGATCGCCGACCGGCTCACGATGCCCACAGGGCGACCATCCTCGCCGTTGACCACCGGCACCTTCTTGAGCCGCGCGTCCGACAGCGCAGAGACGGCATCGGCGACCGATGCGCCCGCCGGGATGGTGACGACATCGCGGGTGGCCAGCCTCATGACACTCAGGTTCGCCAGATCGGACATGGCCTGTTCGAGGTCGTCCTCAGCACCGATCGCATAGGAGTAGATCGAGGTCGAGGACGGATGGGCGGCAGACAAATAGCGCATGACATCACCGTCGGAGAGGAAGCCTGCCAACGATCCCTTTTCGTTGAGGATCGGCGCGCCCGAGATGCCGCGTTCTGCGAAGGTCTGCATAGCGTCAAGCACCGTCTGGTCTGAGGACAGGGCGTAGACCTCGGACTTCATGATCGACTCGACGGTGTGCGCCGAGCTCTGAGCGGGCGCACCCGAGCGATGCGCTCGCACCGAACGGTACGCAAGGATGGCGAGGAGAATGCCGATGAGTGAGGTGACGACCACCAGGGCGGCCGCGCCGTGGAAGCCCGTGAGCATTGCCTCGCTCTCGTCGAGCCCGGCGCGTACGTTCGCGGATGTCAGTGCACCGTAGATGCCGGCGGCCAGCGAGGTGCCCACACAGCCGGCGATCTGGAAGCTGGTGGAGACCACCGTCACGCCGTGCGGACTGGTCTCCCGGTCGAGATGGGATAGTGCGAACGTCTGCGAAGGTCCGATGACGAACGCGGTAGCCAGCACTGCGGGGATGTAGAGCAGTCCCAGGACCGGGACCGATGCCTGTCCCGCAGCGACCGCCACCAACGTGACGAAGACCGCCATGATGAGGAATCCGAGCGGGATCGACCAACGACCTCCGCGGCGGTCGAAGAGACGACCGGCCAGCGGCCCCATCACGACGGTGAGAAGGATTCCCGGTGCCAGCGTGAGGGACGCACCCAGCGGCGTGATGTCGCGTGCACCCTGCAGGAACAACGGGATGATGACGTTCATCGCGAACACGAACACCAGCCCCAGCATGGTCATTAGCACGCCGAACACGAAAGCGGGATTGGAGAACGGCCGCAGGTCGAGCAGAGGATGCTCGATGCGACGCTGGCGGACGATGAACCGCCACATCGCGAACAGTCCGACGACGCCGGCGATGCCCGCGTAGAGGGGGGATCCCCCGAACGCCGCGGTGACCCCGTACAGGACGCCGACCAGGCCCACCGCGACAAGCATGAGCGACGGAATGTCCAGTACCGGGCGACCCAGGTCAGCAACGGTCCGCAGGATGATCGCACCGGCGAGCAGGACGATGAGGGTGAGAGCGGCGAAGACCCACATCAGAGTGGTCCACGGGGCGATGGTCAGCAGGACACCAGAGAGCACGATCGCCAGTGACGGCCCCAGGGTGGTCATCGCAGCCATGATGCCCATGTTGAGTCCGAGCTTCTCGCGCGGCGAGACGGCCAAGGTGATGTTCATGCCGATGGGGGTGAGCAGGCCCGTTCCGATGGCTTGCACCAGCCGTGCGACAAGGAGCACGCCGAAGGTCGGAGCGAAGGCTCCCACCACGGACCCGACCACCATCAGGGCCACGACGGCGACGAACAGCGGCCTCGTGGGGAACCGGTGGTAGAGGACGTTCGAGACCGGCACGAACACTGCGGCCACCAGCAGGTAGCCGGTGGTCAGCCACTGCACGGTGTTCACATCGACGCCGAAGTCTTCCATGATCGGCGTGAAGGCCACGTTGAGGAAGGTCTCGTTGAAGGTGGCAAGGAAGGCAGCGGCTGCTGCGACTGCGATCATCCCCCCGACACGTCTGTTGGCGGGTGGGCGAGAAGTTGAAGCGGGAATGCTGTCCGTGGGCGGGTTGGCATCCCGGTTGATGACATCGGTCATGGACTACCAGTACTTTCTTGGGCATCCCGGCTTCGGGGAGACCGGGGCGTGGGATAAGGGATGAAATGGGCGCACTCGGCCAAGGCAGAGGCCGACCGGGTTCGTGTCATAGTGTGCCACAATGGCAAGACCTGTCGCTAGCCGTCGGTGCTGGAAAGTGCCTAGGATCACAACGGATAGCGGAAGAACGACGAGAGGTGCCCGTGACCCACCACAACCCCCCGAGGAACGCCGCCGGCGGGAAGCCCGCCCCGGGCATCCCGGTCCAGGACGTGCCGAACCTGCGGACCCGCAGAAGACTGGAGACCCAGGCAGAGATCCACCGGGCCGCCGTCGAACTGATCGAGGCCCAGGGTGCCAAGGCCACCACCGTCGAGCAGATCGCCGCCCGCGCCGGCGTCTCCTCCCGGACGTTCTTCCGGCACTTCGCCGTCAAGGAGCAGGCGGTGCTGCCCGGCCAACGCCGGCTGCGCCAGGCCATCGACGCCCTCGAGTTCGACGGCGCCGGGCCCGACGCCGCGCTGCGCGCGGTCGAGGAGATGGCCGCCACCGTCATCGCCGCCGAGCCCCAGGAGGACCTGGAGGCGAACCAGCGGGTCCGACGGATCCTGCTGCGCGAGCCGGACATCCGGGGGCTGGCGACCGCCCAGGAGCAGGAGCTCGTGATGCGCCTGCGCGACCGCCTGTTGAGACGAGGCGGGGCGGGTATGGACCTCATGACCGCCCGACTCATCGCGGAGACCGCCATGCTGCTCTGGCGATCGTGCTGGGACCACTGGGCCGAACTGGCCGACGCCGGTGAATCCCTGGAACCTGTCCAGCTGTACCGTCAGTACCGTGAGGGCCTGCGACGCCTCCTGGGCTGAGACGGGACCCACGGAGCACGACCTTGAAGACACCCGTCACGAGGACCTCCGTTGCGCTCCCCTTCTGCCATCACCACGACGCTGACGACCATCGTGCGGCCGATCACGGTCGTCGCCGGGGTGTTCGCTCCGGGCCATCTGGGCGAGTTGACCCGCATCATCGACTTCGAGACGGCTGAAGCGGCCCTCGGCGAAGGCGCTGCGCGAGCTCCGCCGCCGGCTGGGCCCGTCCCCGCTGCGCGAGCTGTTCAGCTTGTTGGCCGGGCCGACGGTTTCCGCGCACACCACTGGGGTGGCGGTCCAGACCGCTCAGGACCTGGCCACCTGCGCACGGAACGTCACCGATGACTCCGGCGACCTTGTCGGCGACATCGGCCAAGCCGTGCTTGCCGGACTCAACCCGCCGCGCCGACCGCGGGTGTGTCCCCGCCGGGTCAGATCCCCGCTGTCCCGCTGGAGCAAGCACCCACCGAACCGGACCACCACCACCCGCACGATCGCCCGGATCACGATCACCGGACCCGACACCGAGACACACCGCAGTCGGTCCTTGACCCCAGTGGCGGGCCCTTGACTACCCGGCATGGGGACTAGACTGGGATGGAATCCTCGCTGAGCCCGGCGTGAGTCCGGGCTCAATCCGACCCCTGGAAGGTGGACGGTCTCACGTGACGTACGTCATTGCCCTGCCGTGTGTGGACCTCAAGGACAAGGCCTGCATCGATGAATGCCCCGTTGACTGCATCTACGAGGGCGAGCGGATGCTGTACATCCACCCGGACGAGTGCGTCGACTGCGGCGCCTGCGAGCCGGTCTGCCCCGTCGAGGCCATCTTCTACGAGGATGACACCCCGGAGGAGTGGGCCGACTACTACAAGGCGAACGTCGAGTTCTTCGATGACCTCGGTTCCCCCGGTGGTGCCGCCAAGCTGGGCCTCATCCCGAAGGACCACGAGGTGATCATGGCGTTGCCGCCGCAGCCGATTCCCGAAGGCCTCTAGAGCCCATGCTGCGGCTGCCCGAATACCCCTGGGAGTCCCTGGCCCCCTACCGTGCCACGGCCCAAGCCCATCCCGGTGGCCTCGCCGACCTGTCCATCGGCACCCCGGTGGATGACACCCCGGCCCTGATCCAGGATGCGCTGGCGGCTGCCGCGAATGCTCCGGGCTACCCGACCACCCAGGGGACCGCCGAGCTGCGGGAGGCCATCGCCGCGTGGTTCGCGCGCCGCCGTGGCGTCCCCGGTCTGAGCCCGGACGCGGTCATCCCGACCGTGGGCTCCAAGGAGTTCATCGCCTGGCTGCCGCTGTTGCTGGGCCTCGGTCCCGGCGATGTGGTCGTCCGCCCCACCGTGGCCTACCCGACCTATGACATCGGGGCCCTGCTCGTGGGTGCCACCGCCGTCGCCGCCGACTCCCTCGAGGAGCTCGACCCCTACACCCGGGCCCGGGTCCGGCTGATCTGGACCAACTCCCCGGCCAACCCCACCGGGGAGGTGGCCTCGGCCGAACAGCTTCGCGCCGTCGTCGCCCAGGCCCGCACGGTGGGCGCCGTGGTGGCCGGGGACGAATGTTATGCGGAGCTGGGCTGGGGCGAGTGGGACGATCCGGAGGGCCTGCGGCCCGGGACCCCGTGCCTGCTGTCCGATCAGGTCAGCGGCGGGGACCACACGAACCTGCTCAGTGTGTACTCGCTGTCCAAGCAGTCCAACCTCGCCGGTTACCGGGCCGCCTTCGCCGCGGGGGACCCCGCCCTGGTGTCCACCCTGGTCAACAGCCGTAAGCATGCGGGCATGATCGTCCCGATGCCGGTCCAGGCGGCCATGACCGTGGCCCTGGCCGATGATGCGCACGTGCGTCGGCAGAAGGGGCGCTACCGGGCCCGCCGGGCCCTGCTGAAGGACGCCCTCGAGGCCGCCGGGCTCGTGGTGGACCACTCCGAGGCCGGGTTGTACCTGTGGACGCGGGACGGCCGGGCGGGCGGTGCCGTGGACGGTGCGGCCGGAGACAACACCACCGGGCACGACGCCGGCCGGTCGGATCCCAGCGAGCAGGACAGTTGGGATCTGGTCGGCGCCCTCGCCCAGCTGGGCATCCTCGTCGGTCCGGGGACCTTCTACGGGGAGGCCGGCAACGGCTACGTGCGGGTGTCACTCACGGGCACGGATGAGGCCGTGGCCCGGGCGGCGGAGCGACTGCGCACCTGGCGGTGACCCTGCGGCCTGCGGTGACCCCGGGGCCGTCGCGAATGTCACCGATTCCCTGTCCGGCCTCCCGGCTTGGTAGCGTTGCCGTGGATTGAACCACCGGATCGATCATCCACGGTCGCCCTGACGCGCTGCCTGGATCCTGGCGGCGGTTCGCACACTGCACAACTCATGAGGGAGTACCCATGACCGAGAACACTTCAGCTCAGCTGTCCGTGGACGGCACCACCGTCGAGCTGGGCCGCGAGAAGGCCACCATCGGCAATGACGGCCTGAACATCGGACCGTTGCTGAAGTCCACCGGTCAGGTCACCTATGACCCGGGCTTCATGAACACGGCCAATGCCAAGTCCGCGATCACCTACATCGACGGCGACGAGGGCGTGCTGCGCTACCGCGGCTACCCCATCGAGCAGCTGGCCCAGAACTCCTCGTTCCTTGAGGTCGCCTACCTGCTGATCTACGGCGAGCTGCCGACCGGCGACCAGCTGGGCGAGTGGGACCAGAACATCCGCCGCCACACCATGCTGCACGAGGACCTCAAGGGCTTCTTCTCCGGCTTCCCGCGGGATGCGCACCCCATGCCGGTGCTGTCCTCGGCGGTCTCCGCCCTCTCCACGTTCTACCCGGACTCGCTGGACCCGTTTGACGAGGAGCAGGTCCACATCTCCACCATCCGGCTGATGGCCAAGTTGCCGGTGATCGCCTCCTACGCGTTCAAGAAGTCCATCGGCCAGCCGATGCTCTACCCGGACAACTCCCTGAACCTGGTGGAGAACTTCCTGCGCCAGTGCTTCGGGGTCCCCGCCGAGCCGTACGAGCTCGACCCGGACATGGTCAAGGCCTTGGACCTGCTGCTGATCCTGCACGCGGACCACGAGCAGAACTGCTCCACCTCCACCGTGCGGCTCGTGGGGTCCTCCCACGCGAACATGTTCGCCTCCATCTCGGCCGGCATCAACGCCCTCTACGGCCCGCTGCACGGCGGTGCCAACGAGGCCGTGCTGAACATGCTGCGCTCCATCAAGTCGGACGGCGTCAAGCCCGAGGACTTCATGGACAAGGTCAAGAACAAGGAGGACGGGGTCAAGCTCATGGGCTTCGGCCACCGCGTCTACAAGAACTACGACCCGCGCGCCAAGATCGTCAAGAAGACCGCCCATGACATCCTGGGCAAGCTCGGCGGCAACGACGAGCTGCTGGACATCGCCATGCGCCTCGAGGAGAAGGCACTGGCGGACGACTACTTCATCGAGCGCAAGCTCTACCCGAACGTCGACTTCTACACCGGCCTGATCTACAAGGCGATGGGCTTCCCGGAGAAGATGTTCACCCCGCTGTTCGCCCTCGGCCGCCTGCCGGGTTGGATCGCCCAGTGGCGCGAGCTCATCGAGGACCCGGCCACCAAGATCGGCCGCCCGCGCCAGCTCTACACCGGCCACGACCTGCGGGACTATCCCGTCCGTTGAGCGCCCACCCCCCACCCCCACTTTGAGGGCAGAACGACCCGGTTCGTTCTGCCCTCAAAGTGTTCTACGGTGCTTTTGCGGCATGCTGGCGGTGAACGGCTCAGCCGGCCAAGGTCACCGTGACGGCGCCCTCGGTGCCGGTGGCCGGCGCCCAGCCGTGATCGGCCCGCACCCAGCCCTGTCCGCCGAAGGAGGCGGAGGTGACGCCGAACCGCTGGGCGTTCGCCACAGCCCATTGCACGAGGGCCCAGCCCCGTGGGCCGGAGACCGGGATCGTCACGGTCCGGCCGTCGTCGGAGATCTGTGGCCAGGCAGAGGACAACTGCTGTTGTAGAGCCGCCGTCATCGCCTGGGCATCCCCGGGGCCGGCGGGGGACTTCAACACGCAGTTCAAGGCCGCGGGGGAGTGGCCGGTGAGCGCGGAGGCGTACGCCCGCCCCTCGGGCTCATGGTCGGCGTAGGCCTCCGGGTAGGCGGAGCGCTGGACCGTCTGGGCGGCCACGGTGATGTCGAGGTCTTCGAAGTCCGGGACCAACAGCTCGAGCTCCTGGTAGAAGCGGTTCGCCGCATAGACCGGATCCATGACCTGCGCCTCGGAACCCCAGCCCTGCGAGGGCCGCTGCTGGAACAGTCCACGGGAATCCGGGCCGGCACGGTCACCGTAGTCGATGTTGCGCAGCTTGGACTCCTGCACGGCCGTGGCGATGCCGATCGAGGCCGCCCGGGCCGGGAGGCCACGGTCCATGGACACGGCCGAGATCAGGGCCGCATGGGAGGCCTGCTCCGGGTCCAGCCTGAAGGAATCCGAGCCGACGATCGCGGTGCAGTGTTCCCGCACCATGATCTCGGAGGAGTCGATGAACCGGGTAGCGGCCCAACTGCCGCCGGCCACCACGGCCACGCCCAGCACGAGGACCCCCAGGGTGCGCCGGCGCCGGCGGGATCTCCTGTTCACCGGGGCCTTCACGGAGGCCTTCACGGGTGCATCATCGAGCGGTTCGGAGCGGCCTGTCCGCCGGGGACCCGGGTGGGCATCAGTTGGCGTGCAGGGCGTCGTTGAGGTCCACGGTGCGGCCGGCACGGGGCAGGGCCTGGACCTGCCCGGTGGATGAATCGCGGCGGAACAGCAGGTTCTTCACGCCCGACAGGTCCAGAGCCTTCACGGTGGTCTCCTGTGCCCCGCCGCGGTCGGTGGAACCGTCCGTGGCCGCGCTGCCCGTGCCGGTGCGGACCGTGACCCGGGTGCCGGCGGTGATGTAGAGGCCCGCCTCGATGACCGAATCGTCGCCGATGGAGATGCCGACACCGGAGTTCGCCCCCAACAGGACCCGGTCGCCGATCGTGATGCGCTGGGAGCCACCGCCGGACAGGGTGCCCATGATGGAGGCCCCACCGCCCACGTCCGAGCCGTCCCCGACGACCACGCCGGCTGAGATCCGGCCCTCCACCATGGAGGCGCCGAGGGTGCCGGCGTTGAAGTTCACGAAACCCTCGTGCATGACGGTGGTGCCCTCGGCCAGGTGGGCACCGAGGCGGACGCGGTCGGCATCACCGATCCGCACGCCGGTGGGCACCACGTAGTCGGTCATCCGCGGAAACTTGTCCACGCCGTACACCTGCACCGGACCGCGGGCCCGCAGCCTCAGGCGGGTGGCCTCGAATCCGGCCGGCTGGCACGGCCCGACGTTGGTCCACACCACGTTGGCCAACACGCCGAAGATCCCCTCCAGATTGAGGGTGTTCGGCGTGGCGAGTCGGTGGGAGAGCAAGTGCAGGCGAAGCCAGGCGTCCAGGGCATCGGCGGGGGCGGCATCGAGGTCGATCTGGACGGCATGGACCTGCTGGCTCGTTCCACGGTCGGCATCCGCGACGACGAGGGCGCTCAGCGCCGCCGTCAGGTCGTCACCGGAGGGACCGCCCAGCACCGGCGCCGGGTACCAGACATCGAGCACGGTGCCGTCCGCAGCGACCGTGGCCAACCCCGTGCCCGAGGCCCGTCGAGACGGCCCGGCGCGCCGCTCTCCGGCCTGGTCTGAGCGGTCGGGACGCACGGTGGGATCGCGCTGGATGGGGTGGGATGTCATGGGACGTATCCTACTGGGCCGGACCTAGACTGACGCTCATGGAATCTCCCAGCCCCGCGTTGCCGCCCCTGGACTCTGACGTGGCCCTGCTGACGGCGGCCCTGCTGGACATCCACTCCGTCTCGGACCACGAGGGCCCGCTCGCGGACGTGGTGGAGGCCGCCCTGCGTGCCCTGCCCCGACTGCGCGTGCAGCGTCTCGGGGACACCATCGTGGCGCGCACGGACTTCGGTCTGTCCTCCCGCGTGGTGCTGGCCGGACACCTGGACACCGTGCCCCTGCCCACCACCCCCGGCGCCCGGGGGACGGTGCCCTCGCGCTGGGAGCCGGCGGCCGGCGTCGTGCCCTCCGGCCTGCCGGAAGACGCCGACCTGCTCTACGGGCGCGGGGCCACGGACATGAAGTCCGGGGTGGCCGTCCAGCTGGCGGCGGCCGGGCTGCTGGGACACGACGCCGGCCCGATCCCCGGGCGCGACGTCACCTGGGTGTTCTACGACCATGAGGAGGTCGGCTCCGAGTTCTCAGGGCTGGGACGGGTGGTCCGCGACGCCCCGGGGCTGCTGGAGGCCGACTTCGCGGTGCTGCTGGAACCCACCGACGGGGTGGTCGAGGGGGGCTGCAACGGGACCAGCCGGTACAGGGTGACCGTGCCCGGGGTGGCGGCGCATTCGGGTCGGTCCTGGCGGGGGGTGAACGCCATCCACGCCGCGGCACCCCTGCTGTCCGTGTTGGCCGCCTACGAGCCGGCCACCGTGACCGTTGAAGGCCTGGACTACCGGGAGGGTCTCAACGCGGTGCGGATCCACGGTGGCACGGCCGGCAACGTCATCCCAGACGCCTGCACGGTGGAGGTCAACTACCGTTTTGCCCCGGACAAGGACCTGCGCCAAGCGCACGAGCAGGTGTTCTCCGTCCTGGCCCTGGCCGGAGTGGACCGGGATCGCGTGGAGATCACCGACGAGTCCGCCGCGGCCCGTCCCGGGCTGCACCATCCGGCCGCCGCAGCCTTCGTGGCCGCCGTCGGGGGGAGCCCGCAGCCCAAGTACGGCTGGACCGACGTGGCCCGCTTCTCCGCCCTGGGGGTGCCCGCCGTGAACTTCGGCCCCGGCGATGCCCTGCTGGCCCACAGCGATGACGAGCACGTGAGTGCCGGGGCGGTCCGGGACTGCCTGGCGGCACTCACCCGATGGCTGCTTCCGCGCGTCTAGACCCGCCTGGACCCGACTACTTCGTCTCGACGTCCACGGTCGGGGCCATGGTCGTGGAGGTGGCCGGGGCTACGTCCCCACTGGTCCGCGAGGACAGGTTGCCAGCCAGCTTGGTGGCCAGCCACGTCAGGATGAAGTTGAGGACGATGAAGATCAGCGCAGCGATCACGAGGGTCTGGAAGATGTTCGAGTATCCGGAACCCAGCTGGCGGGAGTACTGCAGCAGCTCGTAGAAACCGATCAGATAGCCGAGTGCGGAGTCCTTGAGGATCACCACGAACTGGCTGAGCAGGGAGGGCAGCATGGCGGTCAGCGCCTGCGGGACCTCCACGAGGCGCAGCGACTGGTTGTTCGTCATGCCGACCGCCGCCGCGGCCTCGCGCTGCCCCTTGGGCAGGGACTTCACGCCGGAGCGGACCAGCTCGGCGATCACGGCCCCGTTGTAGAGCGTCAGCCCCACGATCACCCCGTAGTAGGCGGCGTCCGAGCTGGCCATGAGCCCGGCGGGGGCCACCACCCGGGCGAAGAAGAAGTACAGGAAGAACATCATCACCAGCACCGGGACGGCGCGGAAGAACTCGATGATGACGCCGGAGATCGCCCGGATGATGGCGAACGGGGCCAGCCGCAGGAAGCCGAAGACGAGGCCGAAGACCAGGGCCGTGATCACGGCGATCCCGGAGGCCTGCAGGGTGAACTGGAGTCCCGGCAGGTAGTAGTTGGTCCAGGCGTTGGCGTTGAGGGCATTGACCCACTTGTCCGGGGCCAACTGGTCCTGGCGGTCCAGCTGCATCAGCACCAGGACCACCACGGCCAGCACGGCGGCCAGCGCCACCAGGTTGGAGACCAGGATGTTGCGCCGGGCCTTGGGGCCCGGGGCGTCGAAGAGGACGGACGTCGTGGCGGTCATCGTGCCACCGCCAGTTTGTCGGAGAGCCAGGTGGTCAGGATGCCCATGGGGATGACGATGATGCAGAATCCGATCGCGATGGTGAGGAAGATGTAGATCATCAGGTCCGGGTTGAACTCGATCATGGACTTCATCAGCCCCGAGGCCTCGGCCACGGAGGCCGCTGCGGCCACCGTCGTGTTCTTGGTCAGCGCGATCAGGGTGTTGCCCAGCGGGGTCACGGCACCGCGCATCGCCTGGGGGAGTACCACCATGCGAGCGGCAGGCAGGAAGCTGAGCCCGATCGCCCGGGCGGCCTCGGCCTGGCCGAGGGGCACGGTGTTGACACCGGAACGGATCGACTCGCAGACGAAGGACGCATGGTAGAGGGTCAGGGCGATCACGGCATACGTGAAGAAGTTGATGTCGAAGTCCTTGGAGAACTCGATCTTCAGCTGGCCCCAGACGGCCAGGACGCCGAGCACCATGATGATGGTGAGCGGGGTGTTCCGGACGATGTTCACGTAGGAGGTGCCGATGCTCCGGAGTGAACCGACCGGGGAGATCCGGAAGAGGGCTAGGACCGTGCCGAGGATGAAGGAGCCGATGGCCGCCAAGAAGGTCAGCCGGACGTTCATCCAGAAGGCGCCGAGGATGTCGTACTCGGCGAAGAGTTCAAGGAATCCGTTCATGAGCTTCCTGTTTCGGTGACCGACGGCCGGGGGTGTGCCGCGGTGGGTGGCCGGAGGATGACGACGGCGGCGGGGCGGGCGGGTGCCCGGCCCGCCGCCGTCTCACGATGCTGCCCGATCAGGCGTCGCAGGATTCCATCTCGGCCTCGGGGCCGTTGTTGAGCGCCTCATCCGGCGTGTATCCGGTGCCCTCGGTGTTGGAGGTCAGGGCCTCTTCCCAGGCGCCATCATCCTTCATCTTGGTGATGGCGTCGTTGACGGCCTGGCACTGGTCCGAGCCCTTGGGCAGTCCGACGCCGTAGCGTTCCACGGTGAAGGTGTTGCCGACCACCTTGAACTTGCCGGAGTTCTCCGGGGTCGCGGCGAGGCCGGCGAGGATGATGTCATCCGTGGTGACGGCGTCCACCTGGCCGGATTCGAGGTAGGTCACACACTCGGCGTAGCCACCCTGCTCCACCAGGTTCACGCCGGAGGCGAACTCGTCCTTGATCTTCTGTGCGGAGGTGGAGCCGGTGACCGAGCACAGGTTCTTGCCCTCCAGGTCTTCGGGTCCGGTGATCTCCGTGTCGTCGGCACGGACCAGGAGGTCCTGGCCGGCCACGAAGTACGGTCCGGCGAAGCCGACGCGCTGGGCCCGCTCGTCGGTGATCGAGTAGGTCGCGAAGATCATGTCGACCTCGCCGCCCTCGAGAGCGTTCTCGCGGTTGGCCGAGGGGGTCTGGATCCATTCGATCTGGTCGTCGGAGTAGCCGAGCTCGCCGGCCACGAACTTGGCCACGTCCACGTCGAACCCGGTCGGGTCGCCGCTGCCCTCCCGGAAGCCGAGTCCCGGCTGGTCGAACTTGATGCCGATACGGACGGAATCCCCGCCACCGCTGCCTGCGGATTCGCTGCCGCCCTCACCGCCGCCGTCATCGGCCGATGGCGAGCAGGCGGACAGGACGAGGGCGGCCGAGGCGGCGATGGCGGCGACGGACAGGAGCTTCTTGCGCATTGTTCCTCCAGTGACGGTGCTCGTGATGAGAGCTGTTGGGTGCTGTGGTGACAGGTTCGATGGTGCGAGGGACGTGGAGTCTCAGTGGGTGAGGATCTTCCCCAGGAAGTCCTTGGCCCGGGGGTGCTGCGGATTCGAGAAGAACGACTCGGGGTCCGTGTCCTCGAGGATGGTGCCCTGGTCCATGAAGATCACCCGGTCGCCGGCCTTGTGGGCGAAGCCCATCTCGTGGGTGACCACGACCATGGTCATGCCCTCGTGGGCGAGCTGGACCATGGCATCCAGGACCTCCTGGACCATCTCCGGGTCGAGTGCCGAGGTGGGTTCGTCGAAGAGCATGACCTTGGGCTTCATGGCCAGGGCCCGGGCGATGGCCACGCGCTGCTGCTGGCCGCCGGAGAGCTGGGCCGGCATCTTCTTGGCCTGCTGCGCCACGCCGACGCGTTCCAGCAGCTCCATGGCCTCCTGGTTGGCCTGCGCCTTCTTCAGGCCCTTGACCTTGATCGGACCCAGGGTCACGTTCTCGAGGATCGACTTGTGGGCGAAGAGGTTGAAGGACTGGAACACCATGCCGACGTCGGCGCGGAGCTTGGCCAGCCCCTTGCCTTCCGCAGGGAGGGGTTTGCCGTCGATGCGGATCGTGCCGCCGTCGTCGATGGTCTCCAGACGGTTGATGGTGCGGCAGAGCGTCGATTTGCCGGAACCCGAGGGTCCGATGACGATCGCCACCTGCCCCTCGGGGATGGTCAGGTTGATGTCCGTGAGGGCCTGGAACGAGCCGAAATGCTTGTTCACGTTCTCCAGCTCGACGAGGGCCCGCTTCTCGGTGGGTTCGGCCGCGGGGGGATCCGCTGGGGCCGGTGTGCTCTGCGTCATAGTGGGAGACTATAGGACATGGCCGGTCCTGATCAGGTATCAGCGGTCGTCACGGCCCGGTTTTAATCCAATCGTTGCCTGTCTGAAACGTCCCTTGAGCGTTCCTGAAGGCCTAGGCTGGGGGACATGTCCTCCGATGCGCCCTCCAGCGGCCCAGGCGCCACGCCGCGCCCCGGCATCCGGCGCGGGCCCCAGACCCTCCGCGGTGCGGCGGCCACCGGCCCCACCTTCGACCAGCTGCTGTTGCGCTCCGAGCCGGAGCAGCCCCAGGGCTCCACTACCACGGATGCCTGGCGGGTGATGCGCATCCAGGGGGAGTTCATCGAGGGCTTCGGCACGCTGGCGGGCCTCGGCCCGGCCATCTCCGTGTTCGGCTCGGCGCGCACGCAACCGGGTGCCCCGGAGTATGAGCAGGCCCGGCAGGTCGGCCGGATGCTGTCCGAGGCGGGGTTCACCGTGGTGACCGGGGGAGGCCCCGGGGCCATGGAAGCTGCCAACCGGGGTGCCAAGGAGGCCGGCGGCCTCTCCGTGGGCCTGGGGATCGAGCTGCCCCACGAACAGGGGATGAATGCCTGGATCGATGTCGGGGTGGACTTCCGCTACTTCTTCGTCCGCAAGGTGATGTTCCTGAAGTACTCCCAGGGTTTCGTGGTGGCACCCGGAGGGCTGGGGACCCTCGATGAGCTCTTCGAGGCGCTCACCCTGGTCCAGACCGGCAAGGTCACCGCCTTCCCCGTGGTGTTGCTGGGCCGGGATTTCTGGGCCCCGCTGGTGGACTGGATCCGGGACACCCTGGTGACCCGCGGGATGATCAACGCCGTGGATGTCCATCTGCTCCAGGTGGCGGATACGCCGGAAGAGGCCGTGGCCCTGGTCATCAACACCGTGGCCGGCGGCCGTTGGCCGGACCGGGAGGACTGGGATCCCGAGCACCACCGCGTCGCCGCGGACCACGGTCCGGCAGCAGGTGACCCGCAGTGAGCGTCTTCGTGGTGCTGGTCCTGGTCGCCGCCGTCCTGGTGGTGGGGTTGTTGGCCCTCGTCGTGATGGGACGGGGCGGCTTCGCGGCCCCCCTGGCGGATCCCGTGCGTCTGGTGCCACCCGTGCTGTTGCCGCCGGATCCGTCCCCGGAGGACGTGGACCGTCTGCGCTTCGCACCGGGGCTCCGCGGATACCGCATGGACCAGGTGGACGAGGCCCTCCAGATGCTCGCTGCAGCGCTTGCCGAGAGGGATGCGGAGATCTCCCGGCTGCGGGGACGGCGCGCGGAATCCATGCCGGCAGGGGTGCCAGGAGACGACGCCGCGATGCGTTGAGACGGTGTGATTAGCGGCACCGCGCGGAATCCGGAATAATAGGGGTTGTCAAGCGCTCCGCGGCCGTGCCGGATTGCCTCAAGCCGTGCCGGCCACACGAAAAGTCTTGCGGTCCCGCTGTGACGAGGGGGGCCGCTTCGAGAAGGGAACACAGATGGCAGCCATGAAGCCTCGTACCGGGGACGGTCCCATGGAAGTGACCAAGGAGGGCCGGAGCCTCATCATGCGCGTGCCGATCGATGGCGGAGGTCGCCTGGTTCTTGAACTCAACAAGGATGAGGCCGCCTCACTCAAGGAGTGCCTGGTCGGCGTCACCGAGGGCTGACCGTCGTCAGCTCGCCCGGTCTGACAGCATCACCTGGTGCTGACTACACCGTCCAGTACGAACCAACCCCCCGGTCCCGCAGCCTGACGGCTGTGCGGCCGGGGGTTCGGCGTGCTGGGGGAACCCGTCAGCAGTGCACGGCCAAAAGGTCAGCGGCGCACGGCCAAGAGGATGCCGGACCCGGTGGGGAGCAGCGCTGACTGCCACATCTCATCGTCCCGCAGCATCTTGCCGGCCTCACGGCAGGCCACGGTGGAGGCCTCCCGGACGGCGGGCTTGGGGACCCGGTCCTCGTCGAGGGCGTCATTGACGATCAGCAGACCCCCGGGGCGCAACAGCCGTGCAGCCTGCTCCACATGGAAGACCAGGGAGGCCTTGTCCGCGTCGAGGAAGACCAGATCATAGGCCTTGCTGTTCAGGCGGGGGACCACCGTCCGGGCGCGGCCGGTGATCATCCGGGTGCGGTTGGCCGGGAAGCCGCCCTCGGCGAAGCCCTCACGGGCGGCCCGCAGCGCCTCGGCATCCGGGTCGATGGTCGTCAGCATCGCATCCCGGGTCAGGCCCCGCATCAAGGCGATGCCGGAGACTCCAGCACCCGTGCCGATCTCGACCACGTTGGCGGGGGAGCGGGTGGCCGCCAACACGGTCAACAGTGCGGCGGCGCCCTCGGTGACGGGGGTGATCCCCAGATCGGCGGAGCGTTCGCGGGCCCGCAGCAGGACGTCGTCCTCGGCCGGACGGGACTCAGCAAAGGCCCAGCTGGCGTGCTTGTCCGTCTGGTGGGGGCTCAGGGCCTTCATGCGGCGTGCTCAATTCTCTGGTCCGGGGGGTGATGCCGATCGGCAGTCCATACTACGGGGAGTCCGGCCGGACGCCTTCATGCTCAGGCTCCTCACAGAATGTGGGGCCAGACTGGATGCTGACGGAAAGGAGTCGACTGCGGTGATGATCCCCGACTGCACCCCACTCTTCGTGCCCTTCGTGCCGACCCCCGCACGAGTCTGCGGAGGAAAGGGTCCACGCTGATGGCGGTGTTCCACCCCCGGGCACGCCTCGACTCCTACGTGGAGCATGCCCTTCCTCCGGTCTCCAGGGCGAGGGTCGCCGCGCATCTGACCCAATGCGGCGAGTGCCGCCGGGAAGTCTCCCAACGCGAACGCATCCTGCAGGTCGCCTCCTCCGTGCAGTCCTCGCATCCCAGCCGGCCTGTCTCCTCGGGATCCGACGCAGCCTCCGGGGACGCGGCCTTCCAGAACGACGAAGCGTCCAGTCCACCTTCCACCACCCAGCCGGTGCTCGAGACACGGGACGGTGTGGCGGGCTGGAAGGTGGTGGCCGGCATGGGAGCCCTCGGACTGACCGCCGTGGTGGTGCTGTCCGCGGCCTGGATCGCCGGCGACCCCGAGTTCATGGCCGGCGCCGGGGATGGTGGGCAACTGTTGCCGGCCGCCGCCAGTCCCTCTGCCGTCAGCCCGCCCGCCACCGTGACCGAGGACGACGTCGGCCCCTCCGCTGAGCGGGACGGCTCCCCGGCCGCGCACGGCGCGCAGGCCACCGCGCAGGTTACCGGGGGTTCTGTCCCGGACGACTCGGGAGGGGACCTGGACGCCGTGGACCGGGACAACGGCGGGGACCCCGATCCGGCCGTACTGCGCCCGGCGGGCGTGGACGGCGGCGCCGTATCCTCATCGACAGCGGCGGCCGATGCCGCGGCGGGCGACTCGGGGGTTCCGGGCGTGGCCCTGGCCGGGGCGGTGGCCCTGACCCCGGACATGGTCGCCGACCTCCGGCAGCATGGCTGGAACGTCCCGAGCCTGAACGGCTTCGGCCTGCGCAACGACTCCACCGGGTGGGCGTTGGCAGGGGACGCCGCCGAGGTGGTCATGACCCTGCGGGGGGACGGGGCCTCGATGGTGTTGCACGAATGCCGTTCGTTGGCCGGAGACGCCGAGGAGGACGGGGCGCCCGGGTGCCCGGTGGGCGCGGGGCTCACCGGCGCCGGTGAGCCGGCAGAGGGCCTTGCGTTGGCGGGGGAGACCCGCGAGCTGCCCGTGGGCGTGGAGATGTCCGTGCTGGATCATGGGGACGGCACGTGGACGGCCACCGCCCGCACCGCCCAAGCCGCCTACACGGTGGAGTCGGACCTGCCGGTGGAGCGCGCCGACCGGTTGATGTCCCTCGTGGTGATCTCAGAACGGTCGCGCGTGCAGTCGGGCCTGGCTCCCGAACGTCCCGCGGACCGTCTGGCGAGAGGCTTCGAACGGTTGATGCCGTGGATGGCCGAACCGGGCTACGAGCGCCGGTAACGGTGCAGGACTCTCCGGTAGGCTAAGGTTCCGTGACCTTCGGTATCAACGGCGCAGAGCTGATCATCCTGATCCTGCTAGCCGTCCTCGTGCTCGGACCGGAGAAGCTTCCCGAATACGCGCGCAAACTCACCGAGTGGGTCCGGACCCTGCGGAACATGGCCGAAGGTGCCAAGAGCCAGTTCAAGGAGGAGACGGGCACGGACTTCGACGAGATCGACTGGAAGAGGTACGACCCTCGGCAGTACGATCCGCGGCGGATCATCCGGGACGCCCTGTCCGAGCCGGTCGACGGTGAGACCCAGGGGGCTGCCGCAGCCAGCGTCTCCGGCTCCTCCGGCCCGTCCTCCGGTGCCGCCACCGCAACGTCCTCACCCGCACCGTCCACGGCGCGGGACGGCCTGCGCGGGGACCTCCAAGCGGTTCGTGGCCAGCGTGATGCACTGCGCGAGGACCTGAAGGAGATGGACCCCCGGGCCCTGTTGTTCGGCTCCTCCCCGCGGCGCTCGGCGTCGGTTGCCGGCGCTGTGGTCGCCGGGACTGCTGCGACGGCCGCAGGCGGCGCCGAGACCACCACGATGCCCGAGGCCGGGGCGTCCACGGAGCCCACGGTGTCCGAGACGGTGCAGATCCCCGAGCTCGACGACGTCGCAGCCGCGGCCCCGTCCGCAGACCTCCCACCGGCCCCCTTCGACACCGACGCCACCTGACGCACCCGGGCTCATCTGACGCACCTGGACTACTCGGCGCCGAAGGCCCGAGACCGGGGACCCGGCGCCTGTCGGGCTGTCCTCAGTCGCGCGGGGTGACGGGCAGCTTCAACCCCGAGAGCCCGCGGGGCCGCACCGCCAGGGACTCGGCCACACGCCGTAGCTCGGTCCCGGCCGGAGACTGCGGATGTTCCAGTACCACGGGGGTGCCGCCGTCGCCGTCCTGACGCAGCTGGGGGTCCAGCGGCACTGAACCGAGCAGCGGCACCGGCCGGCCCAGCGCGGCGGTGAGCCGGTCCGATACGGTCTGCCCGCCACCGGAGCCGAAGAGATCCAGCACGAACCCGTCCGGCAGGGTCATGGCGGCCATGTTCTCCACCACCCCGGCGACCCGCTGCTCGGTCTGCTCGGAGAGTTCCCCGGCCCGGGCCGCCACCTGGGCGGCCGCCTGCTGCGGGGTGGTGACGATGAGCAGCTCGGAGGTGCTCAGCAACTGCGCGGCGGAGATGGCGATGTCCCCGGTGCCCGGCGGGAGGTCGACCAACAGGACGTCCAGATCGCCCCAGTACACGTCCGTCACGAACTGTTCGAGGGCCCGGTGGAGCATCGGTCCACGCCAGGCGACCGGACGGTCACTGTCCAAGAACATGCCGATCGAGATGACCTTCACCCCGTGGGCCACCGGGGGCAGGATCATCTCGTCCACCCGCGTGGGCCGGGCGGTGGTGCCGAGCAGCCCGGGGATGGAGAAACCGTGGATGTCGGCGTCCACCAGACCCACGGACAGGCCGCGGGCCGCCAGCGCGGTGGCAAGGTTGGCCGTCACGGTGGACTTGCCCACGCCACCCTTGCCGGAGGCCACGGCATACACCCGGGTCAGGGTGCCCGGGCCGAAGGGGTTCGGAGGCCGACCGCCCGTCAGGAACTCCTTGAGCCGGGCGCGCTGCTCTGCGGTCATGACGGCCATCACGACCGTGACGGAGGTGCAGCCGTGCAGATCGGCCAGGGCATCTTCCACATCCGCGGTGATGGTGTCCCGCAGCGGGCATCCGGCAATCGTCAGCCGGACACCGATCGTGAGGTGTCCGGCTCCGGCTGCCCCGTCGGCTGTCCCCTCGGTGATGGAGGCGATCATGCCCAGTTCGGTCACCGGACGCCGGATCTCAGGGTCCAGGACGGAGCCGAGACGGGTCCACGCGGCCCGTTCCAGGTCGGTGGTGAGCTCCGGGGCGTCGATGGGCCCGGCGGTGTCAGTCATGGGGTTTCCACTCCAGGTTCTTCAGGTTCTTCAGGTCGGCCGGTGTCTCCGGCGTTTCCGGCCACGTCAGCGCCGCGCGTCGGGCGTCCTCCACGGTGCTCCGGGACGCCGCCGGCCTCCTCTGAGGCGATGTCGGCCAACGTGGTCGTGCGGTTGCCGTCGTCGTCGCCCTCGATGCGTTCGCGGGCCTCGCGGCTCGGCCGGTTCTTCTTCTTCTTGTTCTTGCGATGCGCGGACCCTGACCCTGACCCCGACCCGGCCGGGGTGGGCGCGGGGCCGGCGTCGGGGCGTTGGGCCATCTCCTCGAGCACCTCGGTCCGCACTTGCTCGCGCCACTCGTCCTTGAGGTCCTCGGTGATCTCTGCGACGGCATCCCGCATCTCGGAGCGGACGAAATCACGGGTGGCCACGTCCTGCAGGGCGATGCGCAGTCCGGCGAGTTCACGGGTGAGGTACTCGGTGTCCGCCAGGTTGCGCTCCGCGCGGTGGCGGTCCTCCCGCAGGGACACCTTGTCCCGGTCGTCCTGCCGGTTCTGCGCCAGCAGCAGCAGGGGAGCGGCGTAGGACGCCTGCAGGGACAGCACCAGGGTCAGGGCGGTGAAGCCGATGGCGGCCGAATCGAAACGGAACTGCGCCGGGGCGAAGGAGTTCCAGGACAGCCAGAGCGCGCAGAAGACGGTCATCCACAGGATGAACTGCGGTGTGCCCATGAAGCGTGCGAAGCCCTCGGTGGCCTCACCGAACGCGTCCGGGTTGGGGCTCGGCCGGGGCCAGCGGCGGGCCCGGGCGCCCAGTGGGGTGTCCAGGCCGGAGCGGCGCGCGGACGGGGAGCCGGACGTCTCCGTGTTCTTCTCAGCCATCAGCTCGCCTCCGTCGTTGTCGAGGATGTCCTCGAGGGGGCCTTCGAGGGATCGGTCGCCGGGTGCTGGGCCTCATCCGGGTGCTCCATGCTGCGCCAGTCATCGGGCAGCAGGTGGTCCAGGACGTCGTCTACCGTGACGGCACCGACCACCCGGTGGTGGTGGTTCACCACGGGGATGCAGGTCAGGTTGTAGGTGGCCAGCTCACGCGTCACCGCGGGCAGGGGCATCAGGTCGGAGACGGGCTCGAGGTCCTTGTCCAGGATGTTCCCGAGGGGTTCCGGCGGGGGATAGCGCAGCAGCCGCTGGAAGTGCACCACGCCGAGGTACCGGCCGGTGGGGGTCTCCAACGGGGGCCGGGCCACGATCACCAGGGAGGCCATGGACGGGGTGAACTCCTGCTGGCGGATGTTCGCCAGCGCCTCGGCCACGGTGGCCTCCGGGGGCATGATGACCGGGACCGGCGTCATCACGGAACCGGCGGTGTTCTCCTCGTACTCCATGAGCCGCCGGACATCGTCCGCATCCTCCGGCTCCATCAACTCGAGGAGCAGCTCCTGCTGGGCATCCGAGAGCTCATGGAGGAGGTCGGCGGCATCGTCCGGGTCCATCTCCTCGAGCACGTCCGCGGCGCGTTCGATGTCCAGGTTGGAGATGATCTCCACCTGGTCGTCGTCCGGCAGCTCCTGGAGCACATCCGCCAGCCGCCCGTCCTGCAGCTCCGTGGCCACCTCGACGCGGCGCTTGGCCGTCATCTCATGCAGTACATCGGCGAGGTCGGCTGCCTTGAGGTCCTCGTGGGCCGCCACGAAGCTGGAGGCACCCTGCGGCTCCTCCCGTGCGGCCCAGCGGGCCTCGTTCCAACCCACCAGCAGGTGCTCGCCCCGGGCCCGCCCGAAGGCGCTGCGCCCGGCATCGCGGCGGATATACAGGTCGCTCACCAGCCAGTCGCCGTTGCGCTGCTGTTCCAGGCCCAGGTCCTCCAGGACCGCCTGGCCCGGACCGTCCACGAGGGTGACCCGGCGGTCGAAGAGGTCGGCGGCCACCATCAGCTCGGCCCCCCGGCGCTCGAAGCGGCGGAGGTTGATCAGCCCCGTGGTGATGACCTGTCCGGCACCCATGGACGTCACCCTGGTCATGGGGACGAAGACGCGTTTCTTGCCCGGCACCTCGATGACGAGACCGACCGCGACCGGCGGCAGGCCCGGCCCACGTTCGGTGACCACGGCGTCCCGCAGGCGGCCCAGACGGTCACCCAGCGGGTCGAAGACATCCAGACCCAGCAGGCGGGCGACGAAGATCTTGGGGGCATTCACCCATCCAGACTAGTCGGCGTGAGCCGGCTCCGCCGGAGGTCCGGGCCTTACGCCGGTGGCGGAGAACCCGGCGTGCGGTGGTGCCCCGCGCCGGCCCGGACGGCACAATGGAGCCATGTCCATGCTCTTCGGTCCCACGTCCTCCGATCCCTCGGTCAGCGGCCTGCCCCGCGGCGAGGTGCTGGGGTCCTTCCCGACCTACCTCGAGGCCCGGAAGGTCGTGGACGAGCTCGCCGCCCAGGAGTTCGACGTCCGCACAGTATCGATCGTCGGCACGGACCTGCGCACGGTCGAACGGATCCGCAACCGGCTGACGTATCCGTCCGTGGCCTTGCGTTCCGCCATCCAGGGGGCGTTCTTCGGGATGATGCTCGGCATCCTCATGACCCTGATCGATCCCGCCGGCAGCGGAATCCAGATCCTTTACACCGTGGGACTCGGCGTGGCCGTCTGGGTGATCTTCGGGGTGATCGGCCATGCGATGCGCAAAGGCCGGGGGGTGAACTCGGTCCAGCAACTCGTCCCGTCCAACTTCGACGTGGTCTGCGAGTTCGAGACCGCAGCCCAGGCCAAGCAGGCACTGGGCCGTCCGGGAGCAGCCCCGTCCCCGGCCCCCGTCGCAACCGTGGCTCCCACCCCACCGAGCACGCCCTCACCAGAACACCACCAGGGCCCGACGTCGGCCTCCAGCGCCGCGGACAGCGCGCCCGCCGCTCCGATTCCGGCGACGGCCTCACCCACTGACCCGGTATCGGTCCCGGCCACTGACTCGACACCGGTACCGGAGCCCCCAGCCCCTGCGCGTACCGGGGTCTTCCCGGACCTGCCGGACGGCCGTCCCCAGTACGGGGTGCGGCTGCCCGAGGACGAGGCCCGGGTGGTGCAGGAACGCATCCTGGCGGAGAACGCCGCCAAGGGTGCCCCGGCCGGTCAGGACGCCAAGGGCGGCAAGGGTCAGGAATCCTTCGAGGCCCCGTCCTACGGCAAGGGCGGCTCCGGCGGCTCTGGCGCCTCTGGCGTCTCTGGCGTCTCTGGCGTCTCCGGTGTCTCGAAGCGTCCGGGCCGCCGCGCCGATCGGAACCGGCCCGTGGACGGCGCCGCACCGGGCGCGGAAAGCGACCGGCCGGCGTCGGGCACCGGGGGTCCTGACGATCCCGAAGCGACTGCAGATCCCGCCACTCCAGCGCCCCGGGACGTCACGGGCGGCCCCCAGCCCGATGAAGACCGTCCCTGAGGATCAGCCGAGCAGCCGCGCCATCCAGGCCTCCACGTCCTCGGGTGTGCGCGGCAGGGCGGCGGAGAGGTTCTCGGCGCCCTCGTCCGTCACATAGATGTCGTCTTCGATGCGCACGCCGATCCCGCGGTATTCCTCGGGCACGGCCAGGTCCTCGGCCTTGAAGTACAGGCCCGGCTCGATGGTGAAGACCATGCCCGGCACGATCTCGGCGTCCAGGTAGAGCTCACGCCTGGCCTGGGCGCAGTCATGCACGTCGAGGCCCAGGTGGTGGCTGGTGCCGTGGGGCATCCAGCGGCGGTGCTGCTGACCCTCGGGCGAGAGCGCCTCCTCGACGGGCACCGGCAACAGGCCCCAGGTGTCCAGGCGCTCGGCCAGCACCTGCATGGCCGTGGCGTGGACGTCCCGGAACCGCAGCCCGGGCTTGACGGCGGCGAAGGCGGCATCGGCCGCATCGAGGACGGCCTGGTAGATCCTGCGCTGGACGTCCGTGAAGGTCCCGTTGACCGGCAGGGTCCGGGTGATGTCCGCGGTGTACAGCGATTCCGCCTCCACGCCGGCATCCACGAGGATGAGGTCCCCGTCCCGCACCTGACCGTTGTTGCGGATCCAGTGCAGCACCGTGGCGTTGTTGCCGGCGGCCGCGATGGTGTCATAGCCCAGGTCATTGCCCTCGAGGCGGGCACGGGAGAAGAAGGCCCCCTCCACGATCCGCTCGCCGCGCGCATGGCCCCGTGCGAGCGGCAGCACCCTCACGATGTCCTCGAACCCGGCGATGGTGGCGGCCACGGAACCGCGCATCTCCTGGATCTCCCAGCCGTCCTTGACCAGACGCAACTCGGAGAGGAACTCGGTCAGCACCGCGTCCAGGGCGTCCGAGGCCTCCAGGTCCACCCCGGTGTTGATGCGGGAGGTGTCCACGAGGGCCTCCACATCCAGGTCGGAACCGCGCAGCAGCCGGATGCGGACGCCGCCGATCTCCACGGCACCGGCGTTCTTGGTGACGGCGACCTCCAGCTCGGACAGGTCGGCGGTGCGCAGGCCGGTGCGGGCCGCCATCTCGCCCAGGGTCGGGCGGGAACCGATCCAGAACTCGCCGGTGCGGGCGTTGGAGTAGAACTCCTCGGAGTCGCGGCCGGCCAGGGGGCGGAAGTAGAGGGTGGCCTCGTGATCACCGCCGTGGTCACCGGCACCCGGTTCCACCGGCTCCATCACCAGGACGGCCTCCGGCTCGTGGTCCACGCCCAGACCCGTGAGGTGGGCGAAGGCCGAGTGGGCCCGGAACCGGTAGTCGGTGTCATTGGAGCGCACCTTGAGCGAGCCGGCCGGGATGACCAGGCGCTCGCCCTGGAACTCGGCGGACAGGGCCTTGCGGCGCCGGGCGGCGAAGGGGGAGGAGGCGTCCGGCATGACGAGCGGGGTCTGCGCCGGGGCCCAGTTCGAGCCCATGAACTGCTTGAACGCGTCCGAGGTCGGCTTCTGGGACCGGTTGTTCACCCGGTCCTCCACGGGCTGGGGGTGGTTGTCTGAGGTCTCCGGGGTCTGGGACTGTGCATCGCTCATGGCGTCCATCATCGCATTGTCTTCGGTGGTGGCTAGGCTGGGGCCCATGTCGTTCGACCTGCACACGCACTCCAACATCTCGGACGGCACCGAGCCGCCTGCGGACGTGGTGCGGGCAGCCGCGCGAGCCGGACTGACGGGCCTGGCCCTGACGGACCATGACACCACCGCCGGGTGGGCGGAGGCAGCCGTGACGGCCGGGGAGACCGGGCTGGTCCTTGTACCCGGTATGGAGGTCTCCTGTGTCTCGGACACCGGGATCAGCGTGCACCTGCTGTCCTACCTGCACGACCCCGATGCCCCGGGACTCACCGGGGAGATCGCCCGGTCCAGGTCCTCGCGGCTCAGCCGGGCCCAGCGCATGGTGGAGCGTCTCGCGGAGGACTACCCCATCACGTGGGAGATGGTGCTGGACCACTCGACCCCGGATGCCACCATCGGGCGGCCACACATCGCGGACGCCCTCGTGGCCGCGGGCGTCATCCACGACCGTTCCGCCGCCTTCACCTCGATCCTGACCCCGCGCTCGCCCTACTACGTGGGCCACTACGCCCCGGACCCGGTCCATGCCGTCCGGCTGGTGCTCGAGGCCGGCGGCGTCCCCGTCTTCGCCCACCCGATGGCCTCCATGCGCGGCCGGATCATCGGCATGGAGCTGTTTCGCGAGATGATCGACGCCGGGCTGGCCGGGATCGAGGTCTTCCACCGGGACAATCCCGACGAGGCCCGGCGTACCCTGCGCCTGATCGCCGTGGAGCACGGGCTGTTCATCACCGGCTCCTCCGACTACCACGGGGCCGGCAAGCCCAACCGGATCGGTGAGTACACTACCCCGGCGGAGGTGGTGGCCCGGATCGAGGAGCAGGCCACGGGCACCGCCGTCATCCGCCCCTGACTTCCTCCGCCGTATCCCCAGCAACTGGGGGTCGAAGGGTGACCCGAAATGCCGGGAATCCTCGGAACCGGGTCATCCATCGACCTGCCGCTGCGAGGGTGGGACCCGTGCGCGAAGTGGTGTCGGAGTGGGGTCAGAGGTGTTCGGCCAACCGGGCGCGCATGACCTCGAGGGCGGCCGGGTTCTGGTCCACCAGCACGAATCGGCGGCCCAGCTCCGCCGCGGCGGCCCCGGTGGTCCCGGAACCGGCGAAGAAGTCGAGCACCCAGTCGCCGGGGCGGGAGGAGGCGGCCACCATGCGCCGCAGCAGGCCCAGCGGCTTCTGGGTGGGATAGCCGGTCTTCTCCTTGCCGGTGGGGGAGACGATCGTGTGCCACCAGACATCCGTGGGCAGCTTGCCGCGCGCGACCTTCTCGGGTGTCACGAGCCCGGGGGCCATATAGGGTTCCCGGTCGACCTCGGCAGAATCGAACCAGTAGCCGTCCGGGTCCTTGACGTACACCAGGATCGTGTCGTGCTTCGCCGGCCAGCGGCGCTTCGAGCGTCCCCCGAAGTCGTAGGCCCAGATGATCTCGTTGAGGAAGCAGTCCCGGCCGAAGATCACGTCCAGCATGACCTTGGCATAGTGCACCTCGCGGTAGTCCAGGTGCAGGTATAGCGTGCCATCGTCCGACAGCAGTCGCCAGGCCTCGCGCAGGCGCGGCTCGAGGAACTCCCAGTAGTCGGCGAAGGCGTCGTCATAGGAGGACAGGGCGCCCTTGATGGTCTTGTAGCTCTGCCCGCCGAAGCCCACCCGGTCCGCCTCATCCCCGGAGGCACGCACCATGGACAGCTGCTGGCGGCGCTGGGTGCGGCCGGTGTTGAACGGCGGATCCAGGTAGACCACGGTGAAGGCCCCGTCCGGCAGTGAGGGCAGGAACTCCAGGTTCTCCGCCCCCACCACCAGATTGGCTCCCTCAGGGGTGAACGGTGTCACTCTCCGGAGGAGTCCTGACCGCCGGCGCCCCGGCTCTGGCCACCCTGGCCCTCGCCGCCCTGGACCACGTCGCCGTTGCGGCGGCGGGTGCGGGAACGGCTCCGGGACCGGGTGCGCGGCGCGCGGTCCTCGGAGGTGCCGGCCGGCGCGGACGCGGACCCACGACGACGGCCCTCACCCTCGGTGCCGGTCTCGCCACCGCGGTGCTCGGCGTGCTCCGGGGTGCGCTGCTGGTCGCCGGTCGCGCCCTCGCGGCGGGAGCCGGAGGGCCCACGGCCGCGACCACCCTCGCGGCCCTCACTGCGGCCACCTTCACTGCGTCCACCCTCGCGGCCGCCGCGTCCTGCGCGACCGGACCGGCCGCCGTCGCGCCCTGACTCTCGGTCCCCCCGTCCGCGTCCGCCGGAACCGCTGCGCTCCGGCTTGGCGCCGGGGCCGCCGAGGTCCTCGAGCGTCTCACCGGACAGACCCTCACGGGTCCGCTGGTCACGGGGCAGGCGGCCCTTGGTGCCCTTCGGGATGTTCAGGTCCGCGAAGAAGTGCTTCGAGGAGGAGTAGGTCTCCGGCGGCACCGGGACATCCAGGCCGAGGGCCTTGTTGATGAGGCCCCAGCGCGGCATGTCCTCCCAGTCCACCAAGGTCACGGCAGTGCCCTTGTTGCCGGCACGGCCGGTGCGGCCCACGCGGTGCAGGTAGGTCTTCTCGTCCTCGGGGCACTGGAAGTTGATCACGTGGGTCACGTCATCCACGTCGATACCGCGGGCGGCCACGTCCGTGGCGACCAGCACGTCGATCTTCTCCCCGCGGAACGCGCGCAGGGCCTGCTCGCGCGCGCCCTGGCCGAGATCACCGTGGATGGCGCCGGCGGCGAAACCGCGCTTGATCAGCTCGTCGGAGACGCGCGCGGCGGTGCGCTTGGTGCGGGTGAAGATGATGGACCGGCCGCGGCCCTCGGCACGCAGGATGCGGGCGACGAGCTCGTCCTTGTCCATGTGGTGGGCGCGGTAGACGAGCTGGCGGATGTCCTTCTTGGTGATGCCCTCGTCCTCCGGGTCCGCGGCGCGGATGTGGGTGGGCTGGGTCATGTAGCGACGGGCCATGGCGACCACGGGGCCGGGCATGGTGGCCGAGAAGAGCATGGTCTGGCGGACCTCGGGCACGGCGGAGAGCAGCGTCTCGACGTCCGGCAAGAAGCCGAGGTCCAGCATCTCGTCCGCCTCGTCCAGCACCACGATCTTCACCAGTGTGAGGTTGAGGTGGCGCTGGCGCATCAGGTCGATGAGGCGGCCGGGTGTGCCGACCACGACCTCGACGCCGCGCTGCAGCTCCTCGATCTGGGGCTCGTACGCACGGCCGCCGTAGATCGTGGCGACGCGCACCGAACGCTTGGAGGCCGCCATGGTGATGTCCTGCGCCACCTGGTTGGCCAGCTCGCGGGTCGGTGCCACGATCAGGGCCTGGGGGGCGCCCGGGGAATCGAGCTGGTCAAAGCCTGGCTCACCGGGGCCGATGACGCGCTGCAGCGCGGGCAGGCCGAAGCCCAGGGTCTTGCCGGTGCCGGTCTTGGCCTGGCCGATGATGTCGTGGCCGCTCAGGGCGATCGGGAGGGTCATGGCCTGGATGGGGAAGGGGTGGAGGATGCCCTTCTCGGCCAGGGCCTCGACCATGTCCGCGCGGACCTTGAAGTCGGCAAAGGTCTTCTCCGCCACGGGCTCATTGGCCTCGGCGATGTCAATGGAGGCCTCCACATCGATGGTCTCGATCGCGGAGGTGGCCAGGTCTTCGGTGTCGACGTCGTGGTCCGCGGCGATCTTCTGTTCTGGGGTCATGGGGTTTCGGTCCCGTCATTCAGGCAGGGATCCAGCACGACGGCACTGTTTCCAGTGCACTGACGCGTCTCGCTCCCGCTGGCGGTGCCAGCGGCAGCGGCGGCGCGGTTCGGCCGGACTCCATGCGTCCATGGTGGAGCCGATCGCGGGAGGTGCAAGGCCGTCATCGCGAAGGCGATGGGCCGGTGGATTCGGTCTGGCCCGTGGGGCTGTGCCGGATCCGGGGAGTCAAATCACGAGGGTGAACGCAGTTGAACAGTGCGATCGGTCATCCTTGATACCACTACTCTACCGGGTCGGCCGCCCGATCCCGTGCGCGGCCCGGGGGCGAAGTGCGGTCCGGGGCGGGCAGCGCCTCGGGTGCGGGAAGCGCTTCCGGTGCCTGCAGCGTCTCGGGTGCCTGCCCGGCGATCCGGAACAGTACGGTGCGGGTGGACAGGTCCGCCGTGACGAGCTCCACCCGGACCTCGCTGCCGGCCTCGGCGAATCCCTCGTACCGGGCCAACACGGGTGGCTGTGCCACCTGGACCTCGCCCCAGGGCAGCCGTCCCTCGGCCCGTGCCTTCTCGGCCTGCGCTGGGCTGGGGGCGGAGATGACCACTGCCGAGAACTCCCGGCCCTCCAGCCCGGAGAGGGATGCCGCCTCGACCAGCTGCAGGGCGGCGTTGGAAGCCTGGGAGGCCAGCCGGCCGGACTCCTGCATGGCCGCGGGCAGGGCCGGCAGCAGGTCGCGGACGGGTTGGGGGACCTCCTGCCCCTGGGCCAGGGCCAGGCACGTCACCAGTACGAAGCGGTCCACCAGGCGGCGCAGCGGCGCCGTGGTGTGCGCATAGGGCGCGGCAATCGCGGCCTGGACCGTCACCTCGGGCGTGTCGCCGTCGAAGGCGGTGTACCCCGCGCCGCGGAACAGGGACGTGGCCGCGTGCATGATGGCCAGTTCCCGGGGGTCGGTGGTGTCCAAGCCCCGCAGGTACTCGCCGTAGGGCTGGTCCTGGGCCCACGGGTGACCCAGGGCCCGAGTGCGTGCCCGGAACATGGCCTCGGAATCCGCGTCCGCCGGCGGCATGGTGCGCAGGATCCCGATCTGTCCCGTGAGCATGATGTCCGCGGCAGCGATCCCCGTCATCAGCGAGATCTGGGCGTTCCAGTCCTCCACGTCCAGCGGGGGAGTGGCGAGGACCTCGTAGCCGTGGTCCGTGGCGGTGACCTCCTGGGCGGGCAGTCGCAGGCTGGCACCACCGCGCCGGATCTCCTGGGCGGCCCGGAGGAGGCCCACCTCCCGGAGCAGCGCCAGGGTGGATGACCCCTCGGCGCCGTGCTGGGAGCGGCCGCCACCGTCGATCCGTTGCTGCGCCTGGTCATAGGTGAGCTGTTCGCGGCTACGCACCCGGGCCCGCTCCAGGCCGGTGGAGACCACGGCCCCGCCCGCATCCAGGTGGAAGGTCCACAGATAGGCGCCACGGTCCGCCCCGGGCAGCAGGGACCCGGTGTCCTCGCTGATCACCTCGGGGTGCAGCGGGATCCGCCGGTCCGGCAGGTAGATGGTCTGTCCGCGGCGCAGGGTCTCGGCATCGAGGGCGCCGCCGGGGGTGATGAACGCCGGGACATCGGCGATGGCGTAGTGGACGGTGAACCCCTCGGCCGCGCCGCCCCGGCCGTTCGCGTCCGCGGTGACCTCCGTGCCACGCCGGATGTGGACCGCCTGGTCCAAGTCGGTGGACCCCGGCGGGTCGATGGTGAGCAGTGGCAGGTTGGTGCGGTCGTTCTGTGGCAGGCGGTCCGCCATGGCCGCAGCGGCCCGTTCGGCATCCGCCAGCACCTCAGGTGGGAAACCGTCGGGCAGGGACAGTTCCCGGCGGAGGGCCGCCAGGTGCCCGGTCAGTTCGGTCTGGTGGGCTGAGCGGGCAAGATCCAGGTGCAGTTGGGCCACGGCCACACCCTACCGGGCGACCTGATCAACCGACATCAACCAAGGGCCTTAAACAACGGCCTTAACCAACGGCCTTAACCAATGCTGCGGGCAGAACGCACCGAGGCGTTCTGCCCGCACCGTAGTGGGCTGTCCCCGGTCCGCTGGTCGGACGGGGCAACAAGGGGGGTGGGGGAGGACGGGGTTCAGGAACCCGGGGTCGGGACGAAACCGACCGGACGCGGGGTCTCGGTGCCGATCTCCACATAGCCGATGATGCCGGAGGGGACCATGACCAGACGCCCCTTGGTGTCCTTCAGGCGCAGCAGGCCACCGTCAGCCAGGGCGTCGGAGACCAGGCGGGCCACGTCCTCGTTGCTGGCATCCGATTCGATGACGACTTCACGGGCTACGTTCTGCACACCAATGCGGATTTCCATGCTGACTCCTTCAGGTTCACTGGCTGATCGGGGATCCGGTGGCGCGGGGTGGCTCCCGGCGCCGGAACCGGATCTTCGTCCCACAGCAGACTATTGGATCCCGGGGCCTGCAGGAGGAATCGCACCGGCACTTCGGCCACGGGCGTAACGGTCCGGAGTCTGCGGTCTGCCGAGGTGCGGAGTCGGGTTGATCAGCGTTCTTTCGGGAAGCGGCTGATACCGCGCCAGGCCAGGCGGGAGGTCAGCTCGGCAGCGGTGGCCAGGTCGGGGCGGGAGGGCTCGCCCGACTGCTCCGCCCAATGCCGGGCGGAGGACTTCATGAGCCCCGCCAGGCCGTGGCCCAACAGCAGTGCCTCCTCGCGGGAGAGCGTGGTGTCCGCGGTGATGATCTCGGCGATGCCCGTGGCGAACCGGTGGTCCAGGCCTTCCAGCCGTGCCGCGACGTCCGGGTCGTTGTTCAACCCCGAATCGAAGAGGAGACGGTAGGCGCGGTCGGGGCTGTCCACGAACTGGAAATAGGCGTGGATGGTGGCCAGGACCCGTTCCTTGTTGTCCGTGGTGGAGGCCAGGGCCCCGCTGACGGCGGACTCCAGCAGATCCACCTGCGTGTCCATCAGGTCCAGGAAGAGCTCGTGCTTGCCCGGGAAGTGCTGGTAGAGCACTGGTTTGGACACGGCGGCGGCCACCGCGATGTCATCCATGGAGGTGGCGTGGAACCCATGGTCCACGAAGACCTGGCGGGCGGCATCCAGCAATTGCTTGCGGCGCTCGTCACGGGGCAGCCGGGATTGGCGCACGGGGGTGGTGCTCACGGTGATGCCTTTCTCGAGTGTCCCGTCAGGTGCGGACGGTGCATCTCACTCTACCGACCAGTAGTAGTTCAGGCGATGCGCGCTGTGCTGGCCGCGGTGCCTGTCTCCACGTCGGCCGGGCAGACCTCTTCGGAGGCGACCGGGGCGGGGGCGGAGAGCTCCAGCCCGAAGATGACGTTCAAGGCATCCTCGTAGTCCTCGAGCCGGCCCTGGGCGGCCATCTGCTTGGCCCGGACGGTGGGCTCATGCAGCATCTGGCGGACCATGCGGCGCAGGGCGAACTCCACCTCCTCCGCGGCCGCCGTGCAGCCGTGCTTGCCCCGGACCCGTTCCATCTCGGATTCGAGGACCTGCTGGGTGTGCTTGCGCAAGGCCACGATGGCCTCGTTGGCGCTCCGGGACCTGCGCTCGGTGAGGTAGCCGGTCACGGCTCCGTCCACGAGGCGAGAGGCCTCCACCAGGGCGTCTTGCTGGCCCTCGGGGGCGGCCAACTTGACGGATTCCAAGGTGATGAGGTCCACGCCGTCCAGGTCCGCGATCGCGGGATCGAAATCATGGCTGAGGGCAAGGTCCAGCACGGTCAACCGGCGTGCCGTGCCCTCACGCAGCCGCCGCAGGGTCTCCGCCTCCAGGCGACGGTCTCCACCGGAGCAGCCGATGAGGACGTCGGCCTCCGCGATGGCGCCGTGGATCTTCTCCCCGCCCAGGGCCAGGGCCCAGCCGCCACGGTCCGCCACGAACGCCTCGGCACGGCCGGAGGCGGAATGCACCCCGACGTGGGCGGCGCCGCGGTCCGAGAGCTGGGCCAGGGTGGTGCCGGCATAGGAACCGGTACCGATGATCAACACATTGGCCTGGGCCCAGAACTGCCGGGATCCCTGGGGGGAGGTCCCCGCGTGCAGGTCGGTGGCCAGGTCCAGGGCCACGGACACGATGGACCGGCCGGCCGCGCCGAGGGCCGTGCGCGCCCCGACGTCCTTGGCGGTGCGGGTGGCTGATTCGAAGAGTTTGACGAGCGAGCCGGTGGCGGTGCCGGTCTCCTGGGCGGTGCCCAGGGCGCGGCGAACCTGGCCGGCGATCTCCCGTTCGCCGACAACGGCCGACTTCAGGCCGGAGCCGACCTCGAAGAGGTGCCGGACGGTGGAGTCACCGGAGAGCAGCTGGAAGGAGGACTCCACGGTGGATGCGGTCAGGCCGGAACCACGGGAGACGGCCTGCAGCAGTTCGGCGCGGGCCTGCTCCACCGAACTCTCATCCGGGGCCTCCGCGTAGATCTCCACCCGATTGCAGGTGGCCAGCACCACGGCACCGTCCACCGTCGAATCGGGGATGGTGGAGGCGACCTCACCGGTACCGTTGCTCAGCTGCGCCACCGTGTCGAGGTCAAGGTCGGTGTGCGAGGCAACCAGGGAAAAAAGAGCCACAATGAGCCCGATTCTAGACCCAGCGGGCGCCCCGGTCTAAGAAGGTGACCCTGAGTGATCAGACTCACCGGGCTCCACGGCCGACGGTCAATGAAAGAATGGGCCTCATGTCTACATCTCAGAACGGCGCCCAGACCGGCCTTCAGTCCGGCATCACCCTGCCCGCCGACCACCCCCTGGCCACCGCCGATCCGAACCGCTCCACTGCGGCCTCCCCCCTCATCACGGCCTACCGCGGCAGCACCCCGTCCCGCACCCCCGTGTGGTTCATGCGCCAGGCCGGCCGATCCCTCCCGGAGTACCGCGAGCTCCGGCAGGGCATCGGCATGCTGGAGTCGTGCCTGCAGCCGGAACTGGCCTCGGAGATCACGCTCCAGCCGGTGCGCCGCCATGATGTGGATGCGGCCATCTTCTTCTCGGACATCGTGGTCCCGTTGCGCCTGGCCGGCGTGGACGTGGACATCGTGCCCGGCACCGGCCCCGTGCTGGGATCCGCCGTGCGGACGGCCGCCGATGTGGCGGCCCTGCCCGAACTGACCGAGGAATCCCTCGAGCCGATCCGTGAGGCCGTGCGGCTGACGGTCGCCGAGCTGGGCAGCACCCCGCTCGTCGGCTTCGCCGGCGCACCCTTCACGGTGGCCGCCTACATGGTGGAGGGTGGGCCGTCCCGGGACCACCTGGGCCCGCGCACCATGATGCATGCCGACCCGCAGACCTGGGACGCGCTGGCCCGCTGGGCCGCGGATGCCGCCGGAAAGTTCCTGCGAGCCCAGCTGGAGGCCGGGGCCTCGGCCGGCCAGCTCTTCGACTCCTGGGCGGGCTCGCTGTCGCTGTCGGACTACCAGCGGTACGTCCAGCCGCACTCCACCCGGGCACTGTCCTACGTCAGCGACCTCGTGGGCCGGGACGGGCAGTCCGTGCCCCTCGTACACTTCGGCACCGGCACCTCGGAGATCCTGCCCCTGATGCGCGACGCCGGCGCCTCGGTCATGGGGGTCGACTACCGCCTGCCGCTCGGTGAGGCCCACCGCCGGCTGGGTGCGACGCCCGGCCCCGATGGGCGCGGTGCGGTGCCGCTGCAGGGCAACATCGACCCGGCTCTCCTCAGCGCCCCGTGGGAGGTCCTCGAGGCCCATGTCCGCGAAGTGGTCGAGGCCGGCCGCGTGGCGCCGGGACATGTGGTCAACCTCGGCCACGGCGTCCCGCCGAGCACCGACCCCCAGGTCCTCACCCGCGTGGTCGAACTGATCCACTCCATCCGGCCGTGACCCCGGCTGTGGCCCCGGTGGCTGCCTCTGCTGAGACCCCGGACCGTCCCTCCGCCGTGGTCATCGGCGGGGGGATCGCCGGTCTGCTGTCCGCCTGGGAACTGGCCCGGGCCGGTCACCGCACCACCCTCGTGGAGGCCGGCGACGGCCTCGGTGGTTGCGTGTCATCACGGCGCGTGGAGCTGGGGCGGGGGGAGTCCATCACCCTGGACGCTGGCGCCGAGTCCTTTGCCGTCCGCACCCCGGCCGTCCGCGAGTTGGTCGGGGAGTTGGGGCTGGGGAGCGCCGTCGTGGAGCCGAACCCCGCCGGATCCTGGCTGTACCTCCCGCCCGTCGAACCCGGAGGCCAGCACCGCGCCGTACCCTCCCCCCGGCTGGGGATCGTGGGGATCCCCGGTGACCTGCAGGCACCCGAGGTCGCCGAGGCGCTCGGCCCCGAGGCCCTGGCCCGGGCCCTGCAGGACGTGGACCCGGCGCGCACCGTGGAGCGGTGGCGGCAGATCCTGCGCGACGGCGGCCCGGTCACCGTGGGTGCTCTCGTGCGGGACCGGATGGGAGACGGCGTACTCCAGCGTCTCGTGGCTCCGGTGGTCGCGGGCGTGCACTCTGCCGACCCGGACACCATCGACCTGCGTACCGTGGCCCCCGGTCTGCTCGAGGCCGTGGTCGAGACAGGATCCCTCTCCAGGGCCGTCGCGGCCCGCCGGGCTGCCGCACCGCCGGGGGCCGTCGTCGCCTCCCTGCGGGGCGGCATGAACACCCTGACCGCCGCCCTGGCCGAGCAGTTGGACCGCCAGGGTGTGCGCGTACTGACCGGCACCCGGGCCGTGGCACTGGTCCGTGGGGCGGGGGGCCGCGGCTGGACGGTGTCCCTGAAGCCCTCCGACGCGGCCGTCGGTGCTCCGGCCGGCCGGGCCGAGTCCGTGAGAGCGGACCGCGTGGTGGTGGCGACCGACGGGCCGCGGGCCTGGGACCTGCTGGCGCCGGTCTCCGAAGGCGAACTGGCGGCCGCGGACCGCCCGCCGGAGGGGGCCGGCGTCGCACTCGTGACGCTCGTGGCCGAGGCCTCGGGACTGGACGGACACCCGCGGGGCACCGGACTGCTGGTCTCACCGGCAGTGTCGGCGGAGGTGGTCTCGGCCAAGGCCATGACACACATCAGTGCCAAGTGGGACTGGGCGCGGCGCGCGCTCAACGCGGGACAGTCCGGGCAAGAGGGGCATCGCCACGCGATCCGGCTGTCCTACGGGCGGGTGAGTGATGCCCCGGACTCCTCGGCGCCGGGTTATCGGACGCCGGACGCCGGGCTGAAGCGCCTGGCCGTGGCGGACGCCACCGCGCTGACAGGCGTGGACCTGGCTGCGGGAGTGATCGAGACCCTCGTGGTCCGCTGGAGGTCCGCCCTGCCCGCAGCCACCCCGGAACACCGCGCCAGGGTGGGTGCGGCACGGACCTGGTTGGAGACCGAACCCGGTCTGGACGCCGTCGGGGCCTGGGTGGCCGGGACCGGGCTGGCCGCCATCGTGGCCGATGTCCGGCGCAGGATCGGTGCAGCTTCGGAAGGGACACCGGACGCGCAGGAGGGGTAGGCTGAGACCGCTCGTTCTACCGCTTGTAGAAACCGGCGGTGGGCACCGATAGACGTGACACCACAGGAGTTGTGACGATGACCGAGAACCAGGCCGCAGACGCCGGCACCACCGGACCCGACAGCACGGAGGAGACCCGAGCCGTCGAGTGGTTCACCACCTATACCGTCTTCGCGCGGAACGGCGGACACGGTGCCGGGGCGCACACGGAGACCGAACGTCTCCGCGCGGTGGAGCAGTTCGACGCCCTCGTGGCGTCGCTGGCCGAGCAGGGCGTGACGGTCCGTGGCACCTATGACGTCTCTGGCATGCGCGCGGACGCGGACATCATGGTGTGGATGTACGGCCACGTGGCCGAGGACCTGCAGGCAGCCATCCGCCGGCTGCGCCGCACCGAGCTGCTGGCCGGCACCAGGATCGTCCTCTCCGCCATGGGCTCGGACCGGATGGCCGAGTTCGCCAAGGACCACGTCCCCGCGTTCGCCATGGGCCGCCAGCCGCTGAAGTGGCTGTGCTTCTACCCCTTCGTCCGCTCTTACGACTGGTACGTGCTGGAGCCCGCCGAGCGCGGCCGCATGCTCAAGGACCACGGCGTGCTCGGACGCGATTTCCCCATGGTCTGGGCCAACACCACGAGCGCGTTCGCACTGAACGACTGGGAATGGCTGCTCGGACTCGAGGCACCGGAACTGAACAACCTGGTGGACATGATGCGCCATCTGCGCAACAACGAGACCCGCCACTACGTGCGAGAAGAGGTCCCCTTCTACACCGGCCGTTTCATCACCACGGCAGAGATCGCCGAGGTGCTGGCCTGATGAACGAGCCCACTCCGGCCGCCTCCAGCCCGGAACCGTCCTTCGACCCGCTGGCCGGCGTTGACGAGGACGGGACCATGGCACCGAAGGCCTATGACGCCATCCTGCTCGCATCCTTCGGCGGACCCGAGGGCCAGGACGACGTGATCCCGTTCCTGCGCAACGTCACCGCGGGCCGCGGCATCCCGGACGAGCGTCTCGAGGAGGTGGCCACCCACTACCGCGCCAACGGCGGCATCAGTCCCATCAACGCCCAGAACCGCGACCTCCTCGCGGCCCTGGAGTCCGAGTTGGCGGCCCGCGGTATCGAGATCCCCCTCTACTGGGGCAACCGCAACTGGGGGCCCTACATCCCCGAGACGCTGGAACAGATCCATGCCGACGGGCACCGGAAGCTGCTGACCGTGGCGACCTCGGCCTACTCCTGCTACTCCTCGTGCCGCCAGTACCGGGAGGACCTGGGCATGGCCCTGCGGTCCACGGGACTGGAGGGCCGTCTCGAGGCGGACAAGATCCGGCAGTACTTCAACCACCCGGGTTTCGTGGAGCCGTTCGCCGAGGGGCTGCGCACCGGGCTGGACGAGATCCGTGCCGAGCTGGCCGGGGCCGGGCACCCCGAGGGGGCGCTGCACATCCTCTTCGCCACGCACTCCATCCCGACCTCGGATGCCGAGGCGGCCGGACCCCGGCCGCTGGCCGCCGGGCTACAGGAACAGACCGGGCTGGCCCCCGGCGAGGGCAATGGGGCGGACGTCTACTCCGCCCAGCACCTCGATGTGGCGGAGCAGATCCTGCAGGCCGTCCCCGAGGCCGCCGGCATCGACTGGTCACTGGTCTACCAGTCCCGCTCCGGTGCCCCGCACGTGCCTTGGCTGGAGCCGGACATCAATGACGCGATCGAGCAGCTCGCCGCCGCGCCGGGCTCTGCTGTCGGAGACTCTGCTGTCGGCGACTCTGCCGGATCCGGCGCCGGCCCGCTCGCCGGCGTGATCGTGGTTCCCCTGGGCTTCGTGTCAGACCACATGGAGGTGGTCTGGGACCTGGACACGGAGGCGAAGGAGACGGCGGAGAACCTGGGCCTGGCCTTCCGCCGCACCCCGACGCCGGGGACCCACCCGGCCTTCGTCTCCGGACTGGTGGACATCATCGAGGAGCGCCTGGGCCGCCGCCCGGGACGGGCCGCGGTGGGCTGCTTCGGCGCCTGGAACGACGTCTGCGCCCCGAACTGCTGCGTCAAGGTGATGCGGGACGGCACGGTCCGCCCGACGGTGGCGGCCTTCGACGCGGAGGTGGGTGCTCCGAGCCGATGAGGACCACCTTCACCGTGGGCACCCGCGGCTCCCATCTGGCGCGTACCCAGACCACCGGCGCGGCCGAGACCCTCGCCGCTGCCTCCGGCCTTCAGCCGCGCCTGGAGATCATCAAGACCGAGGGGGACGTGACCACCGGGTCGCTGGCCTCGCTCGGCGGCACCGGCGTCTTCGCCTCCGCCCTGCGCGCGGCCGTGTTGGAGTCTCGGGTGGACCTGGCCGTGCATTCGCTCAAGGACCTGCCCTCGGTGCAGCCCGCAGGCCTGGAGATCGCCGCCGTGCCGAAGCGCGTGGACGTGCGGGACGCCCTGTGCGCCCGCGACGGGCTGCGCCTGTCCGAGCTGCCCGCCGGAGCGCGGGTCGGCACCGGCTCACCGCGCCGGGTGGCCCAGCTCAAGGCCGTCCGGCCGGACCTGGACATCGTGGACATCCGCGGCAATGTGCAGACCCGGCTGGCCCGCGTCCCGGGGCTGGAACAGCACGACGACCACGCCCCGGCCGCCGCCGGCTCCCCGCGCGGTGACCTGGACGCCGTGGTCCTGGCGTGTGCCGGCCTGGACCGCATCGGTTACGACTGGGCCATCACCGAACGCCTCGCCCCCACCGTGATGATGCCCGCCCCGGGGCAGGGCGCGCTCGCGGTGGAATGCCGCCCCGAGACCGCCGCCGCCGGCGATGCCCTGGCGCAGGCCCTGGCCGGATACGACGATGCCGTCAGCCGACTGCAGATCACGGCGGAGCGGGCCCTGCTCGAACGGCTCGAGGCGGGGTGCTCGGCCCCCATCGGTGCGCTGGCGAGGGTGGAGCGGCAGTCCGGGGCGGAGCCTGAGTCGGGCGGCAGCCGCCTGGTGATGGACGCTGTGGTGGCCGCCCTGGACGGCAGCCGGCTGCTGCGTGAGCATGCCGGCGTGGACCTGCCGGCCGTGCGGGTGCGGCTGGAGGACGGGACCGCAGATGCCGAGTTCCTCAACCTGGCCCGGCAGCTGGGGATTCGGGTGGCAGAGGCCCTGCTGGCCGGCGGTGCCGACCTGTTCCCCGCCGCCTGAGCCTGTCCCTGACACGTGAGCATGGCCACTGAGTCGCAGGAAATGGCCCCGTCCTGCCCAGGACGGGGCCGATTCCTGCGACCTCGATGCGCTGGCACGCGGGGGGTGAAGCGGTGATGAACCCCGTGGCACCGCGCACCGTGGTGATGACCCGGCAGCCCGAGCAGTCCGGCGCCGTGGAGGCCGGCCTGGCCACGGCCGGCTACCGCGTGGGGTTCCTTCCCCTGACGGACTTCGAGCTGCCGGCGGACCCCGGTCCGCTGCGGACGGCGGTGGCGCGCCTGACCGGGCGCCCCACCCACCAGCCCCCGTCCCATCCCACGCACGACGGCGGCACCCCCGACGGTGCCCCGGTGGACCCCCGCATCGCCTGGCTGGTGCTGACCAGCCCCAACACGGTGCGTGCCCTCGTCCTCAGCGGGTGGGATGGCCGCGTGGAGCCCGGGATCCGGATCGCGGTGACCGGACCGGGGACCGCCCGGGTGCTGGCCGAGGCCGGATGTTCCGAGACCCCGTGGATGCCCGCTGACGATGCCTCGGCCGAGGGGATCGCGGCCCAGTTCCCCGCCCACGTCCCGACCCCGGATTCCGGCCCCGAGACCGCCCGCCGCCGCGTCCTACTCCCACAGTCGTCCCTGGCCACCGCCGAGGTGGCAGACGGGATCACCCGGTGCGGCTGGGACGTCGAGCGCGTGGAGGCCTACCGGACCGTGCCCTACCCGGCGGCACCCGGCCGTCGGCTGCTCGCCGATGCCGGTCACCCTGGCGGCGGTGGCGCGCCGGGTCCATCGGCTGGCGTGCAGGAGCCGGCCCCCGCACTGGTGACCCTGCAGGACCTGGTGGGGGCCGACGTCGTGCTGACCAGCCCCAGCGCGGTCTTCGAACTGGTCCGCCGCCGGGGGACCGGAGTCCCGGCGGACACCCGGTTCATCGCGATCGGCCGGCCTACGCAGGCGGCGGCACGCGGGGTCGGCCTGGACCTGGCCGGAACCGCCGGCAGTCCGGACGCCGCGGGTCTGCTGGCCGTGTTGGCTGATCTGGCCCATCTGACCAAGGAGTGACCCGCGCCGGCCGCACCGTGCGGCCGGTCTAGGCGAACGCCCTCTTCGGGACGAACAGCAGCAGCACGGCTGAGACCAGTGCGGTCAGCGAGCACACGATCCACACCGTGACGTAGCCGGAGAACGAGCCCGCCGTGCCGCCCTCGACCAGTCCGGCCGACGCCGCGTCGGGAGCACCCGCGAAGGCCGTGGTGGCCAGGGCCAGGCCGAAGACACAGGAGGCCACGGCGCCGCCCACGGTCTTGACCGAGTTCGTCAGACCGGTGGCCACCCCCGTCTGTTCCGGTGGGGCGGCGGCCGCCGCGGCAGCGGGCAGCGAGGCCACCAGAGCCCCGGAGCCGAGGCCGACCACCACCATGTTGGCGATGACCTGCCCGATCGTCTCGTGGAACGGCAGGAACAACGCGAAACCGACGGCCACGGCGAGGCTGGCGAACAGCAGGGCCAGCCGGGGCGTCGTCCACCGGGAGACCGTGGGCAGCAGCAGGGCGCCGATGACCATCGAGATCAGGTAGATGCCGATGATCAGCGAGGTCTGGAAACCCGTGGTGCCCAGACCGTAGCCGTAGACCCCCGGATCGGTCCGGGCGAAGGTGGACAGCGGCGCCTGCGCCCCGAGCACGGAGACCCCGAACAGGCCCGCCGTGGCGAAGACCGGCCACAGGGCGGGATCGGTGAACATGCGCACATCGATCAATGGGTCCGGATGGGCCCGCTCCACCGCCACGAACCGCCGTAGGGCCGCCGCCCCGGCCCCGAGCATCAGCACCGCGAGCCAGAGCCCCGGCCGGTCTGGTGCCATCCCGGTCCCGCGCACCACGAAGAGTGCGCCCATGATGAGCACCAGGGCCAGGGTCACCCAGGCCAGTCCGGGCAGGTCGAAGTCCCGGAGCCGGAAGTTCGCCGGTGAGACGCCGGGGGTCTCCTCCACGCCGAGGATGATGGCCACCAGGCACAGTCCGACCACGATGGCCGGGACGGCCAGGACCGCCTGCACGTCCATGGTGTCCACCAGGGCCCCGGCGGCCAGCGCGCCGGCGATGGCCCCGACCTCTAGGGCGCCGACCAGCAGCGCGGCCGCACGCCGGGTCAGGGCCGCCGGCCCCGGTGTCCCGCGGTCAGGGGCCGGGTCTTCTTGGTTTTCTTGGTGCTCTTGGTTCTCCTGATGCTCCTCGCGGGCCGAGGCCCGGACGTAGATCAGCGCGATCTCCAGCGGCAGCCACACCACGTAGAACCCCTGCAGGGCCCAGGCCACCAGGGAGATCCAGAACTCGGGGGCGACCACCAACGCGATCGAGGCCGCCAGCGTCACCGCCGTGGACCAGATCAGCACCATCCGGTGGCCCACCTGGTCGCCGAGTTTGGACAGGGCGGGGACCACGAGGGCGGAGAGCATCAGCTGCGAGCCCTCCAGCCAGTTCACATCCGCGTCGTTCACGCCGAGGTGCCGGGCGAGGTCCGTCAGCAGCGGGGTGTAGTAGCCCTGCAGCACGCCGGAGGTGAACTCGACGAAGGCGAGGAAGCCGACGACCGAGCCGAGGCCGCCGAAGAGCATCGCGCCGCGTCTGCGGAGCCGGTTGGAGGTGGTCGTCATGCCCGGCTCCGGCTCGTGATGAGTGCGCGGTGGAAGTGCTCGCCGCGGGCCAGGGAGTCTTGGCTGACCCACTCGTTCTCCCCGTGGATCGAGGCCCGCTGGGCCTGGTCCATCCGCAGCGGTGCGAACCGGTAGACGTGCCGGCACCAGCTGTGGAAGTGCCGGGAGTCCGTGGCGGCCATCAGCAGGTACGGCACCGGGACGGCGCCCGGCCAAGAGGTCCCGACGGCGGCACCGAGGGCCGCGAAACGCTCCCCGTCCGCGGGAGACTCGGGGGAGGGGTCCTGCCCGTGGATCAGTTCCAGGCTCACCTGCGGGTCCGCCACGCGTCGGGTGATCTCCGACAGGACGTCCTGAACGCTCTGGCCGGGGGTGATCCGGCAGTCCAGGACGGCGCTGGCCGTGGACGGCAGTACGTTGTCCGCGGTGCCGGCCCTGAGCCGGGTCTGGGCCACGGTGGTGCGCACCATGGCCGAGGCCTCACCGCCCAGGGCCCCCAGCGCGCGGGCCGCCACGGCCCCGGAGCGGGTGACCCAGGGCAGGGCACGTCCCGCGGCGCCCGAGGCGAGGGGGACGAGGGCGGCGAGCATGGCCGCCGTCGTGCCGTTCATCCGGGGCGGGAAGGGACGCCGCTCCACTCGGCGCAGGGCGCGCGCCAGTCGCGGGATGGGGGATCCGGCCGGCGGAGAGGACGCGTGTCCGCCCGCGCCGGAGGCCGTGAGTCGCAGCTGGGCCTGACCCTTCTCGGCCAGGCCGATCATGGCGCACGTGGCATCCACGAAGGACAGTGGGGTGGGGACCACGGCGCCGCCCTCGTCCAGCACCAGCCACGGTTCGGTGCCCAGTGACCGCAGGCGCTCTCGGAGCAGGTCGGAGATGGCCGCGGCGTCACGGCCGCCCACCTCCTCGTCCCCACCGAAGACGAGCCAGACGTCCTGGGACGGGGTGAAGCCGCCGGTCAGGAGGTTCTCCACCGCCTCCAGCACGGTGACCAGCGCACCCTTGTCATCCAGGGCGCCGCGCCCGCGCACGGCCGGAGCCCCGGCCACGTCCTCCTCGGTGCCCGCGAAGGGGTCGGTGCCCCAGCCGGCACCCACCCATTCGTCCTCAGACTCGGGTGCGGGGACCACGTCCCCATGGGCCATCAACACCAGCGGCTCGAGCGGGCTGGTGCCGCGCCAGCGGAACAACAGCCCGGTGCCGTTCACCGTCTCGCGTTCCAGGTGGCGGTGGAGGAGCGGGTAGAGCCGCTCCAGCACCCCGGGGAACGCCGCGAAGGCCTCGGCGACACCGGCCCGGTCCGGTGCTGAGTGCCAGGCGGAGACGGTGCGGAGCCGGATCAGCTCGCCCAGGCGCGCGCCGGCGCCGGGGCGGGGTGTGACGGGGGATACAGGCATGCACCCGAGGGTAGCCGGAAGGTACGGGGAAGTACCGGGGAGTAACCTGTCAGTCCCCGTTTCAGCCGGTGGCGCGCCGGCTCGTCCCTCGAGAGGCGACGGTCTGCTTGGAACCCTGCCGCTCGCCCTGCTTGAGGCGCACCTGCATGCGGGAATCGGTCGTGCGGTGTTCCAGATAGGGCTGTTCGGAGACCAGGGTGCTCAGTTTCTGGTGGCCGAAGTCGCGGGGATCGAAGTCCACGTGGGCGCGGCTCAGATGCTGGCCGACGCGGCTCAGGGAGGCCCAGCCGTCATCCCCGCTGGTGGCGTTGACGGCCTTGGCGAGGGCACTCTCGAGGTTGATCCGCACGGTATCCTCGTCCAGCCCGTCCCCTGCATCCAGCCCGTCCCCTGCGTCCGCTGCGTCCGCCGGATCGAAAGCGTCAGGTGCGTCGGCCACGTCGGTCGCGTCATCAGTGTCGTTGTCGTTCGCGGCACCGCCCCGGCGGCTCCGGCGGCTGGCCCGCCGGGAGGGGGCGGGGTTCTCCTCCGGGGCGCCGCCGAGCAGCTCGAGGTAGATGAACTGGTCCACGGCGTTGCGCAGGGACTCCGGGGTCTTGCGCTCGCCGAGGCCGATGACCCGCTTGCCCGACTCACGCAGGCGGGTGGCGAGCCGGGTGAAGTCCGAGTCCGAGGAGACGATCGCGAAGGCCTCCACATTGCCCATCCACAGCAGGTCCATGGCGTCGATGATCAGGGCCGAGTCCGTGGAGTTCTTCCCCACCGTGTAGGAGAACTGCTGGGTGGGCTGGATGGCCAGCCGGTTCAGATCGTTCTTCCAGCCGCTGAGCTGGTTGGTGGTCCAGTCCCCGTAGGCGCGTTTGATGGTCGGCGTGCCGTAGGTGGCGAGCTCCTCCAACACCGCGCCGGCATGGGTGGGGGAGACATTGTCACAGTCGATCAGTACGGCGATCCGGGTGGTGGCGCTGGAGATTTCGGTCATGGGATCACCGTACCGGGATCCGGCGGTGTCGGCCCGCTGGACAGGGCCAGCCTGACCCGCCGGAGAACCGGCCCGAAAGGGCCCTTACATGGGCGGGAAATGTGGGCTACGTTACGGGGAACGCCGGAACCGGACGGCCCTGATCGCATGACTCCCATCCCTGAGGAGGGATACCGGTGACTGCACCGCTCGACCTCTCTGACGTTTCCTCTCTCCCACTCGATCTGGCCAGGCCGAGGCTGGTACAACCGGGCTTACTGCCCGTGGTGCCCGGCCACGAACGGTACTGGGTCCGCCCCGGCGGGGTGACGGCCCTGGAACTCGGGGCCGGTGATGAGATCACGATCATCGACCGTTTCGGAGCCCAGGCCGCCGAGTTCACCGTGCTGGGCAACGGCGGTGAGGACTTCGCGGCCGTGGGGCTACGGGCGGATGCCCCGGCCACCGTGCTCGGCGCCCTGACTGAGGGCTCCTCCTTCGACAACCAGCAGGTGGCCAAGGTCGTCACCGCGCTGGCGTTGCGGGGGCTGCGGCCTGATGCCGCCCACGCCGTCCGGCTGTTCGGCGGGTGGTCGCCCGCCGGGTCCCGCGAGACGTTCACGGCCCAGCGGCCGGTGACGGCCGTCGTCGGGAATCCGACCTGGCAGATGACCTTCGAGGAGCTGAACCCGCCCTCCGAACTGATGATCGAGGTGCAGCGCGCGAACCCGCACGCCCCGCGCGAGATCGAGCTGCCCCCGCCCCTGGCGGACCCGATCCTGGACGTCCGCATCACCAACAGCACCGCCATCGCCTACGAGGTGAAGAAGGGTGACTACATCCAGATCCTGGACGTCGAGGGCCGGCAGTGCTCCGACTTCCTGGCCTTCGACGCCCGCGCCCTGCAGGAGGGCCGCGAGCTGGGCCTGGATGCCAGCACCACCCGCCACATCGTGGGACAGGCCTTCTCCCAGCCCGGGCTGTACGGGAAGTTCTACAACCAGGACATGGATCCCCTGGTGCAGGTCGTCCGGGACACCGTGGGCCGCCACGACACCTTCACCCCGGCCTGCAACGCCAAGTACTACGAGGACTTCGGCTATCCGGGACACGTGAACTGCACGGACAACTTCAACATGAAGCTGGACTCCTACAGGGTGGCCTCCCGGCGGTCCTGGCCGGCGCTGAACCTCTTCTACAACACCATGTTCGACGAACACAACATGCTGGTGTTCGACGAGCCGTGGTCCCGGCCGGGGGACTACGTGATGATGCAGGCCCAGCAGGACCTGGTCTGCGCGTCATCGGCCTGCCCGGACGACATCGACCCCTCCAACGGCTGGGTCCCCACCGACATCCACCTGCGCGTCTACTCCTCGGAGCGGAAATTCTCGATGGCCATCTCCCACCGCACCACCCCGGACGCCGAGCCGAAGCTCACCCGCGAGACCGGTTTCCATGAGCGCACCAGCGCCCTGACCAAGCAGTTCACCGAGTACCGCAACTTCTGGCTGCCCACGCACTATGACGGCTACGGCCCGAAGGCCGAGTACTGGGCCTGCCGCGAGAAGGCCGCGGTGATGGACCTGTCCCCCCTGCGCAAGTTCGAGGTGCTGGGGCCGGACGCGGAGGCCCTGTTGCAGTACTGCATGACCCGCAACATCCGGAAGCTCTCCGAGGGCCAGGTGGTCTACACGGCGATCTGCAACGACACGGGCGGCATGATCGACGACGCCACCGTCTTCCGCCTGTCCGACACCAACTTCCGTGTCATCCCCGGGGACGACTACACGGGTCAGTGGATGCGGCAGATGGCCACCGAACAGGGGCTGGACCGGGTGTGGATCAAGGATTCCACGGACCAGCTGCACAACATCGCCGTGCAGGGGCCGGCCAGCCGGGACATCCTGAAGGACCTGATCTGGACTCCGCCGCATCAGGCCGATTTCGACTCCGTGACCTGGTTCCGGTTCGTGGTCGGCCGCATCGGTGACCATCAGGGGATCCCGGTCATCCTCTCCCGGACCGGCTATTCCGGGGAACTGGGCTACGAACTGTTCTGCCATCCCACGGACGCCACCGCCGTCTGGGACGCGGTCTGGGAGGCCGGCACACCGCACGGGCTGGCACCGCTGGGCCTGGACGCCCTGGATATGCTCCGGATTGAATCGGGACTGGTCTTCGCCGGCTACGACTTCGACGACCAGATCGACCCTTACGAGGCCGGCATCGGCTTCACGGTCCCGCTCAAGACCAAGGAAGACGACTTCTCCGGCCGTGAGGCACTGCTCAAGCGGAAGGAGAACCCGCAGCGCAAGATGGTCGGCCTGGAGTTGCAGGGCAACGAACAGGCTGAACACGGAGACCCGGTGCACGTGGGACGGTTCAAGGTCGGCGTGGTCACGAGCGCCACCCGGTCACCGATCCTGCGCAGGAACATCGCCCTGTGCCGGATGATGGTCGAGCACGCCGAGCTCGGGGCCGAGGTCCAGGTCGGCAAGCTGGACGGCCAGCAGAAACGGATCCCGGCCACCGTGGTGAAGACGTCGTTCTACGATCCGGAGAAGCTGAAGCCACGCTCCTGAGGTTGCGGGGCCGGGGTGCACGGAGGCCTGCAGCCGGTCGCCAGACGGAGAACACCGGCGTACCGTTGGAGGCGACGCCGAGCGAAGAGGTGTAAGGGCCGTGAAATCCGAACAGCGCAGGATGTGGGTGCCGGCCCTTGCCGTGTCGACGGTAGTGGCAGTGGCGGCGCTCGGCGGCGGGATCGCCGCGAACGCGGACACGGACCTGCCGGACCAGACCGCCGAGGAGGTCCTGGAGATGGTCGCCGCCCAGGACGACGCCTCCTTCTCCGGCCAGTTCGAAGCCAGCTTCGCCCTCGGCCTGCCGCAGCTGCCCGAAAACCGGGGTCAGCACGGCAGCACAGCTCAGGACAGCGGTGCAGGGCCCGACGGCGGCGCGGTCCCCTCCCAGCTCGCGGAGGCCTTCGCGCTGCTCTCCGGAACCCATGAGGCGCGCGTCTTCGCGGATGGCCCGGACCGCACCCGCGTGCAGGTGTTCGACGGAACCGAGGAGCGCAACGTCGTCCGCAACGGCGAGGAGGTCTGGACCTACGACTCCGCCGAGAACACGGCAACCCGCGCCGTTATCCCCGAGGACGTGCAGCGGAACCATGCCACGGCCGGCGGTGACGGCGCGTCCCACGGGCAGGTGCCGACGCCCGAACAGCTGGCCGAGCAGGTCCTGGCGAAGCTGGGCCCGTCGACACAGGTCACGGTCGAACAGGACACCCGGGTCGCCGGCCGTGATGCCTACCTGCTGCGCCTTGACCCGCGCACCGGGGACACCTTGGTCAAGGACGTCACCGTCGCCGTCGACGCCGCCACCGGGGCCGCCCTCCGCGTCCAGGTCAACGCCGTCGGCCAGGATGACCCCGCCATCAGCGTCGGCTTCACCACCTTCTCACCGGAGACCCCGGACGCGTCCCTCTTCGAGTTCACCCCACCCGAGGGGGCCGAGGTCCAGGAGCTGGACGTCCGGGACGTCACGGCACCGCACGATGGCGTGGCCGGGCATGACGACCCCGAGCCCGGCCTCGGGACTGAACACGGTTCCGGTTGGGATGCCGTCGTCGCCATCCCCGCCGACGAGGTGCCGGAGGGGTTCGCCACCTCGCCGTTGCTCGAGCAGTACGCCACCGCGACCGAGGCCGGGCGGGTGCTCAGCACGCCCCTGGCCACCATCCTGCTCACCGACGACGGCCGGGTACTCGCCGGACCGGTGCCGCTCGAGCGGCTGCTGGACGTGGCCGGAGCCGAGTGAGCGCCCCCTCCGCCGGCCGGGCCGACCAGGTCGTCGGCCGGGATGCCGAGGCAGAGCTGGCCATCCACACCCGCGGCCTGAGCAAGCGCTTCGGCTCCCGGGACGCCGTCAACGACCTGGACCTGGCCGTGCCCCGCGGTTCCGTGTTCGGATTCCTGGGCCCCAACGGTTCGGGAAAGACCACCACCATCCGCATGCTCCTGGGATTGGCCGCGCCCACCGGCGGTCAGATGAGTGTGCTCGGCCGGCCCATGCCGTCCGCCGCATTCGACGTGCTGCCACGGGTGGGGGCCCTCGTCGAGGGCCCGGCCTTCTACCCCTACCTGTCCGGCCGGGCGAACCTGCTGCGTCTCGATGCCTCAGCCCGGGCCACCGATCCCGCGACCCGGAAGTACCGCATCGACCGCGCCTTGGACCGGGTGGGCCTGGGCCAGGCCGCGAAGCTGGCCGTCCACGCGTACTCGCTCGGGATGAAGCAGCGCCTCGGCTTGGCCCACGCTCTGACCTCCGATCGTGAGCTGCTGATCCTGGATGAGCCCACCAACGGCCTGGACCCGCAGGGCACCCGCGAGGTCCGCCACCTGATCGGCTCGCTGGCCGAGGCCGGCGCCACCGTGTTCGTCTCCAGCCACCTGCTCAGCGAGATCGAGCAGGTCTGCACGCACGCGGCCATCATGGGCAACGGCCACCTGCTGGCCCAGGGCACCCTCGCCTCGCTGTCCGACGACGGGGCGTTGCGCCTCGTACTCCGCACCCGTGATGCGGCCCGCGCCGGCGAGGTCCTCCGACGGTTGGGGATGGAACCGCTGGTGGGCGCCGACGGACGGCCGGCAACCGAAGAAGGCCGGGTCGCCACCGTGCGTGCCGAGATCGGGCCGTCGGCACCGTCCCCCGAGCGGATCGTGGCGCAACTGGTCGAGGCCGGCGTCGGGGTGCGCGGCTTCGAGGTGGAACAGGCCAGCCTCGAGGACCGGTTCGTGCAGCTGACGGGGGAGGGGTTCGACGTTGAACGGTAGGTTCTCGCTGTTGTCCTCCGAGCTGGGCCTGCTGTTCCGGCGGCGCCGCACCTGGGCCCTGCTGGCCGCCCTGGCCGCAGTACCCGTACTGATGGGCGTGGCCGTCGCAGTGACCTCCGGGCCTCCGAGCGGTGCGGGCCCGGCGTTCCTGGACCAGGTGGCGGGCAACGGGCTGTTCCTGGCCGTCGCGGCGGTCTTCGTGTGCACGCCGTTCTTCCTGCCGTTGACCGTGTCCGTGGTGGCCGGCGACTCCATCGCGGGGGAGGCCGCGCACGGCACCTTGCGCTACTTGCTGACCGCACCCGTCCGGCGGGCGGGGCTGCTGGCCGTGAAGTTCGCGGCCGCCGTCGTCTTCTGCCTGGTCGCGGCCCTCGTGGTGGCCGGCGTCGGCGTGCTCACCGGCCTCATCCTGTTCGGCACCGGCCCGCTCGTGCTGCCATCAGGGACCACCATCACGACGGCTGAGACGCTGGGCCGGATCGGGTTGACCACCCTCTACGCGGCCCTGTCGCTGACCGGACTCGCCGCGATCGGCCTGTTCGTCTCGACGCTGACGGATGTGCCCGTCGGGGCGATGGCCGCCGCGGTGGTGCTCACGATCGTCGCCCAGATCCTCGGATCACTGCCTCAGCTCGAGTGGCTGCACCCCTGGCTGTTCACCCGTCACTGGATGGACTTCGCCGACCTGTTGCGGGTGCCGATCCTCTGGGAGTCGTTCCAGGAGAACGCCCTGGTGCAAGCCGGCTACGTGGCCGTCTTCGGGACCCTGGCCTACGGGCGTTTCGCCTCGAAGGACGTGCTGAGCTGAGGGGCCGGGCTGAAGGCCGGCCGGTGCCGCATCATGCGGGTGGGGCCGTCACGGCTCGTTAGACTGGAAGGGCATCCGAAGTCCCCGAGTACAGAGGAATCCATGGCCTTCCCCACCCACCGTCCGCGCCGCCTACGCCAGTCCGCCGCCCTGCGCCGGCTGGTGGCCGAGACCAGGGTCCATCCGGCCGACCTGATCCTGCCCGTCTTCGTGCGGGAGGGCATCACCGAGCCGGTGCCGATCACCTCCATGCCGGGCGTCGTGCAGCACACCCGAGAGACCCTGCGGCGTGCGGCCGCCGAGGCGGTGGAACTGGGCGTGGGCGGCATCATGCTCTTCGGCATCCCCGAGACCCGGGATGCCAGGGGATCCGCGTCCCTGGATCCGGGTGGCGTGCTCAATGACGGCCTCCGCGCCGTCAAGGACGAGGTGGGGGACGCCCTCGTGGTCATGTCCGACCTCTGCCTGGACGAGTTCACCGACCACGGCCACTGCGGGGTGTTGACCGCGGACGGCGTGGTGGACAATGACGCCACCCTGGAGATCTACGGGCAGATGGGCGTGGCCCAGGCTGAGGCCGGAGCGGACATGGTGGGGCCTTCCGGCATGATGGACGGCCAGGTGGCCGTCATCCGGCAGGCCTTGGACGACGCCGGCCGGCAGGACACCGCGATCCTCGCCTATGCGGCCAAATACTCCTCGGCGTTCTACGGTCCCTTCCGCGAGGCGGTGGACTCCCAGCTCACCGGTGACCGCAAGACCTACCAGATGGATCCGGCCAACCGCCGCGAGGCCCTGCTCGAGGTGTCCCTGGACCTGGACGAGGGTGCGGACCTGGTGATGGTCAAGCCCGCCATGAGCTACCTGGACATCCTGCGGGATGTGGCCGAGGTCGCCGTCGACCGGGGCGTGCCCGTCTCCGCATACCAGATCTCCGGGGAGTACGCGATGATCGAGGCCGCCGCCGCCAGCGGCTGGATCGACCGGGACGCGGCCGTGATGGAGTCCGTGCTGTCCATCCGCCGGGCCGGGGCTGACACCGTGCTGACGTACTGGGCCACCGAGCTGGCCCGCTGGATCAAGGAAGGACGGCTCTGATGACCACTGAATCCGCCCCACAGGCCGCACACACGGCCACTACTGCCCCCACCACTGCCCCCACCACGAATGCGGCCCTGTACGAGGCCGCCCGCGCGGTCATCCCGGGCGGGGTGAACTCTCCGGTCCGGGCCTTCGGGTCCGTCGGCGGGAACCCCGTCTCCATGGTCAAGGCGGCCGGACCCTACCTGACGGACGTCGAGGGCCGCGAGTATGTGGACCTGGTCTGCTCCTGGGGGCCCATGCTGCTGGGACACAACCACCCCGCCGTCGTGGACGCCGTGCACCGGGCCGTGGACGCCGGGCTGTCCTTCGGCGCCTCCACCCCGGACGAGTACCGGCTGGCCGAGCTGATCGCCGGCAAGGTCCCCGTGGAGCGCGTGCGCATGGTCTCCACCGGCACCGAGGCCACCATGACCGCCATCCGGTTGGCCCGCGGCGCCACCGGGCGCAACCTCATCGTGAAGTTCGCCGGCTGCTACCACGGCCACTCGGACGGCCTGCTGGCCGCCGCCGGCTCCGGGGTGGCCACCCAGTCACTGCCGGGCTCCGCCGGGGTCACCGAGGCGCAGGCCGCCGAGACCCTCGTGGTGGACTACAACGACCGCGCGGCACTGGAGGAGACCTTCGCGGCCCGCGGGTCCGAGATCGCCGCGGTCATCACCGAGGCGGCCCCCTGCAACATGGGCGTGGTCACCCCGGGGGAGGGCTTCAACGCCTTCCTCCGCGAGATCACCCAGCGCCACGGTGCCCTGCTGATCTGGGACGAGGTCCTCACCGGCTTCCGTGCCTCAGACACCGGCTACTGGGGACTGTCCGGACGGGCCGAGGGCTGGACACCGGACCTGTGGACCTTCGGCAAGGTCATCGGCGGGGGCATGCCGACCGCCGCCGTGGCCGGCCGGGCCGAGGTCATGGACCTGCTGGCACCCCTGGGCCCCGTCTACCAGGCAGGGACCCTCTCCGGGAACCCGGTGGCCATGGCTGCGGGGCTGGCTACCCTGCAGAACGCCACGGAGGAGGTCTACGCCACCATCTCCCGGCGCTCGCAGCAGCTCGAGGACCTGCTGGGGGGCTCCCTGACCGAGGCCGGGGTGGACCACTCCATCCAGCGGGCCGGCACCCTGTTCTCGGTGGCGTTCGGCACCTCGGCTGGCGGCGTCCGGAACTACGCCGACGCCCAGGGGCAGGAGACCTTCCGCTACGCGCCGTTCTTCCACGCCATGCTGGAGCATGGGGTGTACCTGCCCCCGAGCGTCTTCGAGGCCTGGTTCGTGTCCTCGGCGCATGACGATGCCGCCATGGACCGGATCGCCGCCGCCCTGCCCCACGCCGCCCGGGCGGCTGCAGCAGCCACGGCCTGAGGGACGCGCCGCCGGTGCAGCTGGTGCAGGGGCCTAGCGTCCCTGCACCGGCCAGTCGCCGTTGATCACGGCCGAGGGGTCCTTACGGCGCAGGTAGTCCTGGAAGCTGGCCGACTGCTCGGCCTTCCACCGCACCTGGAACCCGTGCAGCTCGTCCAACGGGATCTGGAGCTTCGGGTACTTCGAGGCGAGCTGATCGGCCACGCCCACGGCGGCCAGGGAATCGGCGGCGGAGGTGTGTGCATCCAGCAGCTCCACGCCGTAAAAGGCGCAGACGTCCGTGAGCGTGCGCTTGCCCTTGCGGTAGCGGTCCACCTGCTTGTCGATGATGTGCGGATCGATGATCCACTGGTTCTGCAGCGGCTCCAGGCCGCGGCGGGCCAGTTCCCGGTCCATCACGGTGAAGTCATAGCAGGCGTTGAAGGCGATGACGGGGATCCCCGCGTCGAAGAAGTCGCGCAGCGTGTCCGCGATCTCCACGATGGCCTGGTCGGCCGGCATCCCCTCGGCCTGCGCCTTCTCCGTGGTCACCCCGTGCACGGCGGAGGACTCCACGGGGATCGGCACGCCCGGATCCACCAGCCACTCATAGGCGGCGGCGAGCTGTCCGTGCGGGTCCACCACCACGAGCGAGGCCGTCACCACCAGCGCCTCCTCCGGGTCACGTCCGGTGGTCTCCAGATCGAACCCGACGCGGATCTGCTGGTGCCAGCCGGCTGCCGGAGGCCGTGGGATGTTCACTGCGGTTTCGCTCACACCCCACACGCTACCGTTCCGTGGGCTGCGCGGCACGGCGCGCCCGGGGGCGGTGGGCCGGGAGGGCAGAATGGTCGCCTGTGGAGGACCTCACCCAGTGGCCGCCCGGACCCTTCGAGCTGTCCGAGGCGCTCGTGCTCGCCGCCCAGCTCGTCCCGCCGGGACTGGCCGTCAGTTACGGGGGACTGGCCGGGCTCCTCGGGGCCGGCGGCCCGCGCCAGGCCGGACGCGCCATGTCCGGAGCGCCGGACGGGACGCCCTGGTGGCGGATCGTCCGAGCGGATGGTTCCCTGCCGCCGTCGTTGTCCGTCCGCGCCACGCCGCACTACCGGGAGGAACGCACCCCGCTGAAGGGGCACCCGGGGAACCCCACAGCAGGGCCCGACGGCGGCCCTCACCTCCGCGTGGACCTCGCGCGGGCCCGGTGGGAGCCGGACGAGGCGGAGCTGGCCGTGCTGGCAGCGTTACGCTCCGGGCTGGGCTGACCACCCACCGTGATGCTTCGGCGTCCGGCTATTTGTTCTTGCCGCTGGGGTGCGGCAGCGTCACCTCGGTGACCACGGGGAAGTGGTCTGAGGAGAAGATTTCGGGGACCTGTGCTGACACGGGCGTGATGTCCGGGGTGGCGAGGACGTAGTCGATCCGGCCGGTCGGGTTGCCGGGAGCGAACGTGAAGCCGTCCCCGGTACCGGCCTCGGCCCAGACGTCGTCGAACAGTGAGGTGAACGTGCGGTACTCGGGCGAGTCCGGTGCGGCATTGAGGTCCCCGACGAGGATGCCCGGGCGGCCGGAGGCGCCCACGATCTCGTTGACGGCGTCGAACTGCATCTCGCGGTACTCGCCTTGATCACCGCGGTGGGTGAGATGGGTGGTGTAGAAGATGAACTCCGAGCCACGGATCTTGACCTCCGCCTGGGCCAGTCCACGCTGCTCGCCACCTTCGAAGTTCGGCAGCGGGGTGTTGTGGCAGTCCTGCAACGGGTGTGTGGACAGGATCGCGGTGCCATACTGGCGCCGCTCCTGCCCTGGCTCGGAGGGGTCTGAGTCCAGGTTGGCGGCATAACAGTGGTCCATGCCGAGCATCTCAGCCAGCTCGGCGGCCTGGTCCTGGAAGTCCGAGCGTTCGCCCCAGTGCCGGTCCACCTCCTGCAGACCGATGACGTCCACGTCCCAGGACTCGATGTCCGCGGCGGTGCGTTCCAGGTCCAGCACATCCTCCGCGTCAGCGCCGTGATGGATGTTGAAGGTGGCTACCGTGATCGTCCGGTCCGAGGGGTGGTGGCCCCCACCCTGCTCGTGCGGGCTCCCGGCCGTCGCCGGGACGGAGGCGAGCAGCAGGATGGCGGTTGTGGCCAGAGCTGCTCCGGCAGTTCTCACGGGTACAGGGCGTACAGGGCTCTTCATCATCGGGGGTCCTTGTCTCAGTGGGTGGGTGAGGTGTTCGGGCCCGGTGAGGGGATGGTGAGGGGCCGCGCAGTCCGGAGACGGTGCCGCTAGCCCAGCGCAGGAACATGACCCTCAGTCGCTGTGACGGTGACCGTCAGGCGAACCGCGCGCAAACGTGTCTGTGGCGGCTGGTTGAATGAGGACATGCCCGCCGAACACCACCAGGACGCCCTGCGACTGACCGCGCCCCGCACGGTTCGTGCGGAGCCCATGACCCCGAACGCCGAGCAGCAGCGGGTCCTCGACCTCGCCCCGGGTCACGGACCGGTGCTCGTCCTGGGCGGCCCCGGGACCGGACGCAGCGCATTGGCCGTGGAGTACGCCGCCCGCCGCATCGACGCCGGCCTGGATCCCCAACAGCTGCTGGTGCTCGCTCCCACGCGGCAGGCCTCGGCGCGGCTGCGGGATGACCTGTCCGTGCGGCTGGCCCACGGTGGCCGGGGCACGCGTACCTCCACGCCCGTGCGGACCTGGGCGGCCTACGCCTTCGACCTGATCCGACGGGCACGGACGGCCGGATTCCTGCCATCGGTGCAACGGACCCCGCGCCTGCTGTCCGGCGCGGAGCAGGACACCGTGATCGCGGAACTGTTGGAGTCCTACTCCTCGGGGGAGGTCAGAGGGCCGGACTGGCCCGCCGACCTGGTCGAGGCCGTGCCGACCCGGGGATTCCGCCAGGAGGTGCGCGAGTTGATCGACCGCACCAGTGAGTACGGGATCGAACCCGGCCAGCTCGAGGACCTGGGGGAGCGACACGGCCGCGCCGAATGGGTGGCCGCCGCTGTGCTGCTCCAGGACTACCGGGACCGGTTGGACCTGGGGATGGCCGAGGCGTTCGACCCCGCCGGGCTGATCACCACGGCCGGCCTCCTGCTGCAGGAGAACCCGGAGCTGCTGGACGGGGAACGGAAGAATCTGCCCGTACTCGTCATCGATGACCTGCAGGAGGCCACCCCGGCCGTACACCGCCTGATCAGGATCCTCGGCACGGGCCAGGACGTGGTGGCGTTGGCCAGCCCGGACACCGTGGTCCAGGGGTTCCGCGGCGCCCGTCCGGATCTCGTCCGGGACTACCCCGGCTGCCTCCTGCCGACGAGTGCGGCACCGGCGGATCCGGGCCCGGAGTCCGCCCCGGGCAGGACGTTCCTCCTGACCACCGGGTACCGGATGCGCCAGGACGTGATGCAGGCCTGGCAACGGGTCGCCCGCCGGATCCCCGCCCTGCCGGGGACCATGGAGATGCGGCAGGGGATGACGACCGCAGACACGGGTACCACCGAGGCGACCGAGACGACTGGGGCCCCGACCACTGTGGCGCCGCCCGCTGATGCCCCGGCCACGAGTCGGGTCCACGGTGCCACCGCCCACCTGGTGTCCTCGCCCCCGCACGAGCAGCTGCTGGTGCTCCAACAGTTGCTGCACCTGCATCACCGGGGCGGGATCCCCCTCGGGGACATGGCCGTGATCGCCCGCTCCGGACCTCTCGTGGCCGAACTCGCGCGCTATCTGGAAGCCGAGGGCGTCCCGGTCAACCGCTCCGTGGCGGACACGGTCCTGAAGAGCGAACCGGCCGTGACACCCTTGCTGTCCCTGCTGCGCGCCGTCTCCACGGCCCCGGAGGAGCCGGAGGCTCACCCAGACCTGGACACGGCGCTCTGGTGGGCCGGCGGACGCTATGGCGGGGCCACCGCCCTGCACCTGCGTCAGCTGCGCCAGCGGCTCCTGCAGGACGAACGGGCGTCCGGCGGCAGCCGGCCCAGCACCGAGCTGCTCCTGGCCGCCTTCGAGGACCCCGCCGCCCTTGCCGGTCATCCGATCCCCGGCGCGGGCGTGCAGCGCATCGCCCGGATGGTGCTGGCCGGCCGGGCCGCAGCGAAGGATCCTGCGGCCACCGCCGAGTCCGTGCTGTGGGCCCTCTGGGACGCCTCCGAGAGGCCGGCCCGCTGGGAGCGGGAGGCCGTGACCGGAACCGGACCCGCGGCCCGGCGGGCGGACCGCGATCTGGACGCCGTCGTCGGGCTCTTCCAGGCCGCCGAACGGTACGTGGACCAGTTCCCGGGGGCCTCGCCCCTGGCCTTCGCCGAGTACATGGAGGCCCAGGACCTGCCCATGGACTCCCTCGCCTCGACGTCCTCGCAGGAGGGATCCGTGTCCGTGGTGACCCCAGCGACCGCCGCGGGCCGGGAATGGGATGCGGTGATCATCGCGGGACTGCAGGACGGCGTCTGGCCCAACACCCGGCTGCGCGGCCAACTCTTGGGCGCCACCGATCTGGCCGACGTGGCCCAGGGCAGGACCACCCGCACGGACCACCGGTCCCGCCTGGCCGAGGTGCGTCAGGACGAGTTGCGCAGCTTCGCCACCGCAGTGTCCCGGGCCCGGCAGCGGGTGATCGGGATCGCGGTCGCCTCCGAGGACCACCAGCCCTCCGATTTCCTCGACCTGATCGAGCCGTGGCGGGAGGTGGCCAGACCGCGTCCGCTGACCGAGGTGCCGCGTCCGCTCACCGCCGGCGCCCTCGTCGCGGGACTGCGGCGAGAGCTGGAGGAGGCCGCCCGGGCGGTCGTGCGGGACCCCCAGGCCCCGGCGGATGACGGCCGGTCCGGGCCCGACGCCGGCCCCCCACCCCGGGTGCGGTCGGTCGCCTCGGCCTTGGCCCGGTTGGCGGCGGAGGGGATCCGTGGTGCGGATCCGGAGCACTGGTGGGGATTGCTTCCGTTGTCCACCGAAGAACCACTCGTGGACACAGAGACCACCCCGGTCCCGGTCTCCCCGTCACGCGTGGAGACGGCACTGCAGTCGCCGCTGAACTGGTTCGTCTACCAGGCCGGAGGCCAGGCCGGGAGCACCCAGGCCCAGTCGATCGGCACGTTCATCCACGCCATCGCGGAGGCCTACCCCGAGGGACCGGCCGAGGACCTGCTCGCCGAGCTCGAACGGCGGTTGCCGGACCTCGGGCTGGAACCCGGGTGGGAATCCGAGCGCGTGGCCCAAGAGGCGCGGCGCATGATGGAGTTCTTCGTGAGCTACCTGGGCCAGATGGAGAAGGCGGGCCGGTCCGTCGTGGCCGTGGAACACCGGTTCCAGCAGGAACTGGAACGCGGCGGCCTGAGAGTCCAGATCCGGGGCAGCATCGACCGTCTCGAGCGGGACAGTGACGGTCGTCCGTATGTGATCGACCTCAAGACCGGCAAACATGCTCCGACGGCCAAGGACCTTCAGGAGCTGCCGCAGCTCGGCGTGTACCAGGCAGCCATCGCCGCCGGAGCGATGCCGGCCGAGGACTTCGGGCGGCCCACCGAGCCGGGCGGCGCCGCACTCGTCCAACTGCGCACCACCAACAAGAACGTCAAGATCCAGGACCAGGCGGCGCTGCGGGCAGACCAGCACTGGGCGCTCGAGCAGATCTTCACCGCCGCGGCCGCGATGGTCGGCCCCCGGTTCCTGGCCGTCCACGGCGGAGCCGCACATCCGCGATGCGCGCTGCCGGCACTCTGCCCCATACACAGCGAGGGAAGGCAGTCCACCGAATGGCACCGATGAACCCCGAGGCCGGTCTGGTCTCCGTGGAAGACCCGGCGAACACTTCCGTGGAGGTGTTCCCGGACGTCAGCAGCGCGCGGTACAGCCCGGAGGACCTGGCCGGACTGCTGGACCAGCACGCCCCCACCGAGGAACAGTCGGCCGTGATCAGCGCGCCGCTGCAGCCGCGGCTGGTGGTGGCCGGAGCCGGTTCCGGGAAGACCGCCACGATGTCCGACCGCGTGGTGTGGCTCGTGGCCAACGGTTTCGTGGCCCCGGACCAGGTCCTGGGTGTGACCTTCACGCGTAAGGCCGCCGGCGAGTTGGCCCAACGCATCAACCGCAAGCTGGACCTCCTCTCGGAGGCAGGTCTTGAGCTCCCGGCGGGGGCCGAGGGGGCCGATGCCGATGAGGGGATGCTGACGGAGGGGGCCGCCCGGGCCAGCGTGTCCACCTACCACTCCTATGCCAACACCCTCGTGCGGGATCACGGGATGCGCATCGGCCTGGAACCTGACACCGGGATGATCGGCGAGGCCCAGTCCTACCAGATCATGTCCCGGATCGTCCGCGCCTACGAGGGGGATCTCAGCTTCGCGAACATCGCGGCGTCCAGTCTGGTCAGCGGCGCCATCAAACTGGCCGGCGACTGCGCCGAACACCTCGTGGATCCGGACGAGGTGGAGGCCTACCTCGCGGAGCAGTCCCGCTTCGGTGAGTCCCTGCCCTATGACGTGACCCAGACCGAGGGCAGCCATGCCGATGTCGCCAAGATCTTCTCCATGCTCCGGCTACGCCGCGTCATGGCCGAACTGGTGGTCTCCTACCGGCGGGCCACCCTGGACGCCGGGGTCATGGACTTCGGCGACCTCGTCCGATTCGCCGCCCGGATCGCCCAGGAGGTTCCGGCCGTCGGGCAGATCGAACGGTCCCGCTACCGGGTGGTCCTGCTGGACGAGTTCCAGGACACCTCCCACGCCCAGCTCGAGCTGTTCCGCGGCCTGTACGGGACGGGTGGCCACCCGGTCACCGCCGTGGGGGACCCCCACCAGTCCATCTACGGGTTCCGAGGGGCCTCCGCCGGTCAGCTGTTCGCCTTCCCCGGGCTGTTCAGCGTCCCCAGGGCCGGCGGCGGCGTGGACCCGGCCCCCGTCAGCTACCTGACCACGGCATGGCGCAACTCCCACACCATCCTGGCTGCGGCCAACACCGTGGCCGGCCCCCTGCGGAGCGAATCGGTGGGCGGGATCCAGGTCAAACCGCTCACAGCATCACCGATCGCCGTGGACGGCGAGGTGCGCGCCGCGTGGCTGCCGGACTCCGAGCAGGAGGCGGCCGCCGTCGTCGCTGCTTTGAAAGATGCCGGAGGTGCCGAAGGTGACGGCAGGACACCGAGCCAGCGGCCCACGCGGGCCATCCTGTGCCGGACCCGTAGCCAGTTCGAACCCCTCATGGAGGCCATGGACCTGGCGGGGGTGCCCTACGAGGTGCTCGGGCTGTCCGGACTGCTGTCCGTGCCCGAGGTGGCGGACGTGATCGCCGTACTCCAGGTCATCTCCGATCCGAGCCGATCGGACCACCTGATGCGCCTGCTGACCGGGGCCCGCTGGCGCATCGGCACAGCGGACCTGGTGGTGCTGCAAGGCCGGGCCTCCACCCTGGAACGGAACCGGCGGCACGCCGGGCCAGCCCAGGACCCGCAGGCACTGCAGGACGGTTCGGACGCCGAACTGGACACCTCACCGGAGGAGGACGCGGAATCCTCGTCCCTCATCGAGGCGCTGGACTGGCTGCCCGATCCCGGGTGGACTGACGCGGCCGGACGCGGCTTCAGCGCGGCGGGCCGAGAACGCCTCGAGAGGCTGTCCCGGGAGCTGAGGTACCTGTCCGGACAGACCGGGCTCGAGCTCACCGCCCTGATCCGGCTGGTCGAGACGACCCTCGGCCTGGACATCGAGGTCGCCGCGCGTCCCGGTCAGTCCGGGATCACGGCCCGCCGGCACCTGGACGGCTTCCTCGACGCCGCCCGGGACTTCACCCAGGGAGCCGTCGAGGGGTCGGGCGCCGATCTCACGGCGTTCCTGGCCTGGCTCCAGGCGGCGGAGGAACGGGAGAAGGGCCTGGGGATGGCCGGCGCCGAACCGAGCCACGAGGCCGTCCAGCTGCTGACGGCCCACGCGTCCAAGGGACTGGAATGGGACATCGTGGCGGTCCCAGGTCTGGTGGATGGTCAATTCCCGGGCAAGACCGTGGACACCTGGACGTCGGAGAAGTCGGGGCATCTGCCCTGGACGTTACGCGGGGATGCGAACAGCCTGCCGCACTGGAACACGGAGTGGTCGAACCAGCGCGATTGGGCCGGTCACGCGGTGGGGTGGAGCCTGAAACGCCAGAAGGACGAGTATCCCGACTCGTACAAGGACCGTGCAGCGGTACATCACCTGGAGGAGGAGCGGCGCCTGGCCTACGTGGCGTTCACCCGGGCGAGGACCCTGTTGCTGCTCAGCGGAAGCCACTGGCGTGGCGTGACCAAGACGCCGTCCACTCCGTCGCCCTTCCTGGACGAGCTGATGGAGGCCACGGACGGTGTGAACGTGGTGACCGGTCCGTGGGCCGCGCCCGAGGATGTGGGCGAGGAGAACCCGTTCGCGCACCGCAAGCTCGTGGCCTGGTGGCCCTTCGACCCCCTCAACGGTCCGGAGGTGCTGGTGATGAACCCGGACGCCCCCGATGACCTGGACCAGGCGACGGCCCTGCCACCGCGGTCCCGGCCACGCCGCGAGGCCGTGGAGGAGGCCGCACGGTGGGTGCGCTCCGCTGCCCCGCTGGTGACGGGGCCGGAGGAGGACGAGCCGGAGACAGGCGAGCCGGAGGCGGAAGGGGCGACGGACAGTCCGGCGGGCGGAGAGGCCACCAGCGATCTGGCCCGGCAGGTCGAGTGGGTCCTCGAACGCGCCGCCCCCGTCAACCACCGCGGACGCCTCGTTGAACTGCCCGGCCACGTCAGTGCCTCCACGTTCGTGGCACTGGCGGACGACCCCGAGGCCGTGGCCCGTCAACTCCGCCGTCCCATGCCCCGGCCGCCGGCCCACGCGGCACGCCGGGGAACCGCCTTCCATGCCTGGGTGGAGGACCACTTCGGCGCCACCGGGATGCTCGACTTCGACGACCCCGAGGATTCGGCGGACCACTGGGTCGAGGATGCGCTGGATCTGGAACCCATGAAGCAGAGCTTCCTGGCGAGCCGGTGGGCGGGCCGGCTTCCCGCCTACATCGAGCCGCCGGTCGAGACCACCGTCGGGGGAGTGGCACTGCGTGGGCGCATCGATGCCGTGTTCCGCGAGGGCGGGGCACCGGATCTGCCGAACGATCCGGAGGCCCGCTGGGAGCTCGTGGACTGGAAGACGGGTGCTGTCCCCTCGGGACGTGACCTGAAGATCAAGTCCCTGCAGCTGGCCGTCTACCGGCTGGCCTGGTCACGGCTGCACCGCATCCCCCTGGAGAACATCAGCGCCAGCTTCGTCTACGTGGCGCACGGGGTGGAGAAGTCACTGCACGACCTGGCCGGAGAGGACGAGTTGGAGGCCGTCCTGACGGCGGCGTTCACCCAGCAGGACGGCTGAACCACCGCGGCTGCGGTGGTTCAGCAACGTCAGGGTGGCGTCACGAGGGGTCCGTGGTGCGGCGGATATCGAGGTGACGGACCTCGTCCAGTTCCAGGTCCAGGTTCAGCGCCGTGGTCGGACGATCCACGGGATCGGCCCCGCTGGCGTCCTCGCTGACGGTCTCACGGACGGCATCGGCATCGGCCGGGTCCCCGCTACCGGCCGAGTCTGCACTATTGGCTGGGCCTGCACTATCGGCCGGGTCCGCAGGGACAGCCGGCTCACCGGCGTCGACCGGCGCGTCCTCATCCTCATTGAGGGTGGGGTCCTCGGGGTTCTCGGGGTCTTCGGCCTCGGTCTGCTCTGCGTCGGCTTGCTTTGCGTCGGTCTCTGACTCGGACGGTTCGGTGGTCCCGTCCGTATCAGCGGACTCCGGATCGGGTGACGCGCCCGATTCCCCTGATTCGACGTGTCCCGCCGTCTCCGGTTCGCCCTCCGGTTCCCGCTCGATGATGACGGCGTCGGCCAGATCATCGTCGCCGGCTCCACTGCCCTCGGGCCCGCCGTCGGCGGCCTCCGCGGATCTCTCGCCTTCGGTCGGTGTACCGGTTGGCGCAATGGTTGGCGCAATGGTCGGTGCAACGGTCGGCGCAGGAGGTGGTCCTGATGTGGTCTTCTTCCCCTGATCCTGCCGGGGCATAGCCTCCGGGGCCGGCGCGGCGCGCGGCCCGGCGGGGGCGGCGCTGATCTCCTGACCCCCGTGTTCCTCCACGTCGGCCCGCAACTCGCCCAGCATGGCCTCGGCCTCGGAGGACATCTCCTCGTCCCGGGCGGCGAGGCCCCGGACGAGCCACTGCGCCAGCGCGAACTCGGCGGCCAGCACGGCCCGCCGCAACAGGTGCTCGTCCTGCACGATGCCGCCGGAACGGTGCTGCCAGTAGGCGGTCACGACGTCCTCGGTGAAGGACTGGTTCCCGGAGGAGGCCAGCCAGGCGAAGTCCTCCGCTGGATCACCGATGTGCAGGTCCGTCCACCCGGTCACGGACACGAGCCGATCCTGGTCCACCAGCAGATTGTCCTCGTGCAGGTCACCGTGGGTCACCACCGGGGTGAAGTCCCAGAGCTCCATCTCCTCGAGGGCGTTCTCCCAGCGGCGCAACAACACGGCGGGGATGCGGCCGGTGGTCGCGGCCTGGTCCAGTTCGTTCAGGCGGCGCTGGCGGAACTGATCCGCCGTGTACACCGGCAGGTCGGCGTTCTCCACCACATGCGCGGGCAGGGCGTGCACCGCGGCGATGACCCGCCCGATGTCTTCCGAGGTCCTGCTGCCGAGCTCCGCGAGTTCCTCCAGCTCCATCTCCACCCCGGGCATGTCGTGGTAGACGAAGGTGCGCATGCCATCGAGGCGGACGGCCCCGGCCACCGAGGGCACCCGGAAGGGCAGGCCGGCACGGATCCCCGCGGTGAACCCGGAGAGCACCTGCAACTCGGTCTCCAGCCGCATGGCGGCCTCCTCGTGGAGGGGGGAGCGCACCCGCCACTGGCTTCCCTGGCGGTCGAACACGACGGCGGCCGAGAAGTCTCGGGGGTCGTCCGGGGATCCGACCACTCCGGTGGGGGACAGGTCCGGGATGGCGGCGCTGGCCAAGGCAGCTAGTTCCATGGGCGTACGGTTCACAACCACCACGGTACGTTCCCTGCCCGGCAGCGGGCGGGCTCGGGCGCGGCGAGTCGCCGAATGTTCCGGACCATGACGGGTCCGGGCGGGTGGACCCGGCCGTCCACAGGATGCGCCGGCCGGAGGGAACGGTGTCCGGAACGAGCGGTACCGTGGAGACATGCGCACCCCTGAAGAGATCCTTCCCGCCCTCGGGCGACTGCCCCTGGCCCGCGAGGATGTGGACCGCGGTTGTGAGGTCCGGGCCCGCGAGGGCTGGCTGGAGCAGGTCTGGACCCGGGACGAGACCCGGGTGCTGTGGGTCAGTGGGGGTCGCGCGCCGGTCCTGGGCGGACAGCTGGTCCTGACCCGGCCGTCGGGCGAGCTGCCGGATGGTGCGGTCTATCTGGGGCGGTCCACGGCTGGGCCGGCGCCCGAGTCCGGGCCCCCGGCGGAACTGATCCTGCTGGTCTCCCCGGATCATCCCTCCCTCGACGGGGGCGAGGCCGGGGGTCGACCCGTGCCCAGCCCGGAGGACGTGGCCTGGGTGGGGCTGAGGGACGTGGCAGCGGCCCTGACGGACCGGGACGCCGGAGTCTTCGTCGAAGCCGTGGCGATCGCCAACTGGCACGCCGTGCACACACACTGCCCCCGGTGCGGCACGCCCACGGAGATCACCCAGTCCGGGTGGGTCCGGGTCTGCCCCCGGGACCGCTCCGAGCACTTCCCCCGCACAGACCCCGCCATCATCGTCACGGTGACCGACCACGAGGACCGGGTGCTGCTGGGCAACAACGTCGCCTGGGGGCCGCGGATGTACTCCACGCTCGCGGGATTCGTGGAACCGGGCGAGTCCCTGGAGGCGGCCGTGGTCCGGGAGATCCATGAGGAGTCCAACCTCACGGTCCATTCGCCGGTCTATCTCGGGTCCCAGCCGTGGCCGTTCCCGCAGTCCCTGATGCTCGGTTATACCGCCGTCACGGACCACCCCGAGGATGCGGCGGCGGACCGGGAGGAAGTCGCCCACGTGCGGTGGTTCTCCCGCCAGGAGCTGGCGGAAGCCGTGGACGGCGGGGAGATCACCCTTCCCGGGTCCGCCTCCATCTCCCGGGCCCTGATCGAACACTGGTTTGGCGGGGCGCTGCCCGAGCCACGCACCCTGCAGAACTGACACCATCCACCGGAGCGCTGTGACCGAGACGACTACTGATATCCTGACCGGCCTGGACGCCGAACAACGCCAGGCCGCCACCGCCCTGAACGGGCCGGTGTGCATCCTCGCCGGTGCTGGCACGGGCAAGACCCGGGCCATCACCCACCGCATCGCCTACGGGGTGCAGACCGGGGTGTACGACCCGCACCGGACGCTGGCCCTGACCTTCACCGCCCGGGCGGCCGCCGAGATGCGCACCCGGTTGCGGGACCTGGGCGCCCATGGCGTGCAGGCCCGCACCTTCCACTCCGCCGCCCTGCGGCAGTTGCAGTTCTTCTGGCCGCAGGCGGTGGGCGGGGCCGTGCCCGAGCTGGTGGACCACAAGGTCAACCTCCTCGCCGAGGCCGCCCGTCGGCTGCGCACCACCACGGACCGGGCCGCCCTGCGGGACCTCGCGGGGGAGGTCGAATGGGCCAAGGTCTCCATGCGCACCCCGGATTCGTACGCCGCGGCGGCGGCCGACCGACAGATGCCCGTCGGCTGGGACGCCAATGGCGTGGCCCGGCTGTTCCAGGGGTACGAGGACGTCAAGACGGACCGGAACCTCATCGACTTCGAGGATGTCCTGCTGATCATGGTCGGCATCCTGGAGACCGAACCGAAGATCGCGGCCCAGATCCGGGACCAGTACCGCGTCTTCATCGTGGACGAGTATCAGGATGTCTCCCCGCTGCAGCACCGGCTGCTCGACCTCTGGCTCGGCGGCCGCAACGAGCTCTGCGTGGTGGGAGACGCCTCCCAGACCATCTACTCCTTCACCGGCGCGACCTCGCGCTTCCTGCTCGATTTCCGCCAGCAGCACCCGGACGCCACGCTGGTCAAGCTGGTCCGGGACTACCGGTCCACCCCCGAGATCGTGGACCTGGCCAACCGGCTGCTCGCGGAGCGCACCCGGCAGCGGGTCCCGGTCCCGGGCCCGGACGGCACCCGCGGGCCGATGCCACGCTGGGCCGAGCCGCTGGAACTGCTCTCCCAGCGGGACCACGGCCCGGCTCCGGTCTTCGCCGAATGCACGGATGACGAGGCGGAGGCCGGTTGGGTGGCCACCCAGGTGCAGCAGCTGCTCGCGGAAGGCATCCAAGCCGCCGAGATCGCGGTGCTGTTCCGCACCAACGGGCAGTCACAGGCACTGGAGTCGGCGTGCACGGCGGCAGGCATCAGCTACCAGCTGCGCGGGGGCGAGCGGTTCTTCTCCCGGCGTGAGGTCCGGGACGGGATCCTCCAGCTCCGCGCCGCCGCACGATCCGCCCAGGACGTGGTGGGCGACCAGGTCCCCGGCCGGGTCAAGGATGTGCTCGCCTCCCTCGGCTACGCCGACGAGGCTCCGAAGGTCTCCGGCGCCACGCGGGAGAAGTGGGAGTCCCTCAACGCGCTGGTCGCCCTGTCCGAGGAGCTCGCGGCCACCCGCGGCGACCAGTTCACGCTCACGGACCTCGTGGCGGAACTGGACGAGCGGGCCGCCAGCCAGCATGCCCCCACCGTGCAGGGCATCACCCTGGCCTCCCTGCACTCCGCCAAAGGCCTGGAATGGGACGCCGTGTTCCTCGTCGGGCTGTCCGAGGGGCTGATGCCGATCAGCTTCGCGGACACGCAGGAGGACATCGATGAGGAGCGCCGACTGCTCTATGTGGGCATCACCCGCGCCCGGCTGCGGCTGTTCCTCTCCTGGACCCTGGCCCGCGGCACCGGCGGCCGGTCCACCCGCAAGCCCTCCCGCTTCCTGGACTCGCTGGACCCGGAGGCGGATTCCCGGCACGGGGCCCAGGGCGGAGCGGCCCGACGCCGGCCCAGCACCTCCGGCGCAGGCCGTCCCGGTGGGCGCGGCTCGGGTCGGAAACGCAACCACCCGGTGCAGTGCCGAACCTGCGGAAAGACCCTGGAGACCGGGGCGGAACGTAAGACCGGCCGCTGCGTGGACTGCCCGCCGACTTATGACGAGGGTTTGTTCGAGAACCTCAAGGCCTGGCGGCTGACCACCTCCCAGGCGGCGTCCATGCCGGCCTTCGTGATCTTCACGGATGCCACGCTCGTGGCCATCGCCGAGGCCGAGCCGAAGTCCCCGCCCGAGTTGCTGCGCATCCCCGGGGTGGGGAAGTCCAAGCTGGAGAAATACGGTGCGGACGTCCTGGAACTCATCAACGGTACGCCGACCGCCTGACCCTTCCCTCCCCGGTCACCGTGCCGCCCCGGCCGGTCCGCAACCGCAGTCCGGATGTGCGGCCACCGCGAGCGTCTCCACCCGACTGCCGTCACCGTGCAGATGCAGGACCGAGCCCGCGTCCACGGTTCCCGTCTCGGCCCAGCGCACGACCTGCCGGGCGGCCAGGGCCCCGGCCGCCGTCGCCAATCCCACGTCCTCGCAGCCGGCCTGCTGTCCGCTCAGGGCGGTGGCGCGGCGGACCCGCAGGGGGTCCGCCGCCCGGGCCGCGAGATCCCAGCACAGCGGGCACCCACCGAGACCGGGCATCAGCCAGGGACCGATGACGGCGTCATCGTCCCTCATCACGACCGGCAGGACCGGATGGTCGGCGGCACTGGCCAGGGCGATGTAGTCGTCATCAGCGGCGCCCCGGGTCACCGACACCGTGAGGGTGCCACCGGGACGCGGACGGGCGGGGGAGGTGAGGGGCAGGATCACGGCGTCCAGCCCTGAGTCGTCCAGCCGGTGGGACAGGGCGATGGCCCGGTGACGGCCCAGGTCCGAGGTCAGGAACCCGGTCCCCAGATCCGCCACCGTCACCTCCTCGTGGTCCCACAGGGCCAGGCGGCCGACGCCGGAGGCTGCCAACACCCGCGCGACGGTGGCGCCGGTGCGGCCGAGCCCGAGCACCTGCACGTGGAGGCCCTGACGGGACGCCATGACGTGCGCCATCCGCTCGGTGGCGTCGGTGGCCCTGGTGCCGGAGTCCTCTGCCCCGGACTGGGGCGCGGCGTCGAGGGCCAGGGCCAGCGCCAGGTCGTCAGCCAGCACATCGGATGCGTGGCCTGCCCCGGAGGAGCCGGGCCGTTCGTGCCGGCGCAGGAAGTCCGCGATAGACGCCTCCAGCCGGCGCGCCTCGGCGGGGTCCATGCCACGGTGGCGGGCCGCCTCCGCCTCATGACCATCCGGGATACCTTTCGCCAGGTCGCCGAGATAGCCCACAGCCCCCGGAGTGCAGCCGGAGAGCTGGGTCGAACGGGTGCCGGAACCGATCTGGACGGTGTCCTCGGTGATCTGGAGCACGGTGAGCCCGGGGTCAAGACGCATCGGGATCCTCTCTGGGCAGGATGACCGCGGCCGGTGCGGGCCGCCGTGACCATCGTGGCATCGTGGGGTCACGGGCCACCGGGGTTATCCACAGGATCGACCGGCAGGAGTCCGCCTGGCACGGATATCCACAACGGTGGCGGAGGCGGTTCCCGCGCCCGCCGGTGTCGGCGGCAGAATGGGACCATGACCTCTTCATGGACCGATGGTCCGCCGAGCACTCACCGGCCGGCCTCCCGAGCCGCCGGCCATCGCACCACCGGGACCGGCCGACGTCGGGCCACTGCCCGGACCGTGCGGGAGACCGAGGACCTCCAGATCGACGGCACCACGGTGCGGATCGTGCGGTCCTCGCGGCGGACCCGAACGGTCTCCGCCGCCTGGCGGGACGGGATCGTCCAGGTGTCCGTGCCGATGGGGCTGGACCCGGAGGCCGAACGGGACTGGGCGCGCAAGATGCTCACCAAGGTCGCCTCGCGCCAGCCGAACGGGCCGGCTGCGGACACCGAGCTCTTGGCCCGGGCCCGCGCGCTGGCCACCACGTGGCTGGACGGTGAGGTGGACCCGCTCGAGGTGGTGTGGTCCACCCGTCAGCAGCGCCGGTGGGGTTCCTGCACCCCGAGCACGGGACGCATCAGGATCTCCTCCGAGGTGGCGGCCATGCCCGGGTGGGTGCTGGACGGGGTCCTGGTGCACGAACTCGTGCACCTGAGGCATGGGGACCACTCCGCCGCGTTCCACGCGATGGCCAACCGGTATCCACGGCAGCAGGAGGCGATGGCCTTCCTCAACGGGGTGAGCCACGCGACGGGCCGCGGGATGTCCGGTGCAGACGAGGTAGGCCCGGAGGCCGATCAGGAGAAGGAGGCGTAGACCGTCTGAGCCTGTGGCGGTCTACTTCTGCCCGTCCGGCTTCTCCTCGCCGGGCTTCTCCTCGTCCGGCGTACCGCCGTCGAAGCCACCGTCCAGCAGCTTGCGCAACTCGTCGTCCAGCCCGGCGGATGCCTGCTCGCGGGCCTGACGGCGGCTCACATAACCATCCGGGTCGTCGAGGTCTTCGGCCGTCGGCTGCAGGTCTGGATGCCGCCAGATGGCATCCCGGTACTCGTGACCTTGGGACTCACCGATCCTCTCCCACAGGGTGGCGGCCTCACGCAGCCGGCGTGGCCTCAGATCCAGACCCACCAGGGTGCCGAAGGCGTGCTCGGCGGGGCCACCGGTGGCACGGCGCCGGTTGATGGTCTCGCGGAGGGCGTTCGCGGCGTCCAGGGGCTGGGCGGCCTGGGTGACCACCACGTCCACCCAGCCCTCGATCAGGGCCAGGGTCAGCTCCAGCCGATCCAGGGCCGCCCTCTGGGTGCCCGTGGGCTCGGGGATGAAGGAGGCCCCGGCGAAGGCCGCCTGCATGGACTCCGGGTCGGACGGGTCGATCTCTCGGGCCGCGTCCTCGATCTTTGACATGTCGATGTGCACACCGGCGGCGTACTGCTCGATCGCCGCGTACAGGTCCCGTTCCAACCAGGGCGAATGTATGAACAGCCGCATGCGGGCCACCTCGCGCAGAGCCAGGTAGATGCGGATCTGCTCGTCCGGCACCTCGAGGCCGTCGCCGAACTCCTCGATGTTCACCGGGACCATGGCCAACTGGTGGCCGGCCACCGGGAAACCGGAATCCGTGCCGGAGAGCACCTCCTGGGCGAGGGCACCCACGGCGTGCCCCAGCTGGAGGCCGAACATGGTGCCCCCCATGTTCTGCAGCATCGGCTGCAACCCCTCCAGCATGCCCTGCATGCCCTGCATCTCCTCCGGGAGCTGGCCCGGCAACTGGTCCTTCATGGCCCGGGTCATGGCCTCTGACATGGAGACGGCCACGGGTTCGGTGAAGCGCTGCCAGGTGTCCATGGAGGCCTCCACCCACTCGGCGCGGGACCAGGCCTTGCCGAGCAGTCCGGTGGTCTCGATCTCAGTGGCTCCGTCCAGCCACAGCTCGGCCAACCGCAGGGCCTCGTCGATCTCGCGCCGGGCGAAGGTGCCGACCGTGGGATCCTGGCCGGCGGCCGCCTGCCGGGCGGACTGCCTGGCCAGCTTCCAGTTCACGGGCCCGTCCTCGGGGGAGGACTGCATCATGGCCTGGAACTGCTGCATCATCTGCGACATCATGGCCGGGTCCAGCTGCGAGGGGTCGAACGGCAGCCCGCCCGTGCCGCCGGCAGCCCCGCCCATCCCTCCGAGGGCGCGGCGCAACTCCTCGGGGTCGGGGGCGTTCGCGCCGAACATGCGGCGGAGCATCTCGGACAGCGCGTCGTCGCCGTCGGGGGAACCAGGGCCGGTCGGGGGATTCGTCATGCACCCCAGCGTATCGGCGCATGATGCCCATGTCCGCAGCGGGTCCGCCGGTTCACTCTGGGCGCACAGCGGCCGGTCCCGGTGTCTGACGCGGAGCCCGTAGAATGGTACGAGACCAGAACGGCCCAGTCAGTCGGGCCGTACGCCTCTGCCCGCTGGACGGTGGACCGAACCGGGGCAGTTTTTTGTGAAGACGGGTGCCCTGACGTGTCAGAGAGCGGACACCAGCCGAAGGCAGCGTCGGCTGCGCCCGGTTCCGCGACCCCGGACGCACCGGGGGAGGCACCCGGGACCCAGCCACCCACCGACCTCGCCGTCTGGAACCGCCGGACGCGTGCGAGCCGCCGTCGCCGGCGCATCACCACCGTGAGCGGTGCCCTGGCGGGCCTGCTGACCCTCACCGCCGTGGCGTTGCCCAGCCCCTACATCATCGAGTCCCCCGGCCCCACGTTCAACACCATCGGTGAGTACGACGGTGAGCCGGTCATCACCGTCAACGGGGCCGAGACCTACCCCACCGAGGGCCACCTGGATCTGACGACCGTGTACGTGTCCGGTGCACCGACCGGCTGGACCACGTTCCTGGACGTGGTCCGCAGTTGGGCCCTTCCAACCGAGGCCGTGATCCCGCAGGAGCTCGTCTACCCCTCCGGCACCACCTCGGACGAGGTCACCGCCCAGAACACGGAGGCCATGGCCACCTCGCAGAGCTGGGCCGTGGCCGCCGCCTTGGAGAACCTGGGGATCGACTACCGGCAGACCCTGTTCGTTGCGGGATTCACCGCAGAGTCACAGGCCACCAGCCTGCTGAAGCCGAAGGACCAGCTGGTGACGGCGGACGGCATGGAGGTGACCGGCCTGGAGGGGTTGAAGGGCCGGCTCAACGCCTCCGGCGGCGAGGCCGTCGAGCTGGGCATCATCCGGGACGGCGAGGAGCTCGCGGTCGATGTCCCCGTCTACCCGGGCGCCGAGGGGGAGTGGCTCATGGGTGTCTACCTCGATTCGGACTTCGAGTTCCCGCTGGACGTCACCGTCACCCTGGAGAACGTGGGAGGGCCGAGCGCCGGCATGATGTTCGCCCTCGGGATCATCGACGAACTGACCCCGGGCCCGATGGCCGGCGGGCGGCACCTCGCCGGCACGGGGACCATCGACCCGGATGGCACGGTCGGGGAGATCGGCGGCATCGTGCAGAAGGTCTCCGGAGCAGCCGACGGCGGGGCCGAGGTGTTCCTCGCCCCGGAGGGCAACTGCGCCGAGCTGACCGGCCGCGTCCCGGACGGGATCACGGTGTACTCGGTGGCCACCCTCGGCCAGGCGCGATCGGCCGTCGAGGCCGTGGGAAGCGGCGGGACGCCACAGGTGCCGACATGCGGCTGATCCGGACCCCCCGGGGACCCACCCCGCACCGGGCCGGGCGTGGCACGGTCCTGTGGGAACGGCCACCGGGACGGCTCAACAGACTTCGGCGGACAGCCAGTGCCGCCAGCACAGTTCAGGACACGATCGGCGCGAGGGCGCAGAGGGGCAAGGACACGTGAGTTTCGGACAAGGATTTGGGGGTCTCTTCGGAGGCTCAGACGAGGGCCGCGGCAATGACCGCGGGGCGGGGGGCTCCGGCGGCCTCTTCGGCGGCGGGTCCGGAGGCCAGGGTGGCCCGGGCGGGCCCGGACGTCCCGGCGGACCGGGGCAGCCAGGCCAGCCGGCCCGGCCCGGTGGTGGGTCCTCGGCCGGCGGTACCGGTTCCCGCCGGCCGTCTGCGCTCGTGCTCACCATCGTGGCACTGGCGGTACTCGTGGTGGTGTTCATGTTCTTCGCCGGCGTCTACGCGGACGTGCTCTGGTACAACCAGGTGGAGTTCTCCGAGGTGTTCTGGACGGAGATCTGGACCCGTGCCGCACTGTTCGGCCTCGCCGGCGTCCTGATGGGCGTGGCCGTCTGGCTGTCCATGTGGCTGGCCTGGCGTGCGCGTCCGAAGAACCTGCAGAGCCAGACCAGGGATTCCCTGGCGCAGTACCAGAAACAGCTGGAGCCGATGCGCCGGCTGGTGTTCATCGGCATCCCCGCGGTCATCGGCTTCTTCGCCGGTTCCGCGGCCATGAACGGGTGGCAGGACGTCCTGCTGTTCTTCAACCAGGAACCCTATGGCAAGGTCGACCCCGAGTTCGGGCTGGACTACATGTTCTACATGGCCAGCCTGCCGTTCTTCGGCCTGATCATCGGATTCCTCATCTCCGTGGTGCTGATCGCCGGGATCGCCGGTCTGCTGGTGCACTACCTGTACGGCAGCGTCCGGGTGAAGGAGCAGGGCGGGCTGGTCATCGAGAACGCCTCCCGCGTGCACCTCGGCGTCTTCGTGGCGCTGTTCCTGGTGCTGCAGGCCGGCAATTACTGGCTGAACCGCTACCGGACCCTGCAATCGCAGGACGGTGACTGGGCCGGTGCCATGTACACGGACGTCAACGCCGTGATCCCGACCTCCACCATCCTCGCCGTGGCCGCCGCCCTGGTGGCCCTCCTCTTCATCGTCACCGCCATCACCGGCCGGTGGCGGATCTCCCTGGTCGGCGCCGCCGGCCTGGTGATCGCCGCGATCGTCGCCGGTGCCGCCTACCCGTTCCTGATCCAGGAGTACCAGGTCAAGCCGTCCGAGGTGACGCTGGAACAGGACTACATCAACCGCAACATCGAACACACGCGTGAGGCCTACGGGCTCGCGGACGTCGAGTCCACCAACTACGCCGGCGAGACGACGGCCGAGGCCGGCAGCCTCGCGGAGGAGTCGGCCAACACCGAGAACATCCGCCTGATGGACCCGAACCTGCTCTCCCGCACCTTCGGCCAGCTCCAGCAGTTCCGGCCCTACTACGGCTTCCCGGAGACCCTGCACGTGGACCGCTACGAGGTGGACGGACAGAAGCAGGACACCGTCATCTCCGTGCGTGACATCAATGTGGACCCCACCTCCTCGTGGGTGAACCAGCACATCACGTACACCCACGGCTACGGCCTGGTCGCTGCGGACGCCTCCGAGGTGGCTGCGGGCGGGCGCCCGTCCTTCCTGCTCTCCGGCATCCCCACCTCCGGTGAGCTGGGCAGCGACGAGACCTACGAGCCGCGCATCTACTTCGGTATGAACTCGCCGAGCTACTCGATCGTCGGTGCCGCCGAGGGCGCCCCGGAACGTGAGCGCGACCGTCCGCAGGACGCCTCGAGCGACCAGGACACCACCTACACCTTCGCCGGTGACGGTGGACCGGCGGTGGGCAGCTTCTTCAACCAGCTGGTCTACGCCATCAAGTTCGGTTCCACGGAGATCCTGCTGTCCTCGGACGTGAATGACGAGTCGCAGATCCTCTACGACCGCAACCCCTTGGAGCGCGTCCAGAAGATCGCCCCCTACCTGACCGTGGACTCCAACGCCTACCCGGCGATCGTCGGGGACCGCGTGCAGTGGATCGTGGAGGGTTACACCACCTCCAACGACTTCCCGTACTCGACCGGCCAGCAGCTGGACTCGGCCACCCGGGACGCCCTGAACACGGACGCCACGGCCAACCTGACCGGCCAGGTCAACTACATCCGGAACTCGGTCAAGGCCACCGTGGACGCCTATGACGGCACGGTGACCCTCTACGCGTGGGACGAGGAGGATCCGCTGCTGAAGGCCTGGCAGAAGGTCTACCCGAGCTCCCTGAAGCCGTACTCCGAGATGAGCTCCGAGTTGATGGACCACGTCCGCTATCCGGAGGACATGTTCAAGGTCCAGCGCGAGCTGCTGGGCCGCTACCACGTGACCAACCCGGTCGACTTCTACGAGAACAACGACGCCTGGTCCGTGCCGGTGGATCCCACCCAGGATGACGACACGGTCAAGCAGCCGCCGTACTACATGTCCCTGCGCATGCCCGGTAAGGACGAGCCGGCGTTCTCCCTGACGAACACCTATATCCCGCAGCTCACGCAGGGGGCCCAGCAGCGCAACGTGCTGTACGGGTTCCTGTCCGCGAACGGTGATGCGAGCACCGGTGAGGACGGGGTGAAATCGGAGGACTACGGGCACCTGCAACTGTTGGAGCTGCCACGCCAGACGGCCATCCCGGGACCGGGCCAGGCCCAGGCGAACTTCGACTCCAACGCCCAGGTCTCACAGGAGCTGAACCTGCTGCGCCAGGGTGCTTCGGAGGTCATTAACGGCAACCTCATCACGCTGCCGGTGGCCGAGGGGATCCTGTACGTCCAGCCCGTCTACATCCAGTCGACGGGTCCCACGTCCTACCCGACGCTGCGCAAGGTCCTCGTCTCCTTCGGTGACGAGGTCGGCTTCGCCAACACCCTCCAGGAGGCACTGGACCAGGTGTTCGAGGGCGACTCGGGTGCCTCGACGGCGGACGGACAGGACCCAACGAGCGGCGACGACGCGGACGAGCCGGGCTCCCAGCCGAACGTCCCCGAGACCCGGAGTGAGCAGGAGAAGCTGGGTCAGGCACTCGAGGAAGCCAGCGCAGCCATCCAGGCCTCGGAGGAGGCCATGGCCGCCGGTGACTGGGCCGCCTACGGTGAGGCCCAGAACCAGCTCAACGACGCCCTGTCCCGCGCCACCGCGGCGGACGACGCCATCCGTGGCGAAGCCAGCGCGGACGCAGAGGCCGAGGCTCCGGCCCCGGCAGACGGTGAGGGCGGCTCCGGGCAGCCGTCCGAAGGCACTGAGGGCTGAGACTGAGAGGTCCCACGGGGCCACGGTGAACCCCACGCGGCCGTCCGGTAGCCCCCGGACGGCCACGTGGGGAACGCCACAGGGACGTCGATTTGGTGTTCCGCCAGGACCTGCGTATAGTCATATGAGTCGCCGCGGGGTGGAGCAGTTCGGTAGCTCGCCGGGCTCATAACCCGGAGGTCGCAAGTTCAAATCTTGCCCCCGCAACGAAGAGGGAAAACCCCCGAACCATTGGTTCGGGGGTTTTCTGCTGTCCCCAGCAGGAACCCGGCGATTTCCGTCGCCATCAGGTCGACATCAGAAGGCCACACCCGGGAACAGACGACGGCCCCCCACCTTCCGTGGGGACCTGCGGGAACCGCAGATGGACCGGAAGGTGGGGGGCCGTCGTCGTGGGCCACGCCGTACGCCCTGACGGGCGCCGGCATCAGTTGCTGGTGTTCGCACCCTCGCTGTAGTCCAGCTCGGATTCCCCGGCGGGGGCGTCGCCGGCGGTGAGGGAGGGGGTGCCGCCGGCCTTCAGGGCGGCCAGGCGGGCCTCGACCTCGGTCTGCTCGCCCAAGTCCTCGAGGGACTCGAACTGGGCGTCCAGGGAGGACGCTGCCAGCTCGTTCTGGCCCCGCACGCGGGCCTCCTCGCGGCGGACCTTCTCCTCGAAGCGGTTGACCTCGGAGGAGGGGTCCATGATGTCGATGGACTTCACGGCGTCATGCACGGCGGACTGGGCCTGGGCGGACTTGGCGCGGGCGGTCAGCTCGTCACGCTTGGAGACCAGCTGGCGGCGCTTGTCGTTCATCTTGTCCAAGCCGTCCTTGAGCTTGTCCACGATCTCGGTCTGCGAGGCGATGGTCGGCTCGGCGGCCTTGGCGGACTTCTCGGCATCCATCTGCCGCTCGATGGCGACCTTGGCGAGGTTGTCGAACTTGTCCGCGGAGGCGGTGTCACCGGAGGAGCGGAACTGGTCCGCCTTGCCGGATGCGGCCAGGGCCTTCTGGCCCCAGCTCTTGGAGGCGTCCAGGTCCTCGTTGTAGTCGTCCTGGATCATCCGCAGGTTGCCGATGGTCTGGGCCACGGCGGCCTCAGCCTCGGAGATGCTGTTGGTGTAGTCGCGGACCATCTGGTCCAGCATCTTCTGCGGGTCTTCGGCCTTGTCCAGCATCGAGTTGATGTTGGCCTTGGCCAGGGTTGCAATTCGGCCGAAAATGGACTGCTTTACCACGATGTCGCCTTCCGCTCATTCCTGAGGGCCCCGGGTTTTCCGGAGCTCCGTCTCCCGTGCCCCGCTTGACGGGCGTTGGGCTCCGGCGCCTCGCGGCGCCGGAAACTTCTCTCATACCCCTAGAAACTACCGCCGCCGATGTCCCCGAGGCCACCGCCGCCGAAGTCGCCGCCGCCGAGGCCACCGCCACCGCCGAAGCCACCGAAGCCGCCGCCGCCCCAGTCGCCGTGGTCACCGTCCCCGCCGAGGATGCCACCCATCAGGATGCCGCCGAGGATGGCCCCGCCGAGGCCGGAGCCGAAGCCGCCACCCCGGCCGCCACCGTAGCCCCCGCGACCGCCGTAGCCGGCACCGGCGCCTGCATAGCCGCCGCCCCACTGGTTGAGGTCCTGCTGGGCCAACTGGCTGGCCCGGTCCGCCAGGGAGCTGGACTGGTGGGCCATGTTCAGGGCGGTCACGGGGTCCTGGCCGGAGAGCCGGGCCGCTTCCTGCAGGGTGCGCTCGGCCTCGGCCAGCTTGGTACGGGCCTGGCTGCCCACGGCACCGCGGCGGGCGGCGATGTAGTCCTGAGTGCCGTCGATCTGGGCCTGCGCCTGCAGGATGGCGGACTGCAGGGAGGACGCGGCGCGGCGCTCCTGCTCCTGCCGGTCGCGGATGCCGGAGAGCGGTGCGTCCAATTGCCGGTGGGCCTGCTCCAGCGACTGCAGCAGGCGGAAGGGGGCGGGCCGGCCCGAGGCGATCTCGGACCTGACCCGGGTGAGGGTCTGCTCCATGCCGGCGGCGGGTCCTGCGAGTTCCGGGTGCTGGCCGGCGGCCACGAGGGCCTGGGCCTGCGCGAGATCCTGCTGGGACTGGTTGACACCGGTCTGCAGGTTCTCCAGGGCGCTCTCGAGGTTCCGTTGGGCCTTGCCCACGGCCTCCACCAGCGTGGCGGTCTGGGCCACGCCCTCCTCGCCGGCCCGGATCGCCAGCACTGCCGTGGACGGGTCCGAGGCTGCGAGGGACTGCTCGGCCTTCTGGGCGGCGGCCCGGACGAACTCCAGGCGTTCGCGCGCCTGCGTGGCGTTGTCGGTGACCTCCGCCAGGGCGATGTCCGCGTACCGGGCATGCAGGTCCACGAGCGTCTGCTCGGCCTGGGCCACGGTGAGTGCCACCTCGTCGGCCCGGGTGTTCAGGGACTGCAGGGCCGGGCCGGCGTCCTTCTCCAGATCGCGGAGCTTGTCGAACTCCGCCGCATGGGCGGAGAGCGTCTCGTTGACCGCCGTGCAGCGCGCGATGATGTCCTTGAGCCAGCTGCGCTGTTGCGCCTCGGTGTCCGGGATGTGGTCATCGAGCTGGTTCTGCAGCTTGAAGGACTCCCGCAGGTGGTCCTTGGCGGTCTCGATGTCCTTGACGAAGGTGCGCACCGAGTCCTCGCCGTAGGAGGCGAGGGCGAAGCCGACCTCCTGTTCCGAGGACCGGATCGCATCGTCGGCACCGATCAGCATGGATCCGGCCTTGGTGCGCAAGTCCTCGACCGACATCTCGTCCAGGGGGTCCTTCGGTCCCTGCGCCCCGCGGGCGGACTGACCCTGCTGGGCGGCTTTGGTCTTGTTCCGACGCATCAGGGCGTATCCGCCGCCGGCCAGGGCGACCACCACAACGCCACCGGCGATCCACCCGCCGGCCCCACCGCCCGCATCGGGACCGTTGACCCGGCCGTCGGCGGCATCCTCGACGCCGGCTACCGTGGCCAGCGCGGCGCGCTCCCAGTCGTCCTCACCGACCGCGGGCAGTTCGGGGACGATGTACTCATTGATGATGTCCCCCGTCAGCGGGGCGATGTTGTTGGCCTGGGTGGCGGAGTATGCGTAGGAGCGGGTATCAACCGCTACGGCGAGGATGGAATCGGTGGAGCCCAGGTCCTTGGCCGTGGCGACGTCCGTGAGCCATGCACTGCGGTCCATCGGCTGTCCGGACTCATCCGTGAACTCATCCACATACACCACGAAGAGGTTCTGTCCCTCCTCGGTGCGCAGCTCGTTGATGGCCTGGGTGATCTCCTGCTCCTGCGCGGAGGTCAGCACCTGGGCCTCATCCACCACGAAGGTGCCCGGCGGGATGTCCACAGGCGCCTCGGCCCGGGCCGCGTCCGCCAGCGCCACGCCGCAGACCATGACCAGCCCGGAGGCCGCCAGCGCACTCGTGACCAGGACGGCGGGAGAGAGACGGCGGGATGGGACCGCGTGGGCCTGAGACTTCATGGATCACCCTTCTGGGGGTACACGTGGGACGGTGGCTCTGGTGAGAAGTCTATGGGGCGCTCGGCGACGTTCGCCATGAACTGCCGGGTGCTGGAGTACGCCGGGGGTGAACCACGGAGCATCCTTTCAGGATCCTGTCAGCCAACGTGCTCCCACCAAACAGCTAAACGCGGAAAGATGGACCCTGCAGCACGGGCCAGCACCACTGCGGTGCAGGGCAGGAAAGGACGAGCATCATGCATGACGAGGACTACCCGGACACCCGGGGAGACGGCAGCACCGGCGGCACCGAAGGCGCCGGGAGTGCCGGGAGCGCCGGTGGGCCAGAGGGCGGTGTGAGGTCCGTGCCACCGCGTCCGGAGGGTCCTCCCGCGTCCGCGCACGTCTCTGCCAGCCGGAACCCCTACCCGGTGGACCAGACCCAGTCGCTGCCGCACACTGATGCCTCCGGAGCGCCGACACCTGACAGCCGGCCCGGCCCGTTCAGCCAGCCCGGCCCCACCCGGCCGTCGCCGGCCGGCACCGGGCCCACCGGGGCGAAGCGCCGCACCGTCGGCGTGGGCACCCTCATCGCCGGCATGCTCCTCGCGGGCCTCGCGGGGGGCGGTGTGGCGGCCGGGGTCAATGCGGCCACCGGTGACGACGCCGGCCGGGCCGGGACCGGATCCGTCCAGGAACAGGGGCACGGACTGGAGATCAACCGCTCCGAGGACGCCACCGCCGTCACCGCCGCGGCCGCCAAGGCGGCCCCCTCCGTGGTGACGATCTCCGTCACGGACGGCCAGGCCGCCGGTTCCGGATCCGGCGTGATCCTGGACCAGGAGGGCCACATCCTGACGAACACCCACGTGGTGACCCTGGGAGGGCAGACCGGCTCAGCGGACGTCACGGTCCAGACGGCCGACGGCACGGTGCACACCGCCACCGTGGTCGGCACGGACCCTGAATCCGACCTCGCCGTCATCAAGATCGAGGCCGAGGGGCTCACCCCCATCGAGACCGGGGACTCCTCCGAACTCAACGTCGGCGACTCGGCCATCGCGATCGGCGCCCCGCTGGGTCTGTCCGGCACCGTGACGGACGGGATCGTCTCCAAGCTGAACCGCACCATCTCCGTGGCGTCCTCGGCCGTGCCGGAGAACAGCGGCGAGGGCGGGGACGGCAGCGCACCCGAGTTCGAGATCCCGGGCTTCCCGGCACCCGAACAGCAGCAGCAGTCCCAGGGTTCGATCTACATCAACGTGATCCAGACCGATGCGGCCATCAACCCGGGGAACTCGGGTGGGGCGCTGGTGGACGCCGAGGGCCGGTTGATCGGCATCAACGTGGCCATCGCCTCCGCGGCGGGTGGCTCGGACTCGGCCGGCAACATCGGGGTGGGCTTCTCCATCCCGATCGACCACGCCCAGCGGGTGGCACAGGACCTCATCGAGAACGGTGAGGCCACCCACGGCTTCCTCGGGGTCTCCGTCACACCGCAGCCGGCCGACCCTGCCGGTGGTGAACCGGAGGCCGAGGCCAGCAGCGCTGGTGGCCAGGCAGCCTCCTCCGGTGGCTTCAGTGCCGGGGCCCGGGTGGTCGAGGTGGTCCAGGACACCCCGGCGGCTCAGGCGGGGCTGAAAGAGGGGGACATCATCACCGGGGTCGGAGATCGGCCGGTCGCGGACAGTCAGTCCCTGACCGCCGTGGTGCGTGAGTACGCGGAGGGCGAGACGGCCACCGTGCACTTCACCCGGGACGGCCAGGAGCAGTCGGCGGACGTCACCTTCGTCTCGGATGCCAACCAGGACTAGCGACACGAGGCACCATGGAGGGCATGATGCCTTTGATGACCCCCGCCGAGCTGGCCGCCGACTACGGATGGACGAAGGTCCTGGCCTTCGGCGCCCACCCGGACGACCTCGACTTCGGCGCGGCCGCCACGGTGGCTGGACTGACCCGGGCCGGAGTGGAGGTCACCTATGTGGTCATGACGGATGGTGACGCCGGCGGATTCGAAGCCGAGAGCCAGCACACCATGACCGAGCGCCGGCACCGTGAGCAGCGAGAGGCCGCTGCCCATCTGGGCGTGCGGGACGTGGAATACCTGGGGGAGCGGGACGGCTACCTCGAGCCGTCCCACGCCGTGCAGGCCAAGGTGGTGGAGGCGATGCGCCGGCACCGTCCGGACGCGGTGTTCACCATGTCCCCGGAGCGGGACTGGAGCAGGCTGCAGCGCTCGCACCCGGACCACCTGGCCGCCGGGGAGGCCGTCGTCCGGGCCAGCTACCCGGCCGTCGAGAACCCCTTCGCCTATCCGGAGTTCGCGGCCCGCGGCCTGGAGGCGTTCCACCTGAAGTGGCTCATGGTCTACTGCCACCCCGCGGAGCGGTCCAACCTGGCCGTGGACGTGACCGGGCTCGAGCAGGAGAAGCTGGCGGCACTGCGGTTCCACGCCTCGCAGCACCCGGACGTGCAGCGGATGGAGACCTTCGTCCTGGACGGCATGGAGCAGCTCTACCGTGACTGGTCCACCGCTCACGGCACGGGGGAGGCAGTGGGCGCACCGGGTACCGCGCGCCGATTCGTGGAGACCTTCCAGCTGGTGAGCGTCAATGACGCCAGCACCATCAGCGGTTTCTAGTCCCGTTCCCCATCCGTCGACGGGGTGGGCGTGCTGTTGGGGTGACCACCGTAGATCGGGCCCTGCGTCACCTGGTGGACCAGGTTCACGCTGCCGAGCGAGGCCGTCGTCGGTGTCTCGGAGCCTCCCTCGGGCTCAACGGTGACCACGAGGTCCCGGAAACGGTCGATGCCGCGGAAGGTGACCGGGTCCTGGAGATCCTCCAAGGTGTAGGTGCCCAGGCTGTTCGGCGCTGAGCCGTCGGTGGGGAACAGCCAGACCTGGAAGACGTGGCCCTCGCCCGGATCCGGCAGGCCGGCAAAGCTCACGTAGGCCATGCCGTGGTCCTTGGACACGTGGCCCTGCATGGAACCGCCCTCGGTGAGCGAGACCTGCTGGGTGGTGAAGGAGTCCTCGGCTTTGTCCACCACGGCCACGATGTTCGGGCCCATGATCAGCCGCACCACGGTCCACAGGCCCAGGGCGAGCACCAGGAGGCCGGCCACCACGAGCATCCACTTCTTCACGGGTCGGCGCGGTGTCTCCTCCTCCTGCTCGGCCGATGGTCCCAGCCCGTCCACGAGTCCCATGCCCACGTCCTGTGCCGGCAGCCGGTGCAGGAGCTCGTCCAGCAGCTCGGACGGAGGCTCGGTCGCCAGCCCGCGGAAGGCCCACGTCACGGTGCGGCGGGCGGCCTCGATCCGGGCCCGCCACAGGGTGGTGAACTCGGGGCCCTGCTGGTCCAGGAAGCGGTCGAGCTCCTCGCGTTCCGAGCCGGTGACGGCATCGAGGGCCGCGAGGTCGGCCCACTCCTTGCCCAAGCCGTTCTCCAGGTCCTGGCTCAGGTTCAAGGTGAAGTTCCGCGTGGTGCCCGTTCGGGCGGCGATCTCCGGGGTGACGGCGCGCTGCATGACCGGGTCCGCACTGCCGGAGCGGCCGAGGAACTTCTCCTGGTAGCGCGTCGAGATCCGCTGGACCGCGTCCCGCAGTCGTGACTTCACGGTGGGAACGGCCACGCCCAGTTCCTCGGCCACCTGACGGTAGGTGCGTCCGCCGGCCCAGGCCAGATCCAAGGCCTCGAACTGTGCCGGGGTCAGGACGGAGAGCACGGTGGTGGGTTCGCGGTGGCCACCCTCGGAGGCTCCGGCATTCTCCGGCAGCAACCCCTCCCCGAACCCCGGCAGTGCGTCCTCGCGCACCAGGCGGGTCATCGTGTCATGGGCCAGGACCTCGAGCCAGCACAGCACGGAACGGTGCCGCACCGTGGCGGAGTCCTCGTCGAACCGTTCGAACGGGGCCTCGTCCCAGGCCCGGACGAAGGTGAGGACGGTGGCCTCCGCGGCGTCTGCCGCGGACGCGAAGAGGGCGGAGGCCATGCCGTAGACCCACGGCACCGTGGCGTCATAGAACGCGGAGAAGGAGGCCTGGTCGCCCTCTCCGGCCAGCATCAGCAGGTCCTCGAGGCCGGGCAGGCCGAGAGCCGCAGCCGACGGCGAGGACGCCGAAGGGCCCGACGCAGTGCGCGCGCCCGGGGACGGTGCGGACCCGTCATGCGGGGCCGGAGTGCGATCGGAGAGACCGGGGACGTTCTTTTCCATGGTGGTCCCAGCATAGGAACGCCACGGCCCGAGGCCCGGCCGCCACGCGGAGCGTGATCGCACTGCAATCAGGGGTGGGGCGGTGGCACGCCGGAACGCTCAGGCCCCGCCGGCGAATCCGTGCTGGCGCCAGGCCTCGTAGAGGGCGATCGAGGCGGAGTTCGCCAGATTGAGGGACCGGCGCGAGGGCTGCATGGGCAGCCGGACGCGGTCGGTGACACGGGGATCGGCCAGGACGTCCCGGGGCAGGCCGGTGGACTCGCGACCGAACATCAGGACGTCACCGGGACCGTAGTCCACCTCCGTGAACAGGCTCTCGCCCGCTGAGGTGAAGGCGAACACCCGGGCCGGCAGCAGGGCCTCGAAGGCCGCTTCCAGATCGGCGTGCACCGTCATCACGGCCAGGTCGTGGTAGTCCAGCCCGGCACGGCGCAGCTTGGCATCCGAGAAATCGAAGCCGACCGGTTCCACCAGGTGCAGCTCGGCGCCGGTGATGGCGGCCAGCCGGATGATGTTGCCGGTGTTCCCCGGAATCTCCGGACAGTGCAGCAGGATGCGGAACCCGGGGGACCCGGGGGCGGGAGAACGCGGGGCACCATGGTGCGGATTGTCCGGGAAGGTGGCCGGGCCGCCGTCGTGCTGGGGGGTACCGGGGGCAGGGGGAGCGGAAGACACCCGACCATGGTAGTTCCGCGGCCCGGCGTGATGGCTGAACACCCGGCCCGGGCTCAGTACATGGCGCCGAGCAGCCGCGCCAGCAGACGCCGGTCCACCGTGGCCGAGCGGGATCCGGTGCCGAGGAACATCTTGACGTCGCGGCCGAATTGCAGGGGATGGGCGGGCGGGTCGGTCAGGAAACCGGCCTCCGAATCCAGCATCGAGCGGGTGCGGTCGAGCTGGATCACGGGGGCATGCGGATTGTCATCCGGGCCCAGGACCAGCACGAACCCGCCGATCGTGCAATCGGGGAAGGCCCTCTGCAAGGCCACCATGGCCGGGGCCAGGGAGGGCGGGGAGATCCTGCGGTCACCTTTCCACAGCTCGGCCCCATCCCAGCGGTAGACCCCGTCCGGGACCTGGAGGGACCCGATGATCGCCAGCCGGTCACCGCACAGCAGCACGTGGTCGATGGCCCCGGAGTTCAGCCGTCCGAAGGTCAGGTGCAGTCCGTTGACCAGGCGGGTGGCCGGCAGGGAGGCCAAGACGTGGGTCTGCATCGTCCGGATGGCGCGGGCCTCACGGACCAGCCGGTGTCCGGCCGGCAGGATGCCGCGCTTGCGGGGGGCCCCATGGATCTGTTGCGAGCTACGGGCCAGGTCCAGCACCATCTCGTCATCCAGCGGCGGCACGTAGGTGATGGTCCCGGGCCCGCTCGCGGACCTGCCGGTCCGGCTGGCACGCGCGGAGGCGGACGGGGCGGAGGCGTAGGAGGCAGCGGGGCCCGACGACGGCCCGCCGGTCTGCCGGCCCGTCCCGGAACGCCGGGCACCGGCCGTGCTGAACCCGCGGTCGTAGTCGCGGCGCGATCCCGGATCGCCCACGAGTTCCCACGCGTAGCTGACCAGCCGGAACTCGGCGACGTCCCCACCGTAGTCCGGGTGGGTGCGGCGGGCGGCGCGGCGCCAGGCGGCCTTGAGCTGTGCGGTGTCCGCGTCGAAGGACACCTCGAGGACCTCGTAGGCGGAGCGACCGCCGAAATCGGCCGGGCTCACGGGGTGGGGTCTCCGTCCACGGCGGAGGCACCCTGGGGCCGCAGATGCCGGAACCGGTACCGCAGGAAGAGCGCGCCGGCCTCCTCGAGCAGGCCCACGAGGTCCAGTGCGGAGGCCTCAGCCGGCTCGGGACCTCCGATGATGCGGCGCCCCGCGGGGCCGGCCGCCAGCGGGGACAGGGACAGGCACAGCTCATCGGCCTCTCCGGCCGCGCTGAAGGACCCGAACAGGGACGGGCCCCCCTCGGAGTGCACCAGCCGGTGGCCCCGCCGGGCCAGCTCGGCGCGTATCCGAGCCGGTTCGGCCCGGTGCTCGCCGCAGTCCACCACGTCCGCGACCTCCTCGATCGCCCGCCGTCGGCCGGAGTCGGCCCCGGTGGTGGTGAGGATCAGAGGACGTACGGGGGCGGTGCTCAGGAACCCGCCCTCCGGATCCAGGTCGAGCGAGCCGCTAACGACGGCGAGTCCCGGATGCCCGGGCAGGCCGCGCGCCTCGCGCCAGGCGCGGTCCTCGGCGGAGACGAACTCGCCCGCGTACCCTTCGGCGCGGACGGTCCCCGCGCCGACGAGGAGGACATCGGCCGGCCGGCGCAGCAGGGCGAACAGGCGCCGGTCCGCCGCGGTGCCGAGCCCTCCGGAGAGCCCGTCCAGGGTGGCGGCTCCGTCGGCGGAACAGACGAAGTTGAACCGGACCCAGAGCCGGTCCGAGACGTCCGCCGGCGGGGCGTAGAAGGCGACCAGCTCATCATCTGTGAGCTCCGACGCCGGACCCGGGCTCGGGAGCCCGGAGGGGTAGGGGTGCTTGAGCGCTCTCATCGGGCGGCCCTTTCCGTTCTCGTGGTGGACACGGCGTCCCAGCGGGCGCCGTCACCGGAACCGGCGGTGCGGTCGGCCGCGCGGTTGCCGGCATACATGTTGTGCTCCAGGGTCACGGGCTGGCGCCAGCCGAGGATGGCCTCCGTCATCCGGACGGTCGAGACGGCGGGACCCACCTGGTGCATGCGCAGGATCCGGGCGCCGTTCAGCACGCAGAACTGTGCTGCAGCCAGGGAACCGGCCAAGCGGGCGGACTTGTGCTGGTCCAGCGTCTCGCCGATGAAGTCCTTGTTCGAGACCGCAGCCAGCGCGGGGAAGCCGAGGGTCGCGAAGGCATGGAAGTGGCGGGTGATCTCCAGGGAGTGCAGGGTGTTCTTGTTCAGGTCGTGGCCTGGATCCACGATGATCTTCTCCTCCGGGACACCGAGGGACAGGGCCAGCTCGATCCGCCGCATCAGGTGGTCGCGGACCTCGATGACCACGTCCGCGTAGTACGGGGAGGGCACGGGACTGCGCGGGGTGGCCAGGGAGTGGGTGATCACCAGATGGGCCCCGCCGGCCGCCACCACGCGGCCCAGGTCCGGGTCGTGCAGTCCGGTGGTGTCGTTGATGACGTCCGCCCCGGCGGCGATGGCGCGTTCGGCCACCAGCGGCTGGAACGTGTCCGCAGAGAGGATGGCCGTGGCGGCCGGGCCGCCGCCGGTGCGCAGCGCGGCGATGACCGGGGCCACCCGCTCGGCCTCCTCGTGGGCCGGCAGCTCGGGACCGGGCGAGAAGGGGACCCCGCCGACGTCCACCCAGTCCGCACCCTCCTCGGCGGCCTGCCGGGCGGCACCCACGGCGGCGTCCAGGGCGAAGGTGGCACCGTCGTCGTAGAAGGAATCCGGTGTGCGGTTGACCACGGCCATGACCAGGATGCGCGAGCGGAAGTCCACCGTGCGGTGCGCGAAGCGCTGGACCGGGTGCTTGAACTCCGGTTCGACCAGGGGCATCGGTGGCGGACTCCTCGGGTGGATGCGGCCAGCGGACCACCGGTCCGCCTGCAGACATTCTGGCAGGAACCGCCGGGCGGCGTGGAACGGCCGGGTCACGTTCCCACGCGGTGCGCGCCCCGTGATGGCACCATGAGTCAGATGCAGCGCAGACCCCGACCCCAGCCGGACGCCCCGGAACTACGGCTCACCGACCCCTCCGAGGGTGCCTGGGTGGCCGGGATGCTGGAGGCGGGGGAGCGCATCGGCCACGCGGCGTCGATCGTACCCGTGGGGGACCCCGCACCGTATGGGGCCATCGCGCGGATCTTCCACCCGGTGCCCTGGCACCACCGGGACTGGGAGCGCGACGGCACGGCCGCCAGACTGCGCGGGTTCGGCATGGTGCCGGAGGAGTTCGCCGATTTCCGTGATGACCCGGGTTCCTCCGACGGCACCGTCCACGCCTACGGGACCACCACGTGGGGCCGGGTGGCTGAGGACCAGGGGACCGAGTTGCATGCGGCGGCACAGTGGGCGGATCTGGCCCGGGCGGCCGCGGACGAGACCTCGTACTCCACCGGGGATCCGGCCCTGGAATACGCCCCGCCGGAGTCCGGGTCACTGGCCCCGCCGGCGATGGAGTCGCTCGCCGAGGTGCTCCTGGCCCACACCGGCACGCCGGAGGACCTGGTCCTGGGACTGTGGCCGGGCCGCGGCTGGATGGATGGCGGGTCCGCCCTGTTCGGGCCAGCCGTGGTGGAGGCCACCGGTGGTCGGCACTCCTCCCTGCCGATGCCGCCGGCCTTCGGCCCGCAGACCACCCGGTCGATGCGCCGCGGCACCGGACTGCTGGACGTGGGCGGCGGATACCGGGAGTACCTGCTGGTGGCCGACGACGGCACGCGCCTGCGCCATCCGGCGTGGCCGCGGGCGCTGCACCCGATGTTCCCGGCCGGGGACCGCACCGAGTACCAGTCCCCGAACCTGGCCTGGCCCCGGGACCGCGCCTGGGCGCTGGCCAGTGAGATCGACCTCGACTCCACCCTGGTGGCCGGGCCGGCGGACCTCATCCGGGCGATCTGCACCCATCCCGGGCTCGAGGCCGTGGGGGTCCGGCCGAATACCGACCTCACGGTGTTCGCCGACACCGTCAACCATCGCGACCCCGCCGCATGAGCGGCGCGCGTCCCGACCCTCCCCGCCTGCTGCTGTGCATCAACCCCGCCGCCGGTGCCGGTCGGGGTGCCGGGGCGGGCTCCGAGGCCGCCGCCCGCCTGCGCAGCGGTGGGGCCGACGTCGAGACCTTACAGGTGCCCGGTGACGACGGGGCCCCGCCGGCCGCGCGGTACGCCGCTGCCCTCACCCGGCGGCTGCGCCACTGGCCCGGACGCGGACCCGATGCCGTGGTGGTCGTGGGCGGTGACGGGATGGTGCACGTCAGCGCCAACGTCCTGGCCGGCACGGGGATCCCGCTGGGTGTGGTCCCGGCCGGTACCGGCAATGACACCGTGCGGGCGCTGGGCTGGGCAGCCGCGGGCGTTCGGGAATCCACGGAGCGGATCCTGCGCTCGCTGGAACACCCGCCGCGAGGAGTCGACCTCGCGCGGGTGGAGCTACGGGCACTGGACGGTGTCACCGGTGTGGGCAGCGGGCAGGCGGACCCCGGCACGACCGTGGTCCGGTATGCGGTCTCGGGGGTGAACGTGGCCTTCGACGCCGCCGTCAACGCCACCGCCAACCGTCTGCGGTGGCCTCGCGGCAGCCTCCGGTACGTGGTCGCCGTGCTGGCGGAGCTGATGAGGTACCGCCCGGCCGGGTTGCGGGTGCTGTTGGACGGCGTGCCGGGGCCGACCGGGCCGACGTTCCTGCTGTGCGTCATGAACGGCCGGTTCATCGGTGGCGGGATGGAGGTCACCCCCGGCACCCGCATGGACGATGGCATCCTGGAGGTCTTCCACGTCCCACCGATGCATCCCGCCCGGTTCCTGCGCCTGTTCCCCCGGGTCTTCTCCGGCCGGCACACCCAGATCCCCGAGGTCACCATCCGGCCGGCACGTTCGGTGCGGATCGAGGGGATGGAGCCGGAACCGGCCGGGCCCGGGAGCGGGACCGTCGTGTTCGGTGACGGCGAGCCACTCGGGCGGCTGCCGGCCACGATCACCGTGGCGCCCGGACTGCTGGCCGTGCTGGGTGAGGGTGAGGGGTGACGGGGCGACATGAGTCCATCCGGTTGATCGCTTCTACACTGGAGGTATGAGCACCTCCGCCTCCCGGAACCGGGTCTACCTGGACCACGCCGCCACCACGGCCATCCGTCCGGTGGCACTGGAGGCGTTCACCTCCAGCTCCCTGACGGTGGGGAACCAGTCCTCGCTGCACCAGTCCGGCCGGGGTGCCAAGCTGCGGGTGGAGACCGCTCGAGACGCACTCGCTGCCGCCGTGGGCGCCCACCCGAGTGAGGTCATCTTCACCTCCGGGGGCACGGAGTCGGACAACCTGGCCCTCAAAGGCCTGTACTGGGCCCGCCGGGACGCGGCAGCACGCGGCGGGGCCGCCAGTGCAGGGGCGTGCCACCGGATCGTGCTGACCGGGCTGGAGCACCACGCCATCCTGGACACGGCGACCTGGCTGGAGACCCACGAGGGGGCCCGACTGGACTTCGTCCCGGTCCACGCCGACGGCATGGTGGACCTGGAGGCCTGGCGCGAGACCCTGTCCCGGGATCCGGAGACCATCGCCGTGGCGACCCTGATGTGGGTCAACAACGAGATCGGCACCGTCCAGCCCATCGCCGAAGCTGCCGCGATCGCGGCCGAGTACGGGGTACCCTTCCACACCGATGCCGTGCAGGCCTTGGGGGCCGTCCCGGTGGACTTCCAGGCATCGGGCGCCACCACCCTGGCGGTGACCGGTCACAAGCTCGGTGCGCCCGTGGGAGTCGGCGCCCTGCTGGTGCGCCGCGATGCCACCCTGACCCCCGTGCAGCACGGGGGCGGGCAGGAACGGGACATCCGCTCCGGCACCATCCCGGCGGCCCTCATCGAGGCCTTCGCGGCGGCCGCCACCCAGGCCCGGGCACACCTCGACGGGGAACGGGAACGCCTCGGCGCCCTGCGGGACCGGCTGATCGAGGGGATCCGGGAACTGATCCCCGAGGCCCGGCTCACCGGCCCCGAGGACCACGATCCCCAGACGGGGCAGCGGGTACCGGCGGGCACCCGGCGCTCGCCGGCCAACGTGCACTTCATCTTCCCGGGCTGCGAGGGGGACTCGATCCTGTTCGGCCTGGACATGGTGGGGGTGGAGGCCTCCACGGGATCCGCCTGTTCGGCCGGGGTCCCGCGTCCGTCCCACGTGCTGCTGGCCCTCGGAGTGGGCGAGCAGGAGGCCAGGTCGGTGCAGCGGTTCAGCCTCGGGCATACTTCCACGGCCGCCGACGTTGAGCAGGTGTTGGCCGTCCTGCCGGACGTCCATGCCTCCGCGCGCCGGGCCGGCATGGCCGGGCACACCTCCACGATCCAGACGGCCAACAGCACACCGACCAGCAACACACCGTCCAGCAGCACACCGAAGGGAAACCCCACCGTATGAAGGTCCTGGCCGCCATGAGCGGGGGAGTCGATTCCGCCGTCGCCGCAGCACGTGCCGTGGACGCCGGCCACGAGGTGGTCGGGGTACACCTGGCGTTGTCCCGGATGCCCGGGACCTTGCGCACCGGCTCCCGCGGCTGCTGCACCATCGAGGACTCCCGGGACGCTTGGCGCGCCTGCGAGAAACTCGGCATCCCCTTCTACACGTGGGACTTCTCCGAGCGCTTCAAAGAGGACGTGGTGGACGACTTCGTGGCCGAGTACGCCGCCGGCCGGACCCCGAACCCCTGCATGCGCTGCAACGAGCGCATCAAGTTCGCCGCCCTGCTGGAGAAGGCACTCGCCCTGGGTTTCGACGCCGTCTGCACCGGCCACTACGCCAAGGTGCTGCGCACCGAGGACGGCGCCCTGGAGCTGCACCGCGCGGCCGACTGGGCCAAGGACCAGTCCTATGTGCTCGGCGTGCTGACCGCACAGCAGCTTGAGCACTCGATGTTCCCGCTGGCGGACACCCCCTCCAAGGACCTGGTCCGCGCCGAGGCCGCCGAACGCGGCCTCTCCGTGGCCGCCAAGCCCGACTCCCATGACATCTGTTTCATCCCGGACGGGGACACCCGCGGCTGGCTGAACGAGCGCATCGAGATGACCGAGGGGGACATCCTCGACACGGAGGGCCAGCGTCTGGGCTCCCACCCCGGGGCACAGGCCTTCACGGTGGGCCAGCGCAAGGGCCTGAGCATCGGCCGGCCCGCCGCGGACGGACGACCGCGTTTCGTGCTGGAGGTCCGGCCCAAGGACAACACCGTGGTGGTCGGGTCCAAGGAGATGCTCGCCGTGGACCGGGTCACCGGGATCCGGCCCTCCTGGGCAGGCGCCCCGCTCGCCGAGCAGGCCACCGGTGACTGGTTCGAGTGCCACGTCCAGGTCCGTGCCCACGGGGACCCGGTCCCGGCGCGCGCCCGGGTGGAGGGCGCGGGGGAGGGATCCGACGACGCCACCTGGCTCATCGAGCTCCACGAACCGCTCACGGGGGTCGCCCCCGGCCAGACCGCCGTGCTCTACCAGGGCAGCCGGGTGCTCGGCCAGTCCACGATCGACGCCGCAATCAACGCCGCACGCGTCGCCTGACCGTAGGCTGGAGACCATGAGTGAGCAGCCCCACGCCGGGACCGGCCGGTCGGCCGGATACGACCCGCACGCCTCGTCCCTGCAGGGCACCGCAGACCCTGCCGTGCTGGAGGAGCTGTACGCCATCCGCGGCAGTATCGACAACGTGGACGCCACGCTCGTCTACCTGCTGGCCGAGCGGTTCAAGTGCACCCAGCGGGTGGGGCGGCTCAAGGCCGAGCACGAGTTGCCCCCCTCGGACCCGGGCCGGGAGGCCGCCCAGATCCAGCGCCTGCGCCGGCTCGCCGAGGACGCCGACCTGGACCCGGCCTTCGCGGAGAAGTTCCTGAACTTCATCGTCTCCGAGGTCATCCAGCACCACCGCGCCATCGCGGCCGAGAACCGTTGAGCCGGACTCAGCCCGGTTCGGTCCGGGCCACCCTGTTGGGGGACTGGCCGGGGGTCGATCCGGTGGCAGCCGCCGGGGACCTGCTCAACGTCCTGGGCCCCCCGCACCTTCCGGTGCTGCCTGAGCTGCCGTCCCGGGGCCCCGGATCCGATCCGATCGGCCGCACGACAGCACTGTTGGACGGACTCACCGTGGACCTGAGGCCTCACGGCTGGCGGCTCGTGCCCGAAGCCGGGCTGGACCACCGCCGGGCTGTCTCCGCGCTGAGCTCCGATCGCCATGCCCTGACCGACGTGGCCGGGGCAGCGGGCCTCTCGCTGGAGGACCTCCTGGTGCGGGTCACCGGTCCGATGACCCTGGCCGCCGAGCTCTGGCTGCCGGGCGGGGAACGCTCCCTCTCGGACCACGGGGCCCGCCGGGACGTGGCCGAGTCGCTGGCCGCGGGCCTGGCCGCCCACGTGAAGGCGCTGCGCTCGCAGATCGGCGCCGGACGGCTGACCGTGGTGCTGGACGAGCCGCGGGCCGCCGCCGTCCTCTCCGGGGCGCTGCCCACGGCGAGCGGCTACCGCACCGTGCGTTCCATTCCCCGCTCGGAGGTCCGGGCCGCATGGACCCTGGTCCTGGAATCCGTGCTCGACGCCGGCGCGACCGGTCTGATCCTGGCCCCCGGACGGCGCGGGGCCGGGTCGGACTGGTCCTGGTCGGACCTGGCGCTGCTGGCCTCCGAGGCGCTGCCTGCGCGCGCCACCGCCACGACCACCGTTGCCACCGCCACGACCGCCACCACCACCGACCACAGTGGGCGGGACGGCGACGGCTTGCTGACCGCGTTGGCCCTCCCGCTGGCGCCGCTGGAGGGTCCGGGCTCCGATCCCGCACGGTGGGAGCTGGTGGCCGGGTGGACCGAAGCGGGGCGCCACGTGGCGGTCCGGCTGCCGCCGTCCGGATCGACTGATCGTGCCGGGTCCTCCGATCCTGCCGCGGCCGCGGAGATGGCTGGGACCGCGGCGGGCCGGCCCTACCGGGGCGCCGCCGTCGGTCTCGCCCGGACCTGGGAGCGCTTGGGTCTGGACCCGGCGCGGCTCGGCCAGCTCCTCCTGGCCGCCCCGGACCTGTCCGCCGGCACCCGCGTCCAGGCCAACCGGACCGTGGACGGCACGGTGGCCGCCGCCGAGGAACTGGACCGGATCCGTCAGGACGGCGGCCTCTAGGCATACTTCCAGTCGACTTCGGGTGGGTGTTTCGGCCGAACACCCACCCGAAATCGACTGAAAACGCTAGGGGAAGGGTCGGTGTCAGAGGCGGCCGGCGGCCTTGAGCCGCAGGTAGGCGTCCGCGAGCGCGGGCGGCAGGACGTGCGGTGCCTCGTCCACCACCTCGACGCCGAGCATCTCCAGTTCGCGGGCGGCGGCCCGCCGTTCCAGCCCCGCGCGTTCTGCGGCTGCCGCGCGGAAGGTGGTCTCGGCGTCGTCCCGGACCCGGGCCATCTCGGCCAGCTGGGGGTCGGCCACGGCGGCGACCACCACCTGGTGCCGGGCCGTCAGGGCCGGCAGCACCGGCAGCAGCCCCTCCTGCAGCGAGGAGGGCTCCAGATCGGTCAGCAGGACCACGAGTGAGCGCTGCCGGGAGACCGCCGCCACCTCCACGGGGATGCTGGACCAGTCTGCGGAGAGCAGCGTCGGCTGGACGGGGGCCAGGGCTGTGACCATCCGGTGTAGCAGGTTGCCCTTCTCGGTGGAGGAGGCGCGGGCCCGCACCCGCCGGTCGAAGGCGATCAGCTCCACCCGGTCCCCGCCGGCGGAGGCCAGCGCGGCCAGCAGGAGGGCGGCCTCGATCCCGGTGTCCAGCTTGGGTTCGTCGTCCACGCGGGCCGCCGCGGTGCGGGAGGTGTCCAGGACGATCACCACGCGCCGGTCCCGCTCGGGCCGCCAGGTCCGCACCACCACGTCCTGCCGGCGCGCGGTGGCCCGCCAGTCGATGGAGCGGACGTCATCGCCGCGCACATAGTCACGCAGGGAGTCGAACTCGGTGCCGGCCCCGCGGTGCTGGACGGCAGAACGCCCGTCCATCTCCCGCAGGCGGGCCAGCCGTGAGGGCAGATGCCGGCGTGAGCGGAACGGCGGCAGGATGCTGATCTGGCCGGCGGCGGGGACCGTGAGCTGACGTCCCATCATCCGCAGTGGACCCCAGGAGCGCACGGTGAGCGAGGGCGTGCGCAGGGTGCCCCGGCGCCGCGGCAGCAGGTGGGTGAGCACCCGGCGTCGTTCCCCGGCCGGCACGTCCAGCGCCACCGCCGCGTCCGCGCGGGACGGTGACGGGGGCTGCGAGGTCGAGGGGGACGACGGTGACGAAGGGGGTGCCGTCTGTCCGGCCGAGGGCTGCCAGGCGTCCCGCACCGAACCGCGGAGCCGGCGCCGGCCCCGGTTGGTCACCAGCAGCGCGTTGTCCACGTCCTCGTCCAGGCGGGAGGAGGCCGGAAGCTCCCGCTCGAGCAGCAGGGTGCGCGGTGAGGCGGCGAGGACCAGATCGGCGGCCGCCACCAGGACCAGGGCCAGCAGGCACCAGAGGATCGTGTCCGTGCCCGGGCGCAGCAGCACGGGGAGCAGGCAGGCCAGGGCCAGGGCCAGGAACCGGCCGGAGAGGACCATCAGCGCGCGCCGATCAGCGGGGGACCGGGACGGTGGCCAGTAGACCGGAGAGCACCTGGTCCGTGCTGACGCCGTCCAGCTCGGCCTCGGGCCGCAGCGAGACCCGGTGCCGCAGGCAGGGCAGGGCCATGGCCTGGACGTCGTCCGGGGTGGTGTAGTCGCGGCCGTTCAGCCACGCCCACGCCTTGGCGGTCTGCAGCAGGGCGGTGGACCCGCGGGGGGAGACCCCCAGCTGGAACGAGGGGGAGAGTCTGCTCGCGCGGGCCAGATCCGTGATGTAGCCCAGCACCTCGGGTCCCGACTGGACCTTCCCGACGGCGGCGCGCGCCGCCTGGATCGTCGCGGCGTCGGCCACGGCGGTGACACCGGCCGAGGCCAGGTCCGAGGCCGAGAAGCCCTCGGCATGGCGGCGCAGGATCTCGACCTCGTCCTCGCGCTCGGGCAGCTCGAGGGTGACCTTCAGCAGGAAGCGGTCCAGCTGCGCCTCGGGCAGCGGATAGGTCCCCTCATACTCCACCGGGTTCTGGGTGGCGGCCACCATGAACGGATCCGGCAGCGGCCGGGAGACCCCGTCCACCGAGACCTGGCCCTCCGCCATGGCCTCCAGCAGGGCGGCCTGGGTCTTCGGCGGGGTGCGGTTGATCTCGTCCGCCAGCAGCAGGTGGGTGAAGACGGGGCCTTCACGGAACTCGAACTCACCGGTCTTCGTGTCGTAGATGAGCGAGCCGGTCACGTCACCGGGCATCAGGTCCGGGGTGAACTGGACGCGGTGGGTCTGCAGGTCCAGTGCGGCGGACAGGGTGCGCACCAGCAGTGTCTTGGCCACCCCGGGCACGCCCTCGAGCAGGACGTGGCCGTTGCAGAGTAGTCCGATCAGCAGTCCCGTGACGGCCGGCTGTTGTCCGACGACGGCGCGGGCCACCTCCTCGCGCACGGCGCCGAAGACGCGGCGCAGGTCCTGGTCCGTCGGGGCCTGCCGGTCCGGCTGTCCCGGTTGTCCCGGCTGGTCCGGCTGGGACTCGGGGTTCGCAATGGTCATGGTGTCCTTCCATCGGGGTCTGGGGTCTTCGGGCCGGGCGGTGTCGGATCGGTGGTCAGGGCCGCCTGCACGGCCTCCTCCAGCCCCTGCAGCCGCCGGCCGGCGGCCACGAGGTCGCGGGAGGTACCCACCTGCGCCACGTCCAGGTCGGCGGCCACCCGGGAGGGGTCGCGGCCGGTGACGCGCGCCACCGCGGAGACGACCGCCTGGACGGAGGCGCCGTGGCCCAGTCTCAGGGTGCGGGAGAGCCGCACCAGGGTGGCCGATCGCAGCGACCGGGCCGCGGCATCGTGGTGACCGAAACGTTCGTAGAGGCGGGCCCTGCCCACGGCGGCCTCGGAGGCGGGCACCACCACGGGGAGGGGCTCCACGGCCAGTGGGCCATGGCGGCGGCCCCGCCACAGCATGAGCACCACCAGGCAGATGATGAGCCAGATCCCGGCCGGGCGGACCCAGTCCGGCAACAGCTGCTCCGTGGTCGGCGGGCCCTGGTCCACGGCGGCGTCCTGCAGACCCGGCAGGTACCAGACCACGTCCGCGGACCGGCCCAGCGACCACAGGGACAGCACGGGGTGGCCCTCGGTGTCGGCCGACTCGTTGGCGAAGATGCCGTGGTCGCCGAAGACGAGGGTCCCGTCGGCGGTCTGCAGCACGGTGTGGGCCGGCCCGCTGGGCCCCTCACCGGTCCCCGGAACGGGGAAGCAGGCCTCGGCGTCCGGAGCGCGATAGGCCCGGCCGGCGGCGGGGATGGACCGCGCCTCGCGCCCCATCGGGAGCCGGCACCGGTCCCCGGAGGCCAGCCGGTCGCCGTCGGGCACCTGCCCGGCCTGGGCGACCGAGGGGGCGAGGTGCTGCAGCACCGCGAAGTCCGGCTCGACCAGGACGCGGCGGTCCGCCTCGACCGCCGCGGCGAGCTCGTCCAGTCCGGCCGCGGGTAGGTGATCGGCGGCATCGTGGAACAGTACGGAGGCCTCGGGGTGCTCGTCGGCCAGGGCCACCGCCTCGTGGAGCGAGGTGGCCGGATGCACCGTGATGCCGTGGTCCTGCAGGACCCGGACCACGGCCAGTGCGCCCTGTGGGGAGGCCGAGTCGGGGGAGAGCAGGCGGTCGTCCGGGGTCTGCCGGAGCATCGAGGGCACGGCCACGAGCAGCAGCAACGCGGTCAGGACGAACCAGATCCAGGCCTTCCGCCACCAGTGCGCCAGGGCGCGGCCGGTGGTGGGGATCTCCGGGGTGGCGGTGCCAGGGGTGGAGGTGCCGGGAGTGGCGGTTTCGGGGGTGGAGGTCGCGGTGCTCATCGGGGGGCCACCATGCCGTTCTGCCCACCGGATCCACTACCCACCGGGATTGCGGCCAGCGCCCGGTGCTGCAGCCGTTCGTCGAGCTCCCGGACGGCTGCCGCCTGCTCCGGGGTCGCCGAGCGCTCGCCGTACACCACGGCGTTGAACCCGTCCGCGGCCGCTTCGAGGGCATCACGCTCGGCGGGGAACGCCACTCCCAGTCCGTGGGCGGCCTCGGTGGCGGTGCGTCCGGGCTTGACCGTCAGCGCGGTGCGGACCTCGGCCTGCCGGACGAGGGCCCGGTACCAGGCGGCGAGCGCCTCGCCCTGCTGTCCGGCTGCCGCAGCGGAGGCAGCTGTGCGCCGGTACTGCTCCGGGCTGATCGAGCGGTCGGACAACACGGCGGCGGCCCGGCGGGCGCGGGCCGAGGCGTTGGTGCGGGGGCGGACCAGCCAGAGCACGACGCCGGCCACCGCCACCAGGAGGAGCGGCAGGACCCAGCCGGGCAGGGAGGGGGCGGCGCCGCCGAGGGAGTCGAGCCACTCGACCACAGCCGCCAGTGCCTCGCGGAGCCATTCGAGGATCGGATGGGGTCTGGCCTCGGCATACTCCGAGGAGGACAGCTGCTCCTGGAGCAGACGGCGTGCCTCATCCCGGTCCGGTTCCCACCCGTCCCCGGGCGCCGCGGACGCGGCCGCGACCCGGCCCATCACCCATCCCATGCCGCCCGGCTCAGCGATCGGCAGGCCCCGCGGGAGGGCGTCCCGGAACCAGATGGTCGGTGCCGGCGGCGGCCTGGACGTCCTGGACCGTGCTGAACCGTGCATCGTCGCTCAGCCCGGCGGCCTCGGCCGCTGCGGCAAGCTCCAGGTCGAAGCTCTCCTGACGGATCCGGTAGTCGGTGTAGAGGAGCGCCACGAGGCAGGCGGTGTAGACGGTGGCCAGGGAGCCCACCAGCGAGGTGGCGATCACGCTGACCAGCATCCAGATCCGCGATTCCTCGAACATGGCCTCGGCCGTGGCATCCTCCGAGAAGGGGGCGAAGACCCCGCCGATCATGGACAACGGGGTGGTGATGATCGAGGACACCACCCCGACGATGATGCCCACCAGCAGGATGATGCCGAAGGTCCGCCACCAGTGGCCGCGGGTCAGGGTCCAGGACCGGCCCATCGCCTTGAGGGGGGATCTGAGTTCCACGGCCGAGGCGGATGCGGCGAGCAGTAGCTTGACGTAGAGCCAGACCCCCAGCACCACGCTGGCGATGGTGAGGACGAACAGCAGGATCCCCATCACCCCGGCCAGGGTGCCGTCCTCGTTGAGCGCGGCGATCACCAACCCCACGATCACGGCCAGGAACAGCAGGACCAGGACGAAACCGGCCACCATGTAGATCAGGCCGAGGCCGATCAGGGACCAGACCTGGCGTCCGGTCAGCCTCCAGGCCTGGCCGAGGGAGGTCTTCAGACCTGCGGCGGAACGGAGGACCACCACGGCCAGAACGCCCTGGGCGACGACCCCGGCCAGTCCGGCGAGCAGCGCGCCCGCCACCGTCAGTGCCACGAAGCCGGAGAGTTCCCCGAAGACCTGGATCGCCGTGGAGTCCTCGAGGAAGGGGTCCACACCCGAATCCTCCATGCGCAGGAGGCCGGCGACGGTGTCGAACATCAGGGTGGTGGCCAGGACGGAGACGAGGATCTCGATCAGGGAGACGATCAGGGCGGTGCCGACCACGGCGGCCGCATTGCGCCGGATGACGGCGAAGGATCCGCCCAGCAGATCACCCAGGGCCAGCGGCGTCAGCGGGATGACGCCGGGCCGGCGTGACGGAGCAGCGTAGGCGGGCTGGCTGCTGTAGGGATTCTGCTGCATCGGTGGCTGCCCATAGGCACCGTAGGGGGACTGGCCTTGAAGGGGTGGCCCATAGGGGGAAGGGCCGTCCTGCTCCCAGGGGCCCCGTTGGCCGTCGTTCGGATACTGATGCTGGTCCAACGGAAGATCCCCCTGCGGTATCTGCTGTATCTGCGGTCCTGTGACGGTGGGTGGGCGGGCGGGCCGACCAATGGTGGTGCGGCGCGCCCCACCTGCAATGACGACTATATCGGCCGCATCCCCGCTTGTCGGATAAGGTGGAACGGATGGCCGAACGGGCCGGTCTGCACTGGGCCACCGGTCGGCGGCGTCGGACGGAGGAAGCCCTCCGGCGAGAACTTCGGTGAAGGGGAGGACCAATCCTGTGAAGGCCAGAATTCTCGTGGTCGATGATGACGAGGCACTGTCGGAGATGATCGGCATCGTGTTGCGCAACGACGGCTTCGAACCGACCTTCTGTGCGGACGGCTCACAGGCACTGGAGATGTTCCGGTCCACCCGCCCCGAGCTGGTGCTGTTGGACCTGATGCTTCCCGGCATGGACGGGATCGAGGTCTGTCAGGCCATCCGCGCCGAGTCGGACACCCCCATCGTCATGCTGACGGCCAAGTCGGACACCTCTGATGTGGTGCGTGGGCTCGAGGCCGGCGCTGACGACTATGTCCCCAAGCCGTTCAAACCGGCCGAACTGGTGGCGCGTGTCCGGGCCCGGCTGCGGGAGGGCGAGACGCGTGCTCCGGAGACCCTGACGATCGCCGACCTGACCATCGACGTGGCCGGGCACCAGGTCAACCGCGGGGACGGGGTCATCCAGCTCACGCCCCTGGAGTTCGACCTCCTGGTCGCGCTGGCCCGCAAGCCCTGGCAGGTCTTCACCCGGGAGATGCTCCTCGAGGAGGTCTGGGGCTACCGGCATCAGGCCGACACCCGCCTGGTCAACGTCCACGTCCAGCGACTGCGTTCCAAGGTGGAGAAGGACCCGGAGATCCCCGAGGTCGTGCTGACGGTCCGCGGCGTCGGCTACAAGGCCGGTCAGAGCTGAGTTGACCACGGGCACCGTCACCGCCCCCGAGCAGGCGGACACCGCTGCTGCCGGCTCGGATGCGGGGATCGGGGGCCGGCCCCGTGCGGTGCTCATCGGTTGGTTCTCGGCCCTTCGGCGCCGGTGGACTGCGTCCCTGCAGTTGCGCACCGTGGCGATCACCGCGGTGCTCACCCTGGTGGCGGCCGGCGTGCTGGCCCTGTTCCTGACCCAGCAGATCACCTCGGGGCTGTTCCAGTCCCGATTCGACCAGGTCGAGGCCGAATCCAACCGCGGCCTGAACCAGGCCCGGTCCATCTTCAACAACGCGAACACCAATGACTCGGAGACGACCGACCTGCTGGTCACCAACACCCTGAACCAGCTGGCCGGTGAGACGGGGGCCACGGTGGTGCGGGACATGGTCCTGGTCCCGCTCGAGGACACCCAGAACCTCTTCGTCGGTCCGAAGTCCAGTTCTGGGTTGTCAGCGGACGTGATCCCCGAGGGGTTGTCCGAGGCGATCCAGAACGGCAGCGGAACGTACTGGCAGTCCATCGCCCTGCCGGCGGAGGACGGTGGCACCAGCCCGGCGTTGGCCTTCGGGACCCAGGTGACCCTTCCGCCGGGCAACGTCTACGCCCTGTACATGGTGTACGACCTCTCCAGCGTGCAGGACACCCTGGACTACCTGATGCGGGTCCTCGTGGTGGCCGGGGCCATGTTGGTGATGATGAACTCCCTGATCGCCGTCTACGTCACCCGGTCCGTGGTCAGGCCGGTGGGCCAGGCCGCCTCTGCCGCGGAGACACTGTCCTCGGGAGACCTCTCCGTGCGCATGCCGGTACGGGGCGAGGATGAGATGGCCCGGCTGGGGATCTCGTTCAACCGGATGGCAGACAACATCCAGGACCAGATCACGCAGCTGGCGGAACTCTCCCAGATGCAGCAACGGTTCGTCTCCGATGTCTCGCACGAGCTGCGTACCCCGCTGACCACCGTGCGGATGGCCGCCGAGGTGCTGTACGACTCCCGCGACGGGTTCGACGCGATCAATCGCCGGTCCACTGAGCTGCTGTACCACCAGGTGGAACGGTTCCAGGCCCTGTTGGCCGATCTGCTGGAGATCACCCGGTTCGACGCCGGTGCCGCCACGATGGCTCCGGAGGAGACGGACATCCTGCACCTGGTCACCGACGTGGTCCAGACGGCGCAACCCTTGGCGCACAAGGCCGACACCGACGTGTATGTGGTGCCCATGGGCTCGGAGGTCAGCGCACATGTGGACCCCCGCCGCATCGAGCGCATCATCCGAAACCTCGTCAACAACGCCATCGAGCACGGCGAGGGACGCCCGGTGGACGTGATCGTCGGAGCCAACGACGACGACGTGGCGGTGGTGATCCACGATCACGGCATCGGCATGTCCGAGGAGCAGACCTCGCATGTCTTCGACCGGTTCTGGCGGGGAGATCCCGCACGTGCCCGGACCACGGGCGGTTCGGGGCTGGGCCTGTCGATCGCCTCGGAGGACACCCGGTTGCACAACGGCCGCCTGGACGCGTGGGGCAGTCTGGGGGACGGGTCAGCCTTCCGCCTCGTCATTCCGCGCATCAGCGGAGCGACGGTGGGCCAGGACGCGCCGCTGGAGTTGCCCCCGGTGTACACCGAGGCCCAGCGCCGGTTGCCGTCGGACCTTGAGGACCTGGAGGACCTTGAGGGCGTTGCGCCAGCTCAGCTGACCGGTGAGGTGCTGCCGGACCGGATCCAGGAGCAGTCGCTGTACCGGCCGCGCCCGGATTCACCACCGCACCCCGGCTCCGAGCAGGACCCGGGCGCCACCCCCCACGAGGAGGATGAATCCTGATGATGGGCTCCCAGCCGGCGGATTCCGCCCGTCTCTTGCGCTCCCGCGGCCCGATGGCCGGGCTCTGCGCTGTCCTGATGGCGGGTCTGCTGATGCTCAGTGGCTGCGCCCATCTGCCACAGGGCGGGCCGGTGGGGACCTCCGACCCCCTGCCCGGGGCCGAGAACCAGATGAACTACTCCTTCACGCCGGCCGGCCCGGTGCAGGATTCCAGTCCCGAGGAGATCATCCGCGGGTTCCTCAATGCCGGCACCGGCATCCAGGACGACTACGCCACCGCCCGGGAATTCCTCACCGAGGAGGCCGCCACGTCCTGGAACCCGGAGGCCCGGACCCTGGTCTACAACGAGGCTCCCACCGTGGTGCCCTCGGCCCAGGAGAACCAGTACGAGGTCCAGATGGAGGTGGACTCGGTGGTCGACGAACGGGGCATCATGAACCGCATGCCGGCCAACACCTCCGAGGCCGTGGGGTTCGAGCTCACGCAGGTGGACGGTCAGTGGCGGATCTCCCAGGTGCCCGGGGGCAGCATGCTGGAGACGGCACAGTTCCGGGCCCTCTTCGCCTCCCACGAGCTGTACTTCTATGACCAGTCCTATGCCTACGCGGTGCCGGACCTGAGATGGTTCCTCAACCGATCCGGTACGGCCGCGGACATCGTCGCGGCCCTGATGGACGGTCCCTCCCCCTACCTGGACGGTGCGGTCCGGACGGCGTTCCAGTCCGGCTCGGAGTTGTCCCGGCCGTCCGTGCCGGTCAGCAGCGGCCTGGCCAAGGTCGACCTCACCCAACAGTCTGTCGAGAGCGTGGACTCCTTGGGCCGGCAGCGCATGCAGCAGCAACTCGAGTTGACGCTGGATGGGCTCAACAACGTCTCCGGGGTGGAGATGTCCGTGGACCTGAACCCCTTGGACCTGGGTGCCGTGGCGGATCATTTCGAGCCGGCACGGATCAACCCCGGCGTGGGCTCGACCCAGGTCGCCGTGGCCGACGGCGAGCTGGTCTACTTCGAAGGTGACGCCACCGTCCCCGTGGGCGGCCTGCAGGCCGAGGTGGAGGGCGGGCCCGTGGACCCGGCCATGAGCCTGGACGGCACGCGGTTCGCCTTCCTCAACGGCGATCGAACCCGGATGGTGTCCGCCGGAACCGATGGATCCCAGCAGCTCGAGGTCGAGGGTGAGGAACTCACCCGGCCGAGTTTCGACTCCTCCGGCTGGATCTGGACCGTGGACCACGCCAACGGCACCCGCATCATGGCCGTGCAGGCTGGAGGCCAGGAAGATGCGTCTCGGGAGATCAGCGCCGAGTGGCTCGGGGACCGCACCGTCCTGGCGCTACGGACCTCCCGCGACGGCACCCGGGCGGCGATCGTGGCCGGCGAGGGGGACTCCGCCCATCTGTACCTTGCCGGCGTCATCCGCGACTCCGAGGGGGTGCCTCGCGGCCTGGGTTCACCGGTCCGCCTCGAGCCGACCGTCCCCATCAGCGACGTCAACTGGGTCTCCGACCAGAAGCTGCTGGTGGCCGCCACCAGCGGTGACTCCTCGGTGGAAGCCCAGATCATCGGACTGGACGGCTCGCTCGTCACCCTGCGGCCGCTGCTCGGGATGACGGGGTTCTCCACGGGGCCGGGTGACAACCCGATCTACGCCGAGACGGCCGAAGCGGTGCACACCCTGGCCGGCTCCACCTGGCGGTCCCAGACCGGGGCCCTGGCCCACGACCTGGCCTTCCCCGGGTAGGCGGCGACCGGCTGGTCGGCAGGGAAGCCGGGCAGCCGGCCGCCCGTGGTGCCGCCGGGCATGTCGTCCACAGCCGGTCCCGGCGGGGCAGCCTCCGATCAGTGTGCTGGAGCAGACTGGCCCGATGGAGACCACTGGGCGCCTGGCCGCATTCCTCGACGCCGCGGTGCACCTGAGGGCCGTGCAGGCCGCGGCCGCTGCATCCCGTGAACTGACGGGTCTGCTGCTGCCCAGTCTCTGTGTCCTGTGCGGCGCGAAGGATGGAGCGGTGTGCCCCGATTGTGAGCCCCGGCTGGCCTCCGAGCTCTTACACCCCTTCCGGGCCGAGAGGGACGCGGCCGCGCTGCCCCTGCGGTCCACCCGTGCGGCCGGGACCGCCGGGACTGCCGGGACTGCCGGGGCCACCGGAGGCTCCGGTGGGCACCAGGAGGCCAGCCCCGTGCCCAGCCCCGTGCCCGTGCTGGCCGCCGCACGCTACGGCGCGGAGGCCTCACAGGCATTGCTGGCCTTCAAGGACCACGGGCGGACCTCCGTCGTGCGGTTCCTCCGACCGGCCGTGTATCGCGTGCTGGCGGCCGTTCCCGAACAGCTGGGGATCTGCGGACCGTTCACCCTGGTGCCGGTCCCGGGGAGCGCCTCCGGATTCCGGCGCCGGGGATTCGACCCGGTGGAGGAGCTGTTGGGCGGGGCCCTGCCGCCAGGATGGGCCACGGCCCGGGGCTGGTTGGCACACCGGAGGGAATCTCCGCTGGAGGCATTCCGGCACCGGACGAGCCATGCGGGCACCGGGTCACGGCAGCGGCGCTCCGGCACCCTGGATCGCTTCCGGCCCACCCGCCGCCTCGCCGCAGAGGCTCCGGCGGCCGCCCGGCGCGGCACCCGCAGCGTGGTGCTCTTCGACGACGTCATGACCACGGGCTCGACCCTCGCGGCCACGTGGAGGGCCCTCGAAGCCGGCGGGATCGATCCGGTCGGGGCGGTGGTACTTGCCGCGGTGACTGCCCCGGCAGCGGTATCCGATGAAGGTCTTAACTCCACGTGCAGAACGTACTAGGGTGATCCCATCGGACCCCCGGGGGTCCGTACCCGGCGGCAGGAAGGAGGAGTTCTTCCCGCCGCCGATGTGCATTAAGAGGGTGACTCATCCGCCCTGTTGAAGGCACGCCTCGTGTTCGAAAAGCCGTCAGGCTCCTAGGAGGACATCATGACCATGGACGTCAGCTACGTTGCCCGCAACGTCTCCATCCCGGACCGCTTCCGGGAATACGCCCAGGAAAAGTTCAGCAAGATCGAGCAACTGTCCGCCCGGGCCCAAAGGCTGGAGATCAAGGTCACCCAGCAGGCCAACCACCGGCATTCGGACGAGAAGCTCACGGTTGAACTGACAGTCCAGGGCAAAGGCAAGGTCATCCGCGCGGAGGCCCAGGCTGATGACAAGTTCGCGGCATTCGATCTGGCGTTCGGCAAACTCCTGGAGCGCCTGCGCCGGCTGCGTGACCGGCAGAAGGACCGGCAGCAGAAGAGGGTCTCCGTGGCCGACGCCACGGCCGTACTCCCCCCGACGGAGCCGGGCCAGTCGCTGGTCGAGCAGGCCATAGCCAACCAGGCGTCCCAGGAGCAGGCCGATCCGGGTGACAGGGATGAGGTCCCCGTGCGGATCCGGAAGAAGATCTTCCCGGCCACACCCGTGAGCGTGGATGACGCGGTGGATGCCATGGAACTCGTGGGTCACGACTTCTATCTCTTCATCGACGCATCCAGCGGCCAGCCCTCCGCCGTGTACCGGCGCAAGGGTTGGAGCTATGGCGTCATCACCCTGGACGCCGATCATCCGGGCGCCGAGGTCCACGAAGAGGACATCGACTACCGGGCCGCAACGGTCTGACGCACCGGTGACCCGCCGTCAGGGACCGCCCGGCTCATCGCAGCCGGGCGGTCCTGTGCTCGGCCATTCCGAGGCGCGCCGAGCCGCGCTCGCGGCGCAGCAGCTGCATCGAGGACGACCTCCGGGGATTCCGGGTGCCCGGAGGATCCGGGCCGTGGCAGACCGGCTCAGCGTGCTCCAGGTGGACTCCGTCAACATCCTGGCCCGCGCCCACTACCTCCCCGTCTACAGTCGCCTCGGTCCCTATGACCCCGCACTGCTGGACAGGTTGTCCCACCGCAATCCCCGCAGCTGGACCGAGTACTGGGCCCATGAGGCCTCCCTGGTCCCGGTGCGGCTCAGGCCGGCGCTGCTGGCCGTGCAGCGCCGCACCTGGATGACGGCCACCGAACTGGACCCGCTGCTCCGGGATTCCCTCTCAGCCCGGATCCTGATGTTGCTGGACGCCTCCCCGCCGTTGACGGCCCGGCAGGTCGAGGCCCAGTTGGGCGATCACGGCCGGTCCGAGGGGAATTGGGGATGGAACTGGTCCGTGGTGAAGCGGGTCCTCGAGGACCTCTTCGCCGCAGGTCGCATCGCCAGTGCCGGCCGTACCGCCCAGTTCGAGCGCAGGTTCTTCCCGGGCGAGCGCCTCGCGCAGGACCAGTCGGTGCCGGAGCCCCACGCCGCCGCCGTCGAACTGGTCCGCGTCGCCTCCCGGGCCCTCGGGGTGGCCACCGAGGCCTCCCTCGCCGACTACTTCAGGCTCCCGGTCGCCGCCGCCCGTTCCGCCGCCCGTTCCGCCGCCCACGAGCTGCACCGTGCGGGAATCCTCGAACCGACCCGGTGGCCGGCTCCCCGGGGAAAGTCCGTGCCGGCCTGGCGGCATGTCGAGGCCACCGTGCCACGCCGGGCCACCGGCCGGGCGCTCGTGAGCCCCTTCGACCCGCTGGTGTTCCACCGGCCCCGGGTTCAGGCACTGTTCGGCGTGCGGTATCGACTCGGGATCTACACCCCGGCCCCGCAGCGGACCCGCGGCTACTACTCACTGCTGTTCCTGCTGGGCGAGCAGCTGGCCGCCCAGGTCGACCTCAAGGCCGACCGCAGCGCTCGGCTGTTGCGGGTGCGCGGGGCCTGGTCCGAGGACCCGGAGGGGATCCCCGGCGGGCCCCCGGCCCACGGGACGACCACGGCCAACCCGCGGGCCGGCGTCGGGCACGTGGTCTTCGAACTGCCCGCCGAGCTGGCGGAACTGTCCCGATGGCTGGGGCTGGAGGAGACGGTGGTGGACACGGACGCCGAGGGTGACCTGACAGGGGAACTGCGGCGGACCGTGAGGAAGCTCCCAGCCTTTTGACCGTAGACTGTGCTGGTATCCCTGCGGCCACCGGCCCATGGAGGGAACACAGAGCGCAACGCATACCGACGCACCCGGTGGACCGGGGAACAGGGAGTCTAGGCACGTGGCATCTTTCATCGAACGAATCCTGAAGACCGGGGACAAGAAGGTCCTCAAACAGCTCAAGGGATTCGCTGACGCCATCAATGTTCTCGAAGACGAGTTCCGCGAGATGTCCGACGCTGAATTGCGGGCGGAGACGGAGAAGTTCCGTGAGCGGATTGCCGAGGGCGAGTCGTTGGACTCCCTGCTGCCCGAGGCCTTCGCGGCCGTGCGTGAGGCGGCTGGGCGGACCCTGGGCCAGCGGCACTACGACGTCCAGCTGATGGGCGGTGCGGCCCTGCACCTCGGCAACATCGCCGAGATGAAGACCGGTGAGGGCAAGACCCTGGTGGCCACCGCCCCGGCCTACCTGAACGCCCTGACCGGCGAGGGCGTGCACATCATCACCGTCAACGACTACCTGGCCAGCTACCAGTCCGAGCTGATGGGCCGCGTGTTCCGCTTCCTGGGCCTGGAGACCGGTGTGATCGTGGCCAACCAGGACCCGGCCACCCGCCGCGCCCAGTACGCCGCGGACATCACCTACGGCACCAACAACGAGTTCGGTTTCGACTACCTGCGGGACAACATGGCGTGGTCCCAGGACGAGCTGGTCCAGCGGGGCCACCACTTCGCCATCGTCGATGAGGTCGACTCCATCCTCATCGACGAGGCCCGTACCCCGCTGATCATCTCCGGTCCGGCGCAGGGGGACGCCTCGCGGTGGTACACGGAGTTCTCCAAGCTGGTCCGCAAGTTGACCCTGGACGAGGACTACGAGGTCGACGAGAAGAAGAAGACGGTCGGCATCCTCGAGCCCGGAATCGAGAAGACCGAGGACTGGCTGGGCATCACCAACCTCTACGAGTCCGCGAACACACCGCTGATCCAGTACCTGAACAACGCCATCAAGGCCAAGGAACTGTTCAAGAAGGACAAGGACTACGTCGTGTTGAACGGCGAGGTCAACATCGTGGACGAGCACACCGGACGCGTGCTGGCAGGACGTCGTTACAACGAGGGCATGCACCAGGCCATCGAGGCGAAGGAGGGGGTGCAGATCAAGGCGGAGAACCAGACGTTGGCCACCGTGACGCTGCAGAACTACTTCCGCCTCTATTCCAAGCTCTCCGGCATGACCGGCACGGCGGAGACCGAGGCCGGTGAGTTCATGTCCACCTACAAGCTCGGCGTGGTGGTGATCCCCTCCAACCGGCCCAAACAGCGCTCGGACCAGACAGACCTGATCTACAAGAACGAGGTCGCCAAGTTCGACGCGGTGGTCAAGGACATCTCCGAACGGCACGAAGCCGGCCAACCCGTGCTCGTCGGCACGACCTCCGTGGAGAAGTCGGAGTACCTCTCCAAGTTGCTCGCGAAGAACGGCGTCCGGCACGAGGTGCTCAACGCCAAGAACCACGCCCGTGAGGCCGCGATCGTGGCACAGGCAGGACGCAAGGGCGCCGTCACGGTCGCGACCAACATGGCGGGCCGCGGCACCGACATCATGCTCGGCGGCAACGCGGAGCACAATGCGGTGGCCGAGATGCAGCAGCGTGGCCTGGACCCGGAGGAAGACGCCGAGAAGTATGAGGAGGTGTGGGACGAGGTCCTGGCCGCGGCGCAGGAACACGTCAAGAAGGAGCACGAGGAGGTCATCGAGCTCGGTGGTCTGTACGTACTCGGCACCGAGCGCCACGAGTCCCGCCGGATCGACAACCAGCTGCGTGGCCGTTCCGGACGCCAGGGCGATCCTGGCGAGTCACGCTTCTACCTGTCCCTGACGGACGACCTGATGCGCCTGTTCAACCCGGGGGCGGCATCCCGCATCATGAACTCCGCCTCGGTCCCGGATGACATGGCCCTGGAATCGAAGATGGTCTCCGGTGCCATCCAGAACGCTCAGCAGCAGGTGGAATCGCGCAACACCGAGCAGCGGAAGAACGTGCTGAAATACGACGACGTGATGAACCGCCAGCGTGAGGCGATCTACACGGACCGCCGGCAGATCCTCGAAGGTGAGGACCTGGAGGAGAAGATCCAGCACTTCCTCGAGGACTCGGTGACGGCCATCGTGAACGAGGCGACCGCGATCGGCCATGCCGGCGAATGGGATCTGGATCAGCTGTGGACCGACCTGAAGCAGATGTACCCCGTGGGCGTCACTGCCGAGGAGGTCGTGGAGGAGTCCGGCGGACTGGCCAGGCTCAAGGGCGAGGACCTCAAGCGGGAGCTGGTGTCGGACGCCAAGCTGGCCTACGAGGACCGCGAACGGGCCATCGGCTCAGAGGCCCTGCGCGAGTTGGAGCGGCGGGTGGTCCTCTCCGTGATCGGCCGCAAGTGGCAGGAGCACCTCTACGAGATGGACTACCTCAAGGAGGGCATCGGGTTGCGTTCCATGGCGCAGCGCGACCCCCTGGTGGAGTACCAGCGCGAAGGTTTCCTGATGTTCCAGTCCATGATGGAGGCCATCCGCGAGGAGTCCGTCGGCTACCTGTTCAACCTGGAGGTCCAGACCGCCCCGGCTCCGACCTCGCTGCCCGGTGTTCAGGATGCCCGGTCGGCGACCATGACCCCGGTCCTGAACGTCAAGGGACTGGAGGCACCGCGGCAACCGTCCACCCTGCGCTTCTCCGCCCCGTCCGACTCGGGGGACGTCACCACGCAGGTGCGCCGCACCGATGGTGGATCCGGCCAGAACGGCTCGAACAACGGAGCCCCCGGGGTCGGTACCCCGTCCGCCTCGCGTGGTGGTGGCAAGAAGGCCAAGAAGAGCCGCCGCTGACCGTGGCAGACCCGGCGGTTCAGCCCAGTTCCAGGGCCGTGACCTTCCACCGTCCCCGGTGCTGCTCGAGGCGCAGGGCCATGGCCTTCGCGCGGTCCGGCATCTGGATGGTCGCGCTGGCCTCATAGACACCGTCGCCCGCCGGACAGACCCGGGCGCCGAGAGCCGTGGGGGCGGTGACCGCGTGCCCGGGTCCGGCCAGCCGGATGCGTTGGGCGAGCTCTGAGCGGCGCACCATCTTGCCGTAGGTCGGCAGGTCAAGCCACCTGGACAGCTGGCGGGCGGGCCGCAAGCCGAGTTCGGCCTCCACGCAGGCCAGTGCCACGATCCGAGCCAGGGCACGGACGGTGCGTTCCTCTTCGCGGCGCAGTTCCTGCCGGGCGCGGTCTCCGGCCTGGTGGTTGTGGTCCGGATGCAGGCGGGGCGCCCACGCTGTGCCGGACCGATCTGTGGGTTGCCGCTGAGCGGCTCCCGCGGTCCCGGGCCCGGCGAGGGGCGGCAGAGACGCGGGGACGGGGGACCGCGTCAGGTTCAGGGGCCGTTCCTGGCTCGGGGTTGCTGCCGTGGTCAGCGTGGTCATGATTCCTCCGGTTGCTCTGGCGATGGGATAGCCGTGATGGGAAAGCGATCGTGGTGGGTACGGGCGGTGGCACTAGTCGAAGGGCGGGGCCGTCAGGACCGTGCCCGGTAGAAGCAGGTCGGCCTCGGCGCCGATGAGGGACCGATTGTGGTGGTACCACTGGCGCCAGCGGCGGTCGACCTCCAGGTCCGTTGCCGTGGGGCCCAGCTCGTGGGCGGCGATGTCCCAGAGGCAGTCTCCGTGGCGCACCGAGAGCGTGGTGGGCTCCTCGGCGGAGGGCCGGGCCGTGCGGGTCGACCCCGGTGTGGCCGGGGTCGGCGTCTCGGGTTTCCAGGCGGGCGTCGGCAGGCTGGGGTCCACTCTCGAATCGAGAGTTGCCGAGGCCAGTTCCCCGGTGGCCGGAGTGGCGCCCGACGTGGCGGCCGCCGATGGCGCCACCGTGGACCACACGGAGGGTGCTGCGGGCCGGGGACGCCAGCCCGGGTGGGGGGCCACGGAATGAGCGACGGGCGATAGGGCTGTGGGTGCGGCCGGGGGACCGGACTGTTCCAGGCCGAGGCCGGGGCCGTCAGCGGCCCACGCCCCAGGGGCCAACAGGACATTCACGCCGAGTACCGATGCTGCCACGCGGCGCAGGAAGGCGGGCGAGAGTGTTCTGCCGACGTGGGCCAGCCGGCCCAGCCGAGCCGACTGCCACCGGTGCCCGCAGGAGGCCAGAACGGCGCCCAGGACGGCCACGAACCACCACGCCGCGATGAGCGCACCGGCGACGACGCACAGGGAGGCCACGGAGCGCTCGACGAACTGGATTCCCCCACCGGACGGTGTGTCGACCACTGCGGTGGTGCCGGACCACCACAGCAGTGGCCCTGCGGCCGTGCACAACAGGCTCAGGAACAGGTCCTCGCCGCGCAATGGCGGACGGCGGTCGTCTGGACGTTCGCCCATGGTGTGCCCCTTGTGGCTCGGCGGGCGCCGTGGGCCCCGCAGTTCGTGGTGAGTGACTCAAGGCAACAATAGATCCCGGATAGTGTCAAGTGATGAGGTTTGATGCTTCTTAGTGCCTCATGAGCTTGATGAGTGTCTTTTCATGTGTCCTGTTGGCCTGGTGCGCCGGGGGAGGGACGGTTGAATGCGGGTGGCTGGCTCTAGGCTGTGGACATGAGATGGGATGGGCTGTTCGCGGACCTCGAGGCCCAACTGGCCCACGGCAGGTGGCAGGACACGGAGATGGAGGCCGCGGAGCTGACCCGTGGCGAGCGTGCCTCGATCGTGCTGGCAGACCGGTTGCGCGGTGCCCTCGGGAGGCCGTTGACCGTGCTGTTGGAGGACGGGCAGCGCCTGGAGCTGACGGTCTCGACGGTGGGCGCCACCTGGCTCGGGGGGACCGACCAGAATGGCAGCCTCGTGATCAGCCTTGACGCGGTGGCCGCCATCGACAGTCCACTGGCTGTCACGGTGCCGGATTCCTCGCCGGGGCGGCGCAACCTGACGATCGGCTCACTGTTCCGGTCACTGTCTCGAGCTCGGGCCGGCGTCCTCGTCTCGGGCCGGGACGGCCGCGTCCTCGGTGAGGGCACCATCGACCGAGTGGGTCTGGACCACCTGGACCTGGCCGTGCACCCGCGCGACGAACAACGGCGCGGCCGCAACGTCCGTGGACTCCGGGTGATCCCCTTCGGGGCCATCCACGTGATGCGCTCGGCTCAGGCGTCCTCGGTCTGAGTGACCCCGGACTTCCGCGCCTCAGCCTTGGCGGCCTGCTGCACGTAGAGGTCCTCGATGTACTCGTCGAGTTTGACCTGTTCCACACGCCACTGGCCACGGCCGCCGATCTGAATGGCCGGAAGATCGCCACTGCGCACCAGTGTCCGCGTCTGGGCCATGGAGATCTGGAGCTCCTCGGCGACATCGGTCAGGGTGAGGAAGCGTGGCATCGGTCCTCCGGATCGGAAGCGGTCAGTGGTCGTCACCATTGTCCCACGGGATGATCGTCAGGGGGCAGTTGTCCACAGGGGTACCCGGACGATGGTGTTGTCCACAAGGGCGCCTCGACGTCGTGCGGCATGGCTAGTCTGGACTCGGATGACGGTGGAGAAGAATCCGCCCCGGCCGAAGAGGGAGAATGCGCGTGGAGGGGAAGAACACCGTGGAGGCACCCCGGCTCAGCAGGCCGGGGTGGCGCGACCCACGCCTGTTGGCAGGGCTGCTACTGGTGCTGCTGTCCGTGGCCGGCACCGTGGCCCTGGTGCAGTCCCTCGATTCGTCGGACGGGTATTGGGCGGCGGGCCAAGACCTGGTCCCCGGAGAAGTCGTGGAATCAGGCCAGCTGACAGTGGTCCAAGCGCGGCTGGGCGATGCCGCAGACGACTATCTGCCCGCCCATGAACCCTTCCCCGAGGACTCCTCGGTGGTGGGGACCGTCCGTCAGGGGGAGCTGCTTCCAGCTGGGGCGGTGGCCGGCATGGATCCGGCATCCCGCCAGCCGGTGTCCCTCACCGTGGACGACCCCCTGCCGGAGGGGACCGGAGCCGGGGCCCGCGTGGACGTGTGGATCGCCGTGCGCGACGGCAGCCAGGATTTCGCCGAACCTGAGCTCGTGGCCCCCTCAGCCGAGTTGTCCGAGGTCAACGACGCCTCGGGGTCGTTCGGTGCAAGCAGTGGCGTCACCGTACAGGTCCTGGTCGGTCCGGAGGAACTGCCGCAGGTGCTGGATGCGAAGGGCAACGGCGCCCGTATCAGCGTGGTCCCCTCCCTCGTGGGCCGGTAGGAGGGCGCATGCACAGCATCTCGGTGGCCACCACGATCATGCCCGGCTATGACCATGTGTCCGGGCTAGAGAGGCTCCGCGGGCCGGTCACCGTGATCCGCCGGTGCGAAAGCCTCGCGGAACTGATCTCGGTGGCCCGGGCCGGATTGGCCGATGCGGTACTCGTGGCGGGGGACACGGAACAACTCACCCTGACCTTCATCGCGTCCCTCGCCGACGAGGGGTGGGGTGGACGGACCGTGGCCGTCGTGGCCTTGAGCGAGGTGGCGGAGGAACGCGAGCGGCTGACCCGGCTCGGGGTACCCGTGGCCTCGCCGGAGGTGAGCCCGCAGGAGTTGGTCGCCTTGCTGACAGACGCCACGGCTCAGGGCCCACCACAGCCCGCCTCTCCGGCCGGGTCCGGACCCGCAGCACGGTCCCGGGGACGTCGGTCGGCCCCGGACCGTCCTGCGGAAGGTGGTCACGGCAGGGGAGGCGTGGAGGCCGCCACGACTCCCAGTCATCCCGTCACGGCGGGAGTCGCCGGGTCGGACGGGGACCTGGGCGCCCTACCGGACGCCTGGCCTGAGGACCGCTCGGCAGAGCTTCACGATGGGACGGAGGACGGGACTGAGGGAGGGGCCGATGAAGGACCCAGCACGAGGACCGGTCCCGCAGTGGACCCTGGCGCCGAATCCGCGGACTCCGCCCCGGTACCGACCGAAGAGGAGGTGCCCGAGCCGCCCCGGGTCACCGCCGTCTGGGGGCCGGCCGGGAGCCCTGGCCGGACCACGGTGGCCGTGAACCTGGCGGTGGAGCTCGCCCTGTCCGGCCGGCGGACCCTGTTGGTGGACCTGGACACCTACGCCGCCTCGGCCGGAGTGCACGTGGGACTGCTGGAGGAATCCGCGGGCATCGCCCAGGCCTGTCGGCTGGCGGACCAGGGCGGGATCACGCCCGCGGCTGTTGAACGTTCGGCCCTGCGGGCCCGGGTGGCCGGGACCACCCTGCAGGTCCTGACCGGGCTGACCCGGGCGGACCGGTGGCCTGAGCTCAGGCGGTCCGCCGTGGACGATGTCCTGGCGGCCGCTGCCGCCGGCTGGGACGAGGTGGTGGTGGATTGCGGGTTCTGCCTGGAGGAGGACGAGGAGCTCAGCTTCGACATCCCGGCGCCCCAGCGCAACGCGGCCACGCTGGCCGGGCTGGGCGCCGCGGACCGCATCATCGCCGTGGGCACCGGGGATCCCGTGGGACTGCCACGGCTCATCCACGGTCTCGACGAGCTGGGCCACCACGTGGAGACCGGAGACGGAACCGTGGTGGAGGTCGTGGTGAACCAGGTCCGGGCCGAGGCCTCCGGCGTGGCCCCGAGGTCCCAGATCACCGGCGTGGTCGAGCGGTTCGGGGGCTCCTGGTCGGTGGCGGCCTTCCTGCCGTGGGACCGCCGGTCCCTGGACCGGGCGCTGCTCGGCGGACAGGTGCTGGCGGAAGCTGCTCCCTCCTCCGCGCTGAGGCGGGCCGTGGCCCGTCTGGCGGGGCACGCGTCCGGCGAGGGCTCCGCTGTGACCGCACGGGCCGGCGTCGGACGCCGTGTTCTCCGGGCGCTCGGCCGGAGTTGAAGGGGCCCCCACGGTTAGCTGGCGCGGCATTCCCGCTTTGACGTGCGGGCCGTTAGGCTCGCACTAGTGGACCAATGACGCTCCGCTCACACGGACCGATCCGGCATACGTCCGGGCGGCTCCGGTGCCGTTGCATGCGATGGAAGAGGACACCCCCAGATGTCATCGTCAACCCCCTTGTGGACCGACCAGCAGGCCGCCGACACCCCGGACGCCATGGCCGATCTCGAGAACCTGGCCAGTGCCTACTTCGAGCACGTCTCCGAGGCCGACCTGGCGGAACTGTCCTCGGACTCCCGCCGCAAGCTGGTGGCCCGGCACGTGGCGATGGCCGAGGCCCGTGGCACCCACGAGGCCGTGGTCAGGGTGACGCCGAGCCGGCCCCATGGCGTGGTGCAGATCGTCCATGAGGACATGTCCTTCCTTGTCGACTCGGTGACGAGTGAGCTGACCCGCCAGGGCCATGCCATCCGCATGGTGGCCCACCCGACCGTCATCACCCACCGTGTCAAGGACTCCGGCCACCTCACCGCGGTCCATCGCATCCCTGCCCAGCAGGCCACTGCCAGCGGTGACACCACGGCGGCGCTCGCCGACCTCGGCCCGCTGGTGGGCGGCGAGGGGGAACGGGCGGGCATCGAGTCCTGGATCGGCATCCAGACGGTGGGACCCATGGACGAGGAGGAGGCGCAACGCCTCGAGAAGGGTCTCCACGTGGTCCTCGCGGACGTGCGCGCGGCGATCGCGGACGCGGACCGGATGCGTTCGGCCGCCTTCACCGCGGCCCGCACCCTGGCCCACGACGCCCCGCCCGCCGTGCAGGGCGTGCGGGAGAGCAGCGAGCTGCTGAACTGGATGGAGGACGGCCACTTCACGTTCACCGGATACCGGGAGTACCTGCTGCACAGCGGTGACAACGGGCAGGTGCTCGTCCCGGTGGAGGACACCGGACTCGGCATCCTGCGGCAGCGGCCCACCACGCCGCCGGCGCCGCTCTCGATCGCCGGACGCAATCAGATCGAGCGGCCCATCCCGTTGATCATCACCAAGGCGAACTCCCGATCCCGGGTACAGCGCTCCGCCTACATGGATTACGTGGCGGTCAAGACCTATGGCCGCAACGGCAAGGTGACCGGTGAGCGCCGGTTCGTGGGCCTCTGGGACCCCAAGGCCTACTCCGTCTCGGTCGAGGACATCCCGTTGGTGCGGGAGAAGGCCGCCGCCGTACTGCAGCTGTCCGGGTTCCCCCGGGACTCGCACTCCGGGGCCGAGCTCCAGCAGATCCTCGAGACCTATCCGCGTGACGAACTGTTCCAGGTGGGGGTCGAGGAGCTGTGGGACACGTGCCGGCAGATCCTGCAGCTGCAGGAGCGCCGCAGGACCCGGCTGTTCCTGCGTCCGGACACCTACGGCCGGTTCATGAACGCCCTCGTGTTCCTGCCCCGTGACCGGTACAACACGGATGTCCGCGGCCGGATCCAGGACGTCCTGCTCGAGAGCCTGGGAGGCGAGTCACTCGACTTCCAGGTCCGGCTCACGGAGTCTGTGCTCGCGCGGCTGTACTTCCGCGTCCGGTTGCCCCGGGAGCGTGAACGCGGCGCACCGGTGGATGCGAAGGACCTGGAGAGCCGCCTCGTCCGCGCCGTCCGCTCCTGGAAGGAGGGAGTGGACGAACAGGCCGTGGAGGCGTTCGGAGCCGACTCGGGGGTGGACGCCGCCCTGTTGTGGGATGAGGCTTTCCCCCCGGCGTACCGCGTCGCCTACGAGATCGACAACGCCCTGGAGGACATCGGGCGGTTCAACGCGATGCCCGAGGACGGCTCCCCCGTGGTGCATGTTGTTCCCGAGGACCAGGACGAGCGCTCCCGGATCGCGGAGGAACGCGTGACGGACATGAGCGTGGGGCGGATGAAGTTCTACTCGGACCGCCCGCGGACCCTCACGGAGGTGCTGCCCGTGCTTCACCACCTCGGGTTGTCCGTGCTGGACGAGCGCCCCTTCGAGGTGGAACCCGCCGACGGCCGCAAGTTCTACCTCTACGACTTCGCCCTCGGATACCCGCTCGGCACGGAGAACCAGTCCACCGCCGGCCTGCTGGAGGATGCCGTGGTGGCCGCCACCACGGGGATCACCGAGTCCGATGCCCTCGACCGCCTCGTGATCTTCCACGGGCTCGACGCCCGGACCGTGAGCATGCTCCGCGCCTACGCGCAGTACCTTCGCCAGCTCGGCATGCAGAACTCTTTCGAGTTCATGGCCGACGCGCTGCTGGCCAACGAGTCGGTGACGAGGATCCTGATCGACTACTTTTTCACCCGTTTCGACCCCACGGCGCCGCAGGCCACGGACGACGACGGCGCGAGCGCAGGCGCGGCTCGGCACCAGGCCGTGGAGCAGGTTCGCGAACGGGCCGAGGAGGCGCTCGACGCGGTGGCCACGTTGGACGCCGAGCGGGTCCTGCGCGGCTTCCTGACGGTCATGGGGGCCACCCAGCGCACGAACTTCTTCCAGGGCCACCGAAGGTTGAGTTTCAAGATCGCCACCGGCGAGGTGCCGTTCGCACCCCAACCACGCCCGTCACGGGAGATCTGGGTCTACGACCCCGAGGTGGAAGGCGTACACCTGCGGTTCGGTCCGATCGCCCGCGGCGGCCTGCGGTGGTCGGATCGCCGGGAGGACTTCCGGACCGAGGTCCTGGGCCTGGTCAAGGCGCAGCAGGTCAAGAACGCCGTCATTGTGCCCGCGGGTGCCAAGGGGGGATTCTTCGCCAAGCGGCTCCCGGATCCCGCCGCGGACCGCGGCGCGTGGATCGAGTCCGGCAAACAGGCCTACCGGACGTTCATCCGTGGGCTGCTGGACATCACCGACCAGCAGACCCGGACACCGGAGGGCACGGTCTTCTCCACCCGGGACCGGATCGTGCGCTATGACGGGGACGACGCCTACCTGGTGGTGGCCGCGGACAAGGGGACGGCGGCCTTCTCGGATACCGCCAACGAGATCTCTGCTGAGTACGACCACTGGTTGGGTGATGCCTTCGCCTCCGGCGGTTCGGTGGGCTATGACCACAAGGCGATGGGCATCACGGCCCGGGGGGCCTGGGAATCGGTGAAGAGTCACTTCCTCTCCCTGGGCCGGGACACCCAGTCCGAGGATTTCGACGTGGTCGGGATCGGGGACATGTCCGGGGACGTCTTCGGCAACGGCATGCTGCTCTCCGAGCACATCCGGCTGGTGGCGGCCTTCAACCACCTGCACATCTTCCTGGATCCGAACCCGGACCCGGCAGTGTCCTTCGCCGAGCGACAACGGCTCTTCGGGCTACCGCGATCGTCCTGGTCCGACTATGACGACTCGCTCATCAGCACGGGCGGTGGGGTGTACAACCGCACGGCGAAATCAGTCGCGATCACCCCGGAGGTCCGTTCCCTGCTCGACCTGCCCGAGACCACCGCGGAGCTGCCGCCCAACGACCTGCTCCAGGCCATCCTGAAGGCGCCCGTGGACCTGCTCTACAACGGCGGGATCGGAACCTATGTCAAGGGTGAGGCGGAGGACCATGCCGAGGTGGGGGACCGTGCCAACAACGCCATCCGCATCAACGGTGGCGACCTGCGCACTACCGTGGTGGGGGAGGGCGGCAACCTCGGATTCACCCAGCTGGGCCGGATCGAGGCCAACCTGTCCGGGGTGCTGATCAACACCGATGCCATCGACAACTCCGCGGGCGTGGACTGTTCGGACCATGAGGTCAACATCAAGATCATGGTCGATCAACTGGTCGCGTCGGGCGAGCTCGAGGCGGCCGAGCGGGCCGAGCTGCTCGAATCCATGACGGATGAGGTCGCTGAGTTGGTGCTGACCACGAACATCGACCAGAACACCCTGTTGCGCAACGACTCACAGAAGGTCGCCGAGTGGCTGCCGAGTTTTGAACGCCACATCAGGTGGCTGGTGGAACACGCTGACCTGGACCGCGAACTGGAATACCTGCCCGACGACGCGGAGCTGGACGAGCGCCTCCGGGACGGGAAATCGCTGGCCACCCCGGAGCTGGCCGTCCTCGTGGCCTACGCCAAGACCAATCTGGCCGGACAGCTGCTGGCCACCGCCCTGCCGGACGACCCGTGGTACAACCGGACCCTGGACGCCTATTTCCCCTCCGTCTTGCGGGAGCGGTTCGCCGATCAGCTCCAGCATCATCCTCTGCGCCGCGAGATCGTCGCGACGCTGGTGGCCAATGACGTGGTCAACACGGGCGGCACCACGTTCGTGTTCCGGGCCATGGAGGAGACGGGCGCCGACGCGGCCACGGTGGTGGCCGCCTACTCGGCCATGAAGGAGATCTACGGCTACGGCGACTACTTCGACTCGATCCGGGACCTGCCGGCCAGCGTGGACGGGGAGTTCAGGGCCCGGGTCTACCTCGATGCCCGGCGGTTGCTGGACCGTGCCGTGCGGTGGCTCGTCAACCATCGCTCCGAAGGCGAGGGGATCGGTGAGGTGGTCGAGTACTACGCCGAGCCCCTGCAGTCCCTCGTGGGGGTGCTGCCCGAGCTGATGCGCGGCCAGGACGCGGAACGCTACGCGCACTGGCGGGACCTCTCCCTGCAGGCGGGGTTGTCGGAGGACCTGGCCCGCAAGCGTTCGGTGCTGTTCGAGTCCTTCGGCCTGCTGGACGTCGTCCGGCTGGCGCGGCAGTCCGGGCAGGAGCCACGGCACGTGGCGGATGTCTACTTCCGGCTGTATGAGCGTTTCGATGCCGAGGGGCTTCTCAACCAGATCACGGACCTGCCCCGCGGCGGCCGGTGGAAGGCGCTGGCCCGCGCTGCCATGCGGGACGATCTCTACGCCTTGTTGGTCAGCGTCACGATGGCGGTCCTCGGCGAGGGCCGGGAGGGGGCTGCGGGTGACAGCGAGGAGCTCGTCACCGCCTGGGAGTCTGAGAACGCGACCCGGTTGGAACGCGCGCAGAGCTTCCTGGATGAGATCAGGGAGTCCGATGCGGACGATCTGGCGGCCCTGTCTGTGGCGTTGCGCCAACTGCGATCGGTCACGGCCCAGTAGAACTGTCCCATGGCCTTGTTCACCGATCCCCTCTACGGCGATCCAGATCTGGCGGACGGTGATGTCGACTGGCTGCGGGCGGTGGTCAGCGAATGGCAGCTGATCGCCGATCTGGATTTCGCCGACCTCGTGTTGTGGTATCCGGTCGAGGGGACCCCGACGACCGGTCGGGGCTTCGTGGCGCTGGCACAGGCGCGGCCCTTCACGGCCCAGACCTCGTTGCACCGCGACATCGTGGGCAGCCGGGTGCGCACGGACCTGAAGTCCCTGGTGGCGCAGACGTGGTCCACAGGGGAGCCGTCCGCCACGGCCCCCTCGGTCCACGGGCCGGACAGCTCCATGCGGGTGGCGGTCTGGCCCGTGCGCCGGGAGTCCCGGACCATCGGCGTGGTCACGGTGCACCAGAACCTCACCGGGCAGCGCACCCCGTCCCGGCTCGAACTCGTCTACCGCCAGAGTGCGACCCAGCTGCTGACCATGCTGGCCCATGGACAGTGGCCGGCCCCGGACGATCCGGCCAGTGGCTCTCCCCGGGGCGCTCCGCGCGTGGGCGACGGGGTGTTGCGGCTGCAGGCGGACGGGACGGTCGACTTCGCCACTCCGAACGCGGTCTCCGCCTTCCGCCGGCTCGGTGAGACGGAATCTCTGGAGGGCCGATCCCTGGCGAGGATCGTCACGGACCTGCAGGATGAGCGCCGGCCGGTGGACGAATCCCTGCCGCTGGTGCTGACGGGCAAGGCGGCGGCCCGGGCCGAGTTGGATGTCCGCTCGGTCAACCTCACCCTGCACACCGTGCCCCTGCGCAATGACGGGGGCCGCTTCGGGGCGCTGGTCCTGCTGCGCGATGTCACCGAGCTGCGTCGCCGCGAACAGCAGCTCATCGGCAAGGACGCCACCATCCGGGAGATCCACCACCGGGTGAAGAACAACCTGCAGACCGTGGGCTCCCTGCTGCGCATGCAGTCGCGGCGCATGCATTCGGAGGAGGCCAAGAAGGGTTTGGAGCAGGCCATGCGCCGGGTGGACACCATCGCCCTGGTCCACGAGACCCTGTCCCGTGGGCTCGATCAGCACGTGGACATGGACGAGTTGTTGGGCCGCCAGTTTCGGCTGGCGGTGGAGGTGGCCGGGGATGGCCGTGTGGTCAGCACCGAGTTCGGCGGCGGCTTCGGTGACCTGCCCTCGGATCTGGCCACGCCACTGGCCCTGGTGATCAACGAGCTCGCCATGAACGCCGTGGAGCACGGGACCGGAGCGGAGGGCGGGCAGGTGGGTCTGGTGGCGCGCCGGACCCACACCCCCACCGGCGAATGGCTCGAGGTGCGCCTGTGGGACACCGGTGCCGTGCCGGGTGCGCCTCGCGGTCAGGAGCACGACGCCGGCCGCACCGCCGCGCCGGATGCGGACGGTTCGGCGCCCCCGCCCCACCAGCACGGCCGGGCCGAGGTCGTGCCGGAGCCGGGGCTGAGCCCCGGGCTGGGCCTGCGGATCGTCCGCAACCTGGTGACCGGGGATCTTCGCGGCACCATCGACTGGACGGCGCGTCAGGACGGTGGGACCGACGTCGTGATCCTCGCGCCCGTCCCGGAGTACTGACCGGCCGGGAGATGGATCAGGCCCTGACCCGTGGCGGGTCAGGGCCTGTCAATGGCCAGCTGGGGGCCGGCCGCCGGGGCCGGCAGCGGTGTGGGTGCCTTAGGAGGCTCGTCGGGCTCGGGCCGCGCGGCGCTTGAGGGCGCGGCGCTCGTCCTCGCTCATACCGCCCCAGACGCCCGAGTCCTGGCCGGACTCGATGGCCCACTGCAGGCACGTGTCCACCACTTCACAGGTGCGGCAGACGGCCTTGGCTTCCTCGATCTGGAGCAGGGCTGGACCTGTGTTCCCCACCGGGAAGAAAAGCTCCGGGTCCTTGTCCAGGCACGCTGCCCTGCTACGCCAATCCATGCTGATCGCTCACTCCATTCAATGCCGGGCACACGAGTTGCCCCGGCAAACCTGTCTCGGGTCATCGGACGGTAGTCCTGAGGCGGGGGCGGCTCGGCCGACATGCGGCCGTAGGCAACAAAAAAGGGCCGTTGCGACGACCCCCGCGGAACTTCGTGAAATAGCTTTTCATGTTGTCTGCGAGTAAACAAGGGGTCCAGTACGTTTTGTGGCGGGTATCATACGACGCCGATCGCCCCTGATGACGCGTCCCGTAGACTATGGCGGCCCATCGTGACCACTGTCAAGGGTCATGGGGGCTCCAACCGCGCAACAGGAAGACTGCCTCCGTGCCCACCTCATCCCCTCTGGCCACCACCGGGACGCCCGATCCGCGCCGGGGCAGGACCCGCCCTCCGGCCGTGACGGCACTGACCGGCGTGCTGCTCCTCCAGTCCCTCGCGGTGCTGGGTGCCGCCGTGGCATCAGCCATGGCCATCGGTGCGGGTGCCCTCGGCGTAGGTGCCCAGATCTTCCTGGCGGTCCTGTTCGTCTTGGCGGGCGTGTGGATCGGCGCTGCCGGTCTCGGCCTCTGGGCAGGACGGGCCTGGACCCGTGCTGCCGTGGTGGTGATCGAGATGTTCGCGGTGATCCTGTCCATCAGCTTCTTCACGGCCGGCAACGTGAGCGTCGGTCTGATGTTCCTGCTGCCGGCCGCCGCGGCCCTGCTGTTGATGTTCACCCGTCAGGCCGCCGGGCACCTGGCCGGCGTGGACCGTTGAAAAAGGCTCGGCCCCGTCCGCAGACGGGGCCGAGCCGGGTGTGGGGCGGAGGTGTCAGTTCACGGCGCCGGTGTACTTCTCGCCCGGGCCCTGCCCCGGGGCGTCCGGGAAGGCGGAGGCCTCACGGAAGGCGAGCTGCAGGGAGCGCAGGCCGTCTCGCAACGGACCGGCGTGCTGACTGCCGATCTCGGGGGCGGCGGCGGTGACCAGCCCGGCCAGGGCCGTGATGAGCTTGCGGGCCTCGTCGAGGTCGATGAGCTCCTCGGCGTTGGGCATATCGGCCAGACCGACCTTGACGGCCGAGGCGGTCATGAGGTGCACGGCGGCCGTGTTGATGAGTTCCACGGCCGGGACCTCATGGATTTCCCGGACCCGGTCGCTGACGGGATCGTCGGTGGGAGTGGGATTCTGCTGTTCGTCATTCATGCTGGTAAGCTTGTCACAGACCAGCTGGGTCCGTTCCCGTTTCCGCCGCAAGCGAGTGTGAGATGGACGACGGGGCCAGCCATCAAGTGGAGGCCTACTCCCACCCGCGCCAGCAGGATGTCCGTCGTCGAACGGGCCGAGTTGCCGGGTCACCGGTCATGCCAGCCCCTTGGGGACGGCTGATCGATGGATCGGCGGATTGTCTGCCGGTCAGGCCTCCGACTGCATTGAGCACGGAGGCTTTTCTCGTTTCCGGACCCGCTGCAGTGGTCCGCCCGGGAAGGCGGTCCAGCAACCGAAGATCCCAAACACAGGAGTTGTAAGATCAGCGAGCCAAGAATCAACGAACGGATCCGCGTGCCCGAGGTGCGCCTGGTCGGCCCCCAGGGCGAACAGGTGGGAATTGTGCGCATCGAGGATGCGCTACGTCTAGCTGCCGAGGCCGATCTGGACCTTGTTGAAGTGGCCCCCACGGCCAAGCCGCCGGTCTGCAAGCTGATGGACTTCGGCAAGTGGAAGTACGAGGCTGCGGTCAAGGCCCGCGAGGCGCGGAAGAACCAGACCAACACGATCCTCAAGGAAGTCCGCTTCCGGTTGAAGATCGACAAGCACGACTACGAGACCAAGACCGGCCATGCCCGGAAGTTCCTCACGGCGGGGGACAAGGTCAAGGCCATGATCCAGTTCCGCGGCCGTGAGCAGCAGCGCCCCGAGTTGGGCATCCGACTGCTCGAGAAGTTCGCTGAGGACGTGGCGGATGTGGGCATGGTCGAGTCCAGCCCCCGTCAGGACGGGCGCAACATGGTCATGGTGATCGGCCCCCTGAAGAACAAGGCCGAGGCCCGTGCCGAGGCCCGCAAGCATCAGGAGCCGAAGCCGGATCGCGTCGGGTCCCGCCGTGATGTGGCGGCCCGCGAGGCGAAGGAGAAGGTCGCCGAGGACACCTCGTCGGCGCCGCTGTCCAGCGCCATGTCGGACGCCATGCCAGAGGAGTTGAAGAAGCTGGCCCAGTCCGGCGACTCGGCCCCTGCACAGAAGGCCGAAGCTCCGAAGACTGAAGCGCCGAAGACTGAAGCGCCGAAGGCCGAGGCTCCGAAGACTGAAGCGCCGGCAACACCGTCCCCTGAGGCGGCCCAGCCTGCTGCAGCCCCCGAGGCCACGCCCCCGAAGGCTGAAGCGCCGAAGGCCGCTGCCCCGAAGGCCGCTGCCCCGAAGGCTGCCGCCAAGCCGGCTGCCGCCCCCCAGCCCGCTGCCCCGGCCAAGCCGGCCGCAGCTCCCAAGCCTGCTGCTGCCAAACCGGCTGCAGCTCCGAAGCCTGCTGCTGCCAAGCCGGCCGGGGCACCCAAGCCGGGTGCGTCGAAGCCGGCCGCGGCTCCCAAGCCCGGTGGGGCCCCGAAACCGGGCCCCAAGCCGGGCGGAGGCAAGTAGGCCAGCACCACCCTTCCGCGCCGGCCACCACCGGCACGGACCAGATCGGCCCCGCCTCCCCGCGAGGTCCACGTAGCACTGTCCGCCCCCGCGGGGGACAGCCGACATGAAGGAGAACGGCAGCCATGCCGAAGATGAAGACCCACAGCGGAGTCAAGAAGCGCTTCCGCGTGACGGGCTCGGGCAAGCTGATGCGACAGCAGGCCAACCGCCGCCACTACCTGGAGCACAAGTCCTCCCGGGTGACCCGCCGTCTGGCCTCTGACCAGCTGGTGTCCAAGGGCAGCGTCAAGGTCATCAAGCGGATGCTGGGCATCTGACATTCCCCGTGGCCCCAGGGCCGCACACAGCTCGCCGCCGCGGCCAGAGATAACCCGCGGTCGGCACCGATTCTAAGGAGTACGCACGTGGCACGTGTGAAGCGGGCAGTCAACGCCCACAAGAAGCGCCGAGTGGTCCTTGACCGCGCGGCAGGTTACCGCGGACAGCGTTCCCGCCTTTACCGCAAGGCCAAGGAACAGCTGCTGCACTCGTATGTCTACAACTACCAGCACCGCAAGAAGCGCAAGGGCGATTTCCGTCGCCTGTGGATCACCCGCATCAACGCGGCCTCCCGCGCCAACGACATGACCTACAACCGGTTCATGCAGGGCCTCAAGCTGGCCGGCATCCAGGTCGACCGCCGCATGCTGGCTGAGCTGGCCGTGACGGACGCCGCCGCGTTCACCGCCCTGGTGAAGGCCTCCCGCGCGGCCCTGCCGGCTGACGTCAACGCCCCGGTCGCTGCCAAGTAAGCACGCGCATCCACCGGCGGTGCTGCTGAAAGGCCGTACCGCCACCGGAACACCAAATGAACGAGCGCCCCGTACAGGACGTGATGACCAACCCCCGGGCAGACCGGGTGCGGAGGGTCGCACGTCTGGCGGGGCGCTCGTCTCGTCTGAGGGAGGGCCTCTTCCTGGCCGAGGGCCCTCAATCCGCACGGGAGGCGCTGCGGGCGCACCTGGGCCTCGTGGACGCCGGTCTGGAGTCCGGTGCGAGCGGTGCCCCCGAGAGTGCAGGCCCACCGGCCGTGGGCCTCGCACCGGCCCAGTGGGTCCCCGGGCGGGTGGTCGAGACGGTCTATCTCTCCCCGCGGCTCTCCGAGCGCGACCCCGGACTCGCCGACCTCGTCTGGCGGGCTGCGGCCCGTGGCCTGCCGGTCCGTCACGCCACGGACGAGGTGTTGAACGCCATGGCCGATGCCGTCACGGGACAGGGCATCATCGCCGTCTGCCGCATCCCCGAGACGGACGCCCGTTCGGTGTGGGCCGGCCTGCAGACCGCCCGCCTGGTGGCGGTCCTGTGCCGGGTCCAGGATCCGGGCAATGCGGGCACCATCCTCCGGGCGGCCGATGCCTCCGGGGCCGATGCGGTGGTGCTGACCTCCGGTTCCGTGGACGTGTTCAACCCCAAGGTGGTGCGCTCGACGGCCGGATCCCTGTTCCACGTCCCCCTGGTGACGGCGGCAGACCCCTCCGAGACCGCCGGTGAGGTGCGGGGACGTGGGCTGACCGTGCTCGCGGCGGACGGCTACGGAACCGTGAGACTGGACCGGCCGCCGTCGCACCTGTTGTCCGGGCCCACCGCCTGGCTCTTCGGCAACGAGGCCCAAGGCCTGTCCGCGGAGGAATTGGAGCTGGCCGCCGAGCGGGTGGCCGTGCCGCTGTACGGCCGGGCCGAATCATTGAACGTCGCCACGGCGGCGACCGTCTGCCTCTATGCCTCCGCGATGGCCCAACACGCGCAGGTCTGACCTGCGCCGGCTCTGAGGTGCCAGGCTCCGAGAACGCCGAGAGGGCGCCCCCGCTGACGGGGGCGCCCTCTGGGTGTGAGCCGGTGCCCGCACCGGCTCGGTGTTCGCGTGGGTCAGGCCTTCTTGGCCATCCGGCCGGAGATGGCCTGCCAGATGAACGCGACGATGATGCCGCCGATGATGGCGAAGATCCAGGTGCCGAAGCTCCAGAACTCGTCCATGGCCCCGACACCGACCAGGCTGGCGATCCAGCCGCCGAGGACGGCGCCGATGAGTCCGGTGATGAGGGCGCCGATCCAGCCGCTGCCCTGCTTGCCGGGAAGGATGAGCCGGGCGATGGCGCCGGCGATGAGTCCGAGGATGATCCAGCTGATGAAGCCCATGGTGTGTACCCCTTCTTGTTCGTACTCTCGTGGCGAAGCGGATGGGGATAGTCTCCATCCGCAGCAGGTCCTGGTCCACTTCTGGTGGACGACGATTGTGCCCCGCCACATCACAACTTAGCAAGCCGGTGCGGGAATTCAGGGATGTCGGGGGCGCAAGAGGATCAGCGACAGCACCAGGCCCACCCCGGCCAGCGCGGCCCCGGCGCCCGCCGGCACCTGGAGGGCGAACCCGCCCTGGATGACGGCGGCGCCCACCCAGGCGCCCATGGCATTGGCCAGGTTCAGGGCCGAATGGTTGAGTGCGCCGGAGAGCTGGGGCGCCTGCGGTGCGGCGTCCACGAGCAGGACCTGCAGGGACGGGACGAGTGCGGAGGCGGCTGCGGCGGCCCCGAGCAGGGGGATCAGGGACACCATCCACCACTGTGCCGTCAGGCTGAAGCAGGCCAGGGAGACGGCGACGATCCCGAGCATCCACTGCAGCGTGCGCCGTGCGGAGCGGTCGGACAGGGCACCCCCCACGAGGGTGCCCACTACCATGCCGACCCCGTAGAGGCCCATCAGGAGGGGGACCAACCGTGGCGGCATGCCCCCGACCTCCGTGAAGACGGGGGCGATGTAGGTGTACAGGGCGAACATGCCGGCGAAGCCGATGGTGCCGACCAGGATGGCCCGCCACAGGGTCGGTGACTTCAGGGCCGTGAGTTCACTGCGGACCGAGGCACCCTGCGGTGCGGGTACCCGCGGGACCAGTAGGGCCACGGCGAGCAGGGTGGCGGCGCCGAAGAGGCCGGTGAGGATGAACATCCACCGCCAACCGGAGGTCTGCCCGAGCCAGGTGGCCAGGGGGACGCCGATGAGGTTGGCCACCGAGAGCCCGGACATGACCCAGGCGATGGCCTGTCCGCGGCGGGCCGGGCCGGCCAGGTGGGCGGCGGCGAGGGCGGCGGCCGAGAAGTAGGCGCCGTGCGGCAGGCCGGAGAGGAACCGTGCGATGAGCATGGTGTTGAAGTCCGGGGCCAGCAGGCTGGCCGCATGACCGACCACGAACAGTGCCATCAACCACAGGGCGGAGGTGCGCCGGTCGATCCGGGCCATGCCGGCGGCCAGCAGCGGGGCCCCGACCACCACGCCGAGTGCATAGGCCGAGATGAGGATGCCGCCGGCGGGTAGGTCGACGTCCAGCTCGGCGACCGCCTCGGGGAGCAGACCCATGATGGCGAACTCGGTGGTCCCGATGGCGAACCCACCCAGGGCCAACGCCAGGATGCCCGGCAGCATGGGCCGGTTCCGGGGCGAGGTGGTGGGTGCGGGGGCATCATCAGCGGTGTACGGCACTGATCCAGACTACGGTCACGGCGCCCGGAACGGTCGGTAGGATCGGGGCCCATGAGCAACATCACCCCGGTGGCCGGGCCCCGTCCCGTGGTCGGTGCCGCGATCCTGGATGACCTGGCTGAGCCCACGGTGCTGCTGGCCGGACGCCGTAATGCCCCGGAGTCCCTGGCCGGCCTGTGGGAGTTCCCCGGTGGCAAGGTGGAACCGGGGGAGGACGCACGAGAGGCCCTCATCCGCGAGGTGCAGGAGGAGCTCGGTGTGCAGATCCGCCTGGACCGGGAGGTGGCGGCCGACCATCCGGAGGGCTGGCTGCTGGGCAACGGGGCCAGGATGCAGGTCTTCACGGCGGTGATCGTCAGCGGTGAGCCGCATCCCCTGGAGGATCACGACCTGTTGGACTGGCGCGCCCTGGAGAGATCCACCCTCCAGGAGCTGGACTGGATCCCCGCGGACCGGCCGATCGTGGATGCCCTGGTGGACCTGCTGCGCCCCTGACCTCAGAACAACGCCGGCTGGGGGGGCCGGGGCGGCGGCAGGGCCCGGTACTGCGGGCGCCACGGGCGCCCCAGACCCGCGTGGCCGATCCGCCGCCGGGCCCCGCCCCTCGCCGTCCGGATGGGTGATGCGGTGGGCGCCGTCCCGGTGCAACCCATGACGGCGTGCCGCGGCGGTGGCACGCCGGGTCAGGGCCTTGCGGTACGAGGCGGGGGCATAGGAGCTGCGCCCATAGAGCTGGCGGTAGCCGTCCAGCAGGTCCGGGTGATCCTGCTCGATCCACTGCAGGTACCACTGGCGCGCGCCGGGCCGCAGGTGCAGCGCCCCGGCCATCACGGAGGTGGCGCCGGCCCCGGCCAGGGCCGCCATCAGGTCCTCCAGGTGCTGGTCCGAATCCGTGAGCCACGGGAGCAACGGCATGGCCATGACGGTCACCTCCGCGCCGACTGCCGAGAGTCTCTCGACGAGATTCAGCCGGGCGGCCGGTGTCGGGGTGCCGGGTTCGACCTGATGGGCGAGGCCCGGATCCAGCATGGCCAGGGACACCGAGACCTGCACGGGCACCTGCCGGGAGGCGGAGGCCAGCAGGTCCAGGTCCCGTCCCAGCAGCGTGCCCTTGGTCAGGATGGAGAAGGGGGTACCGGAATCGGCCAGGGCGGTGATGATCCCGGGCATGAGCCGGTACCTGCCCTCGGCCCGTTGGTAGGGATCCGTGTTGGTGCCCAGGGCCACCAGCTCGCGGTTCCAACTGGGCCGGTTCAGCTCGCGCCGGAGGATCTCGGGGGTGTTCACCTTGACCACGATCTGCTGGTCGAAATCCGCGCCCGCGTCAAACTCCAGGTACTCGTGGGTGCTGCGGGCGTAGCAGTACCGGCAGGCATGGGTGCACCCGCGGTAGGGGTTGACGGTCCAGCGGAAGGGCATGGGGGAGGAGTCCGGAACCTTGTTGAGGGCGGACTTGGCCAGGACCTCATGGAAGGTGGTGTCCGCGAACTCCGGCGTGGTGATGGAACGCTGCAGGCCGGAGAGCGGGAGCAGGGCGGCTGGTGCGGCTGGTGTGCCACCCTCGCCCCGCTCTGATCCGTCCCCGGCCCGCAGTGTCTGCGCTTCCCATCGCATGCATCGATTAGAACACATGTACTAAGGGTTCTGCAAGGGGGCGTTAGGCTGGTCGGCATGTCCTCCCCACACCTGGCAGCACACCCGGGCCGGACCCTGCTGACCGGGTTCGAACCCTTCGGCGGGGAGAGGCACAACCCGTCCTGGCCCGCCGCACGGGAGGCAGCCCGAACGCTGCGCCGGCTGGGGGTGGACGCCGTCGCCGAGCGGCTCCCCTGCACCTTCGCCGGATCCAGCAGAGTCCTGGAGACGGCGTTGGCCCGGCATCGCCCCGGCGTGGTGATCGCGTGTGGACTGGCCGGTGGCCGGTCACACGTGGCCGTGGAGCGGGTGGCCGTCAACCTCCAGGACGCCCGGATCCCGGACAACGCCGGCCATCAGCCGGCCGGAGACCCCATCGACGACGCCGGCCCCGCCGCCTATTTCTCCAGCCTGCCGGTCAAGCGGACCGTGGCCGCGCTGCACGGCGCACGGATCCCGGCCGAGCTGTCCCTGAGCGCGGGCAGCTTCGTCTGCAACCACGTCTTCTACGAGGTGATGCGCCGTGCCGAGGCCCAAGGCGGTTCCGTGCGTAGCGCCGGGTTCATCCACCTGCCGTGGGATGAAGGGGCCCCACGGCGAGCGGCCGAGGCGGAGCCGTGGCCCGCACTGCCGGCCGCTGACCTCGCCCGCGCCCTGGTGATCGCGGCACAGGAAGCCGCCCGGCCGGCGTCGGACCTCCAGCAGGCGGCGGGCGCACTGTATTAGCCGTCATTAGCCGCCGTCGCGCGCCGAGGCCCGGGCGGCCAGAAGCCCGGCGACCGTGAAGGCGAGCGTGGCCACGAGGATGAGCAGGATCGGCGCGGTCCAGCCGTCGGTGCTCGTGTGGAGCCAGCCGGCCGCCGGTGGCGCCAGGGTGGCGGCCAGATAGCCGCCGGTCTGAACGGAGGCCGAACCGGAGGCTGCCTCACGGTCCGTGCGGGCCAGGCGGGCGATGATGGAGAAGATGGCGGTGAAGCCGCCGCCCTGGGCCACCCCGCCCGTGAGTGACCACAGCACGTAGGCCTCCGGGGCCAGCAGCAGCCCCAGCGGCAGGGACAGCCACAGCAGGGCCACGGCCGCCATGGGGACCCACGGCCGGGTCCGGGCCGCCAGCAGTGGCACGCCCAGGGCCCCGACGATCGCGGCCACCTGGAACAGGGAGGCCGTGGCGCCCGAGCCTGCCGTGTCCAGGCCGTGGGAGTCGGCCAGGATGGAGGGCAGCCACGTGGTGGTGGTGTAGTAGCCGGCCGACTGGCCGCTGAAGGCGATGACCAGCAGCCACATGACCCGGCGGAACTGTGGGGTGGGCCGGACTCTGGGCGCCGGGTCGCCCGGGGTCTCGGCGGCAGCGGCGCCGTCGGTTCCCAGGGTGGACCCGGGTCCGCCCGCGGCGGTGGCCGGGGGGTGACTCCGGATCCGCCGGCGCACCAGCGCCATCCAGTAGGCCAGCCCGACCACGGTCAGCACCCCCCACAGGGCCAGGGCCCACCGCCAGCCGACGAGGTCGGCCAGGGGGCCGGTGCCGAGCAGGGTGGCCATTGAGCCCACGTTCATGCCGGCCGAGTACAGCCCGGTCGCCAGGGACACCCGGTCCCACGGGACCTCCCGGCGGATGATGACCGGCACCACGATGTTCCCCAGGGTCAGGGACAAGCCGATCAGGGCGGTGCCGGTCAGGACCAGCCACGCCGGCCCCACCGAGCGCAACGCGGTGCCGGCCAGCACGCCCGCGAGGCAGGCGAAGACCGTGGCCTCCGAGCCCCAGCGTCCGATGGTCCGAGTGGCCAGCGGCGTAGCCAGCGCGAACAGCAGGATCGGCAATCCCGTGAGCAGGCCCGCCCCGGCGGCGTTGAGCCCGGTGCCGGACTGGATGTCCCCCAGGATGGCGGTGGGGGCGATGATCGGCGCCCTCAGGTTGAGCGCCAGGATGACGATGCCGACGATGATCCAGGGCAGGAACGGGCTGGCTACGGGTGGGCGGCGCGTGGTGACTCCTGAGGTGGCAGGCGGGTTCGCAGGTTAGGTGGCCCGGGAAGGCCACCCCTGATCCTAGCCAGCGGCGGTCAGTCCGAGCGCTGCGGCCACCGGACGGGGCGCTCGCGGTACCCGCCGGCGACCAGCCCCGCGTGGCGTTCGAAGACGTTCCGGGAGGCCGGGTCCCCGGTGCGCAGCAGCGACCAGCCGGCCGCGGCGGAGTACAACAGCAGGAACGGCAGGCCGAGGCACCATGCGTACTGGGTGGCATGCCTCGACTCATGGTTCAGCAACCGGGCCGTGGGCAGGGTGTGGGGCCGGAACAGGACCATATTGCCCACGGTGAAGGCGCCGCCGTCGGGAAATCCCCACCGGTAACCGAACGCCAGGAGCAGCCCCTCCGGACCGCGCTGGATCCGGCAACCGGCGCACAGGGCCAGCACCAGCCCCAGCGGGGTGGTCAGGTTGGCGGCATTGACCAGCTGGCGCAGGCGGCACCGGGCGGACGGGGCGGGCGGGGCAGGCGGCATGGGTGAAGCATAGGAGACCGGTGTGCGCGCCCGCCGGACGGGACCCTAGACTGGACGGGGTCTCCCGCCGGGTGCGGGCGGCCGGATGCCGAAGACACCACCCGCCCCAGCAGAGCACGAAGGTCGATTCCCGCCATGACGGACCACCCCCCTGTTGATCAGTTAGAGCCCACCGGGCCGGAGCTCTCCCCGGCGGACGAGACCGCCGTGAACGCCGCCGTCGAGAACGCCCTGGCCGCCTTCGCGGCGGCCGCGGACCTCGACGGGCTCAAGGCCGCCCGGCTAGCCCACACGGGGGAGAAGGCCCCGCTGACCCTGGCGAACCGGGGGATCGGCACCCTGCCCAAGGAGCTCAAGTCCACCGCCGGCAAGCTCATGGGCGCCGCCCGCAAGTCCATGGAGTCCGCGCTCGCCGCCCGCACCGAGGTCCTCGAGGCGGAGCACGCCGAGCGCATGCTGGTGGAGGAGACCGTGGACGTCACCACCGCCGTGCGCCGCCGCCGGGTGGGGGCCCGCCACCCGCTCTCCGTGTTGCAGGAGCGTGTCTCGGACATCTTCATCGGCATGGGCTGGGAGATCGCTGAAGGCCCCGAGGTCGAATCGGAGTGGTTCAACTTCGACGCCCTGAACTTCAAGCCGGACCACCCGGCCCGGGAGATGCAGGACACGTTCTTCGTGGACCCGCCCGAATCCCACCTGGTGCTGCGCACCCACACCTCCCCGGTGCAAATGCGGGCCATGCTGGAACGCGGCACCCCCGTCTACGTGCTGTGCCCCGGGCGGACCTTCCGCACGGACGAGCTGGATGCCACCCACACCCCGGTCTTCCACCAGTTCGAGGGCCTGGCCGTGGACCGTGGACTGACCATGGCGGACCTGCGCGGCACCCTGGAGTACTTCGCCCGGCAGATGTTCGGTCCGCAGGCGAAGATCCGGTTACGCCCGAACTTCTTCCCGTTCACCGAGCCCAGCGCCGAGATGGACATCTGGCACCCCGGGGCCAAGGGCGGTCCGCAGTGGATCGAGTGGGGCGGCTGCGGCATGGTCCACCCCAACGAGCTGCGCGCCGCCGGGATCGACCCGGAGGAGTACTCCGGGTTCGCCTTCGGCATGGGCGTGGAGCGCACCCTGATGTTCCGCAACGAGGTCCCCGACATGCGGGACATGATCGAAGGCGACATCCGCTTCTCCCAGCACTTCGGAATGGAGATCTGACCCATGCGTATCCCGCTGTCATGGCTTCGTGAATTCGTCCCGGTCCCGGCGGACGCCACCGCCGAGGACGTCATGGCTGATCTGGTCAGGGTCGGCTTCGAGGAGGAAGACGTCCACCGTCCTGCCGACGAGCTGTCCGGGCCCATCGTGGTCGGGCAGGTCCTCGAGATGGTCCCCGAGCCGCAGTCCAACGGCAAGACCATCCACTGGTGCCAGGTCCGGGTGGTCCCGGAAGGGGCCGAGCAGACCCTGACCGGAGACGGCATCGACCCCTCCGGCGTGCAGGGTGTCGTCTGCGGCGCCCACAACTTCCACGTGGGGGACAAGGTCATCGTCACCCTGCCCGGTGCCGTGCTGCCCGGTGACTTCCGGATCTCCCCGCGGAAGACCTACGGACATGTCTCGGCCGGGATGATCGCCTCCGCCCGCGAGCTGGGGCTGGGGGATGACCATGACGGCATCATCGTGCTCTCCACCCTGGGCTTCTCCGCGGAGCACGGCAACGACCCCGAGCCCGGGACGGACGTGTTCGAACTGCTGAACCTGCGGGACGAGGCCGCGGAGATCAACGTCACCGCGGACCGCAGCTACGCCTTCTCCCTGCGCGGGGTGGCCCGTGAATACGCCCACGCCACCGGCGTGCCGTTCACCGACCCGGCCTCGCTGGTCACCGTCCCGGAAGCCAACGGCGAGGGCCACCCGGTCCGCCTGGCTGACACCCGCCCCATCTACGGGGTGCCCGGCTGCGACCGCTTCGTGGCCCGCACGGTCACCGGGATCGACGCCTCCCGTCCCACCCCGCCGTGGATGGCCCAGCGCCTGCGCCTGGCCGGGATGCGGTCCATCTCCCTGGCCGTGGACATCTCCAACTACGTCATGTGGGAGCTGGGTCAGCCCCTGCACTTCTACGACGCCCAGAAGCTCGACGGCGAGATCGTCGTGCGCCGGGCCGCCGAAGGCGAGCGCCTGACCACGCTGGACGGCAAGGACCGCGCACTCGACGCTGAGGACCTGCTCATCACGGACGGCTCCGGTCCCATCGGCCTGGCCGGCGTCATGGGGGGCGGCACCACCGAGGTCACCGCGTCCACCACGACCGTGCTGATCGAGTCGGCGCACTTCGACCCGGTCTCGATGGGCCGCAGCCGCCGCCGGCACCGGTTGCCCTCCGAGGCCTCCAAACGCAACGAGCGCGGCGTGGACTGGGAGATCGCGGACGAGGCCGCCGAGCGCGCCGTGCAGCTGCTGACCACCCTGGCCGGCGGCACCGCCGGACCGGGCATCACGGACGTGGGCTCCCGCCCCGAACCGAAGGTCATCGAGCTGCCCGCCTCCTACCCGGGGGCCCGGATGGGCATCGAGTACACCGAGCAGCAGATCGAGGACGTCCTGCGCGAGTTGGGTGCCACGGTCCGGCGTTCCGGGACTGACGGTGGTGAAGGCGTGGGGCACGACGCCGGCCCGGCCGGCCCGGTCTTCACCGTCACCGCGCCCTCCTGGCGCCATGATCTGGAGATCCGTGAGGACCTGGTCGAGGAGATCGCCCGGTTGAACGGCTACGACCAGATCCCCTCGACCCTGCCGGTGGCCCCTCCCGGCCGCGGACTGACCCGCGAGCAGGCGGCCCGACGCCGGGTGGTCCAGGGGCTCGCGGACTCCGGGCTCACCGAGGTGCTGGCCTACCCCTTCGTCTCCGAGGCCCAGAACCGGCTCTTCGGATCGGCCACCGAGGAGGAGGGCTCGCAACAGCGGATGGTGCACCTGGCCAATCCGATCTCCGCGGAGTTCGGCTACCTGCGCACCTCCCTGCTGCCGGGACTGCTTGACATCGCCCGGCGCAACCACTCCCGTGGGTTCCGAGACCTCTCCCTCTATGAGTCCGGGCTGGTGTTCCTGCCGGGAGACCAGCTGGGCTCGGCCTCGATCCCACCGCTGGGCCTGAGGCCGACCGATGAGGTCCTGGCCGGTCTGGATGCCGGCATCCCACACCAGCCGCACAGGGTGGCCGCCGTGTTCACCGGCCACGATTCCGCGCCGGGCCCCGGACACGCGCCGCGGGCCTACGACTGGCAGGACGCTCTCGGAACGGCGCAGGACATCGCCGCCCTCCTCGGGGTGGAGCTGCAGGTGGCGCAAGGCCGTCATCAGGCCTTCCACCCGGGCCGGACCGCCGAACTACGGTTGGCCGCGGCCCCTCACGATTCCGGCACCGCCGGTGGTGCTGAGGCTGGCGAGATCGTGATCGGTGTCGCCGGTGAGTTGCTGCCGGCCTGGCTCGAGGACGCCGACCTGCCGGCGCGGACCGTCGCCATGGAGCTGGACCTGGACGCGCTCGTGACGGCCGCGGCCGGCGTGGTGGTGGCCCAGCCGCTGTCCACCTACCCCGCCACCAGTCAGGACGTGGCCCTCGTGGTGGCGCAGGACGTGGTGGCCGGGGACGTGCTGGCCACCCTGCGTCAGGGAGCCGGGTCCCTGCTCGAGGATGTCTCCCTGTTCGACGTCTACGCCGGGCCGGGCGTGGCGGAGGGCCATCAGTCGCTGGCCTTCACCCTCAGGTTCCGGGCTCCGGACCGGACGTTGACCGCTGATGAGGCCTCGGCGGCCCGTGCCGCAGCCACCGAGCTGGCCGCCCAGCGCCACGGCGCCGTTCAGCGCTAGGGCGCCGGGACCCCGGGGCAGGACGTGAACACGGAGCCGGAATCCGAAGGGAACGGCGTGGGCCCGTCCGCAGGCCCGGCGCCCGACTGGCACGTGGTGCTCACGGGCCCGCAGGCCGGTGACCAGCGTCGTGAGGCCCTGGATTTCCTGGCGGTCTCCCTCGGCCACCGTCCGGGCACGTTCACGGTGGTCCACCACTGTCCCCGGTGCGGTGCGCAGGATCATGGTGCCCCGAGGCTGGCCTACAGTGCCCTGGCGCGGCGGAGGCGCGGTCCGGATGCCCTCACCGGTGCCGACGAGGCGGAGGCGTTGCCCGCCCTGAGCTTCAGCCGGGCCGGTGGCTGGCTGGCCACGGCGTGGGTCGATCCCGTGGCATCGGGCCACGGGTGGCGCATCGGCGTAGACCTCGAGGTCTCGGGTGCCCCGGCCTTCTCCTCGGCTGACGGGCTCGGGGAGGTCGCCTACTCCTCGGAGGAGACCGCCGTGGTGTCCCGCTGTGCACCCGCGGAGCAGCCCGCTGTCCGGGCCGCGCTCTGGTCCCTCAAGGAGGCCGTGGTCAAGGCGCGTGGAACCGGCTTCGAGGGTGATCCCTCCGAGGTGCGCGTGACGGCGCCGGGGACACTGACCCCGCAGATCCCCGGCCACCCGGAGGCCGTGGTGGTCGCCGGCGACCACTGGCCCGGCGGGCCGGTGGGGAAGGGGCTGACGGGAATGCTCTGCCTGCTGCGCCACGAGGATCCCGGGCGCTCGGGAGACCGCTGAGGCCCAGCCATGTCGGGCCGGAGCCGTGCGCGGCGGGTTACTTTACGGTATTGGCGACATGGTCGGCGGAATCGCCACGCATCGACTGACGGTGTCTGTACTGTGGACCTTGACTCCGTGCAACGCGAGGTAGGGCACCGGTGTAGGCGGGCCCACCCCGACGACGAAAGGGCTGCATGTCCGAAGAATCCCGCACCAATGGTTCCCAGCAATTCCGCAAGATGATGGATGATTTCCTGTCCACAGCAACCCCGGCGCTCGATGAGGTCGTGAACACGAAGGCCTTCGGCGAGATGCTCGGCCAGGCCGCCGGGAACCTCGTGGCGCTGAGCCGGATCGGCAATGACGTCATGGACCTCGCCGTGCGCAATGCGCGGGTCGCAGGCCGTGCCGATGTGGTCTCCCTGCACCGCCAGCTGGCCCGCAACGAGGACAAGCTGGAAGCGGTCCTCGAGACCGTCGAACGACTGGAGGACGATCTGGCCGAGGAGCGTCGGCGTCATCAGGGTTCCGCCACGGACCAGGGGGAATGACCCATGTGGTCGTTGATGAAGGAGATGGCTGAGTTGCCGTCCGTGCTCTGGAAGTACACCAACATCCAGCTCACCACGGCGGATGCGGCGGTCGGGGTCTCGCCGAAGGAGATCGTCTGGACCTACCGGAAGACCACCCTGTACCGGTACCGCAGTTCCCGGCGCAGGCACCCGGTGCCCATCCTGTTGACGTTCGCGCTCATCAACCGCCCGGACATCTTCGATCTGCGGCCCGGAAACTCCTTCGTCGAGTTCCTGTTGGAGGAGGGCTATGACGTCTTCCTGGTGGACTGGGGCTATGCGGACGAGGAGGACGCGGAGACGGGGCTGGAGGATTACGCCCTCGAGTACGTCCCTCGGGCGATCCGCGAGGTGCGGCGGGCCAGTGGTGCCGAGGAGATCACGCTGATCGGATGGTGCATCGGCGCCGTGTTGACCGGGATGTACCTGTCCGTCACGCCGGACGCCCCGGTGCGGAACTGGGTTCCGCTCACGATGCCCTTCGACGCGGCGAACACCACCTACGAGACGCTGCTCGGCAACGATGAGTTGGACACCGACTGGCTGGGCCAGCACGGGGCCTTCCTGCCCGGTTCCTATGTGGACACCGTCAACAAGTTGCTCAAGCCCGTGCCCAACTACGTCGGGACGCCGCTGCGACTGTTCCGCCAGGTGCAGGACGGCACGGCGGACCGGAGCGCGTACCAGCCCATGGCCCGGTGGGTGGCGGACAACCCGAACTTCCCCATGCGGGCCTTCCGGCAGTGGGTGACGTGGGTGTACAAGGAGAACCGCCTCGCCCGGGGGCGCGTGCGGCTGCGGGGTCAGAAGGTGGACTTCTCGGTCATCAAGCAGTCCATCCTTGTGGTCACCGCCACCAAAGACCACATCGCCCCGCGTGACGGCACCATGCCGGTGTTCGACGTCCTGACCAGTACGGACGTAGAACACCTCGACGGCGTCGGCGGACATATCGGCCTGATGGCCGGATCCCGGGCCCGAGGCGAGATCTGGCCCCATCTCAATGCGTGGCTCGAACCCCGGAGCCAAACGAACCGTCCGGAGTGACCCGGAACCCCCACCACACACTCGAGGAGACAACGATGTCAGAAGTAGTCACTGGACCCCAGGGAACCAAGCTGGTTGGACGCACCGCTCTCGTCACGGGCGGTACGCGCGGCATCGGTGCCGCGATCAGTCGGAGCCTGGCCGGTCAGGGCGCGGATCTGGCGCTGGGATACGGCCGCGACCACGAGCGCGCGGAGGAATTCCTGGCCTCCCTGCGTGCGAGCTTCCCGGAGGGGAAGTTCACCGTCCATCCGGGCAACGTCGGTAAGGCCCAGGACGCGCGCCAGACCATCGCGGACGTCCTGCAGGAGCATGGCAAGTTGGACATCCTGGTCAACAACGCCGGGATCACCCGGGATCGCACCGTGTTGAAGATGGAGGACGATGACTGGGACTCGGTGATCCAGGTCAACCTCTCCGGGACCTTCTACATGGCCCAGGCCGCCCTCAAGCACATGCTCGAGCGTGGTACCGGTCGCATCGTCAACGTCTCCTCGATCATCGGAGAGATGGGCAACATCGGGCAGGCCAATTACGCGGCGTCCAAGTCGGGGTTGTTCGGCCTGACCAAGACGCTGGCCCGGGAAGCGATCTTCCACCTGGACCGCGCGGGCAAGCTGCACGACCAGTCGATCGGGGTCACCGTCAACACCGTCACGCCGGGCTATGTGAACACCGAGATGGCCGAGGCCGTCCCGGAGAAGGTCATGGACAAGATCAAGGGTAAGATCCCACTGGCGCGACTGGCTGATCCCGATGAGATCGCGCGCGTGGTGCATTTCCTCTGCGCCGACAAGTCCTCGTACATCACCGGGCAGGTGTGGGGCGTCAACGGCGGCATGGACATGTAACAGATTTCACCTGACGAAGGAATTTGCATGAGTTAGCAAGTCCTGCTAACTTTATTAGCAGGCAGGACAAGCTGCCGGTGAACGCAAGAACAACCGTCAAGGAGTCATCATGGCCGCAACCGCCAATGCCAACCAGACCGCCAGCAAGATGGCCGAAGAGGCCACCAAGCGCTTCGAGCAGAACACCGAGCGCGCCAAGGAGTTCAACTCCGCCGTGGCCGAGACTGCCAAGTCCAACTCCCGCGTGGTTGTCGACAACTACGAGAAGGCCGCCAAGAGCTTCTTCCAGATGCAGCGCCAGATCGCCGGCAACAGCCAGGTCGACTGGGTCAAGGAGACCTCCTCCACCCAGATCCAGTTCGCCGAGGAAGTTGCCGACGCGTGGGTGAAGGCTGCTCGCCAGCTGCTCAAGTGACCTGAGGGGCTCCGGCCCTGACGTCGCCACGGCGAACGGCCCTGTCGATTTCGGCAGGGCCGTTCGGCGTTGCTGCGCCGTGACGCCGAACCCCAGAGTAATATCAATCCCCAACGTGTCCGGCATCACAGTCGGTTCGTCTGCAGGCCCCACCCAAACTTCTAGGAGGCATTGTGCACAGCACACTCCGTCCCACCGTCCCGCCCGCAGTCATCGATTCGATGGTCGCTGCGAGCCTGGGCGCGTGGAACACCATCAACACTTCCGTGATCGACTACTGGGCCGGCGCTTTCAGCCGCCGCGCCACACCTCTGGATCTGATGAGGGACCTGACCCGTTGGAATGTGGCACTGGCGGCCCGCCAGCGTCCGCCGTGGGCTCATGAGGCACAGCAGATCGTGGTCGGTGAATGGCCGCTGGCGCTACTGCGGGACTATTCGGCCCCGGATGCCGACCCCACGCAGATCCCCACGGTGATCCTGCCGCCGCAGGCCGGACATGCCTCCAGCATCGTGGATTTCGCGCAGGACCAGAGCCAGATCATGGTCGGCCGTGAGAACGGCTGTTCCCGGATCTACAGCATGGAGTGGATCGGTGCGACCCAGGAGACCAAGGACTCCGGGATCGACGACTACATGGTGCTGCTCCGAGAGGTCTCCGACCAGCTCGGCGGGAAGATCAACCTGATCGGAGATTGCCAGGGCGGCTGGCTGGCCACGATCTTCACGGCCCTGCATCCAGACCGGGTCAACTCGCTGGCAATTGCGGGGGCCCCCATCGACTTCCACGCCGGCGAACCCCTGATCCACGATTGGCTCACGATTCTCGCCCCGGAAGACGACATGTCCTACTTCCGGTCCGCGGTCTCGGCCAACAACGGTGTTCTGCCGGGCCGGTTCCTGCTGGACGGGTTCAAGGCCCTGCAGCCGGACCAGGGGCTCTCCAGGTCGCTGCAGCTGCTGACGAACATGCACGACGCCGACTACGTGGAGCGCCACCGGACCTTTGAGGACTGGTTCCAGTGGACCCAGGACATCCCGGGCGAGTTCTACCTGTGGATCGTGGAACACCTGTTCATCCGCAACTCGCTGATCAAGGGTGAGCTGCGGGTGGAGGGCCAGACCGTGGACCTGAAGAACATCCGCTGCCCCCTGTTCCTCATGGCGGGCCGCACCGACCACATCACCCCCGCCGACCAGGTGTGGGCCTTGGCCGACTACGTCTCCACGCCGCCAGAACGCATCGGCCGTCAGTCCGCCTCGAGCGGTCACCTGGGCCTGTTCATGAGCCACGAGGCCCTGGCCAAGCACTGGCCGGTCATCTTCGCCGAGATGGGGGCACTGTCCACGCCCACTTTGGAGGATGATCCCGAGGTCCTGACCGACGAGCCGAGTCAGACCCAGCCGACCATGTTCGAGGAGGTCACGGTCACCCAGGCTGCTGCTCCCAAGACGGCGGCTGTGAAGGCTGCTGCTCCCAAGACGGCGGCTGTGAAGGCTGCTGCTCCCAAGACGGCGGCTGTGAAGGCTGCTGCGCCGAACGCCAAGACCACGAAGGCTGCTGCTCCCAAGACGGCAACCGCGAAGGCTGCTGCGCCGAAGGCCAAGACTGCCAAGGCTGCTGCTCCGAAGGCCGCCGCTCCCAAGGAGGCTGCCCCGAAGGCTGCTGCACCCAAGGCGGCTGCCCCGAAGGCTGCCGCTCCCAAGGCGGCTGCCCCGAAGGCTGCTGCACCCAAGGCGGCCACCACCCCGACCCCGACCACGGCTCAGCCCGTTCAGGCGAAGCCGGTCCAGGAGTCGACACCAGTCCAGGAGTCGACGCCGGTCCAGCCGGCGCCGGGCGCTTCGACCGCCGCTGCCACGGCCACGAAGGCGGCGGCCACTACTCAGGGGCCCACCGCACCGGAGAGCGCTCCGGCCGCGGAACGCCCGCCGACCACGCCGTGATCCTGCCGACGGCCGGTCACTAGACTCTGGCCTTGACTGACGCCCGGTGCCCACCCAACAGGTGGGAGCCGGGCGTCAGTCGTCTCTGCAGTCCGGCTGATGGCGGTCCGGTGGATGAACGGGTCAGCCGGGCTGGTCGCTCTGGTTGGAACGGACGAAGGACCGGTAGATCTCCGCCAGTGAGGTCCGCTGCTCCGGAGAGAGCTCCTGGGCCCCGTGGATGGCGCTGAGCACGTCGGGTTGGTCGGGGCCGCCCGGAACCGGATCCGCAGCTGCCGATCCTGCCGTTGCCGAGCCTTGGGCCCCGGAGTCCGCCGAGCCCGGCCGGCCGGGCTCCTTCTCGTAGAGGTCGTCCACGCCGACGCCCAGTGCGGTGGCGATCCCGGCGGCCACCGCCTCGGAGGGGGCGCGCAGCCCGCGTTCGATCTGGGAGAGATACGGGTTGGAGATGCCCACCATGGCGGAGACCTGGCGCATGGACAGGTCCGCGATACGGCGTTGCTGACGGATATAGGCGCCCATCAGATGACGTTGCTGTTCTTTGTTCACCACGGATCCATCATACGGAAGGCCGCCGCTGCTCAGGACGCCTCGGCAGCAGGGAAGGCCGGCAGCGCGGATTCGAACAGCCACGGGCTCATCACCTCGGTGGTGAAACCCTCCGGATGCCCGGCCCCCTGGGCGTGGCGGTCCGCGTGGTCCAGGAACAGGGCGGTGTCCACCGTCCCGTGCCGATGCTCGGCCACCCAGGACCGGATCAACGCGGCGAAGACCTCGGATCCGAGCGCACATTGCAGGGCGTACAGGGTCAGCGCCCCACGCTTGTAGATCCGGTCATCGAACATCAGCTCTGGCCCGGGATCTGCGACCACGATGGTCCGGAGCTTGACGAACAGCCCACGCCAGGCCCGGCGGGCCTGCGTGCGGAGGGAGGCCTGGCCGGATTCCTCGCTCCACAGCCATTCGCTGTAACAGGCGAAGCCCTCGTGCAGCCAGATGTCCTTCCACTGCCGCAGCGTCAGGGCGTTGCCGAACCACTGGTGTGCCAGCTCGTGCGCCACCAGCCGCTCCGAGGCCCAGGACCCGTCCAGGTGGTTGGAGCCGAAGATGGACAGGGACGCCGCCTCGAGGGGGATCTCCAGTTCGTCATCGGTCACGACCGCGGTGTACCGCTCGAAGGGGTAGGGGCCATAGTGCCGGCTGAAGCAGTCGACCATGCGCGTCTGGAGGCCGAGCGCGGCTTGGGCGCGGTCCATAAGGGCCGGCGAGGTGGCCAGGAACACCGGGACGGAATCCGCGGGACTCTGGTGGCCGGCGTCGTGCTCGGGGACCGCCACGAGCTGATAGCGGCCGATCTGGACCGTGACCAGATAGCTCGGCGTGGGTTCCCGCAGTTCCCACGTCCACTCCTCCCGCGAGGAACGCCGTCGGTGGCCGGTGGGGACGCCGTTGCACACGGGCAGGTAGCCGGCATCCGTGGTGATGGCGATGCTGTACGTCGACTTGACGGAGGGGTGGTCCACGCAGGGGAACCAGGTCTGGGCGCCGTTGGGCTGGCCGGCCACCAGGACACCGTCCTCGAGTTCCTCCCAGCCGATCTCGCCCCACAGGCCCCGGAGCATGCGCGGGACCCCTGAGTAGGCGATGTCCAGGGTCAGGTCCGAGCCGGCCTCCAGCTGGCTGCCCAGCTCGATGATCAGACGGTCGTGCCGCACGGCCGTCTTGGTCACCGTGACGGCACGCGGACCGGATCGGGCGTTGACCTTGCCCACGCCCAGGGCGTGCAGGTCCAGCTCGACCCGCTTGAGGGGGTTCAGGACGGTGCCCTCGAGGCGGGCCCGCCCGGCGATCCGGTTGGCGGCCAGCTTGACCTCGAGTTGGAGGTCGTAGTGTCTGACCGTGAAGTCGCCGGTCCCCGACCCGGGCACGTAGGGGTCGGGGAGGGCCGGGGTCTCTTCACTCACGGTCGGGTGCTCTCCTCAAAGGACGCGGGCGGGGTGTCGGACACGGGGGACGAGGAGGCGGCGGCGGCTGCCGCGGCCCGGCGTTCGGCGGCCCGCTCGGCCTTCTCCTCGAGCTTCTCCAGTCTAGTGATGGCCGCGGCCCGGCCCTTCACCTTGGGGCCCTTCCACGGCGCCACCGGGTTGCCGGTCCACCAGGAGTGGCCGGGGACCATCTCGCCGCGCATGACCAGGGAGCCCGCGCCCACGGTGGCGCCGTCCTGGATGGAGGCGGCCGGCAGGATCACGGAGTTCGGGCCCAGGGTGGAGCCCTCGCCGAGCTCCACGGTGTCCAGGGACATCACGCGGTCATGGAACAGATGCGTCTGGACCACGGACCCACGGTTGACCGTGGAGGAGTCGCCGAGGGTGACGAGATCCGCCTCGGGGAGCCAGTAGGACTCGATCCAGGCCCCGTGGCCGATCTTCGCGCCGAGGGCCCGTAGCCACCACACCAGCGAGGGGGTGCCCGAGGCCAGGCGGCCGAACCAGGGGGCGGCCACCATCTCGGTGAAGGTGTCCGCCACCTCGTTGCGCCAGATGAAAGAACTCCACAGGGGGTGTTCGCCGGCCTCGATCCGACCGACGAACACCTTCTTGGCCACCACGGAAGTGCCGGCGGCCAGCGCACCGGCGAGCATCAGCACCACTCCGCCCAACAGCGCAGCCAGCCACCAGCCGCCGGGGCCGGGACCCGCCGCAGAGCCACCGCCGAGCTGGGCCAGTCCGTCCAGGGCCAGGGCCACGCCCAGGGCGATGACCGCGGAGGTCCACACCGCCAGCAGTCGCAGGGACTCCCACCCGCTGCGCGCCCGCTTGAGCCGCGCCGGGGGATCGTGGGTGAGGGCGTCCTCGGCCTCCACCTCGGTGCGGCGTAGGCGCACGGGCGGCGAACCCAGCCAGGACGAGCCGGCCTTGGTCTTCTCCGGTGCGGCGGACAACACGGCCACCAGCGCGTTCTTCGAGAGCTTGCGGCCGGCGGCCAGCATGCCCGAGTTGCCCAGGAAGGACTTCTTGCCGACTTTGGCGTGGCCCACGTACATCCAGCCGCGGGACAGCTCATAGGAACCGATCATGGTGTCGTCGGCCAGGAAGGCGCCGTCCCCGATCTCCGTGAGAGCCGGCTGCAGGACCACGGTGGAGGCCTCCACATTGGACCCGACCGTGGCTCCGAGCCAGCGCAGCCACGTGGGGGTGAACCGGGAGGCGTAGATCGGGAAGAGCAGGTCCCGGGCCGTGTCCAGCACCCGTTCGGTGGCCCACAGCTGCCAGCCGATGCGTGAGCGCACGGCGTGGAACCCCTCGCTCACCCCGCGGGACAGCAGGCGAACCGAGAGCACCGTGAACAGCATGTTCGCCCCGAACCACACGGCCGCGATCAGGGGACTCGCCGCGAGGAGACGGCCGGCCGAGCCCACGAGCGTCCCGGGGGCGGTGCCGGCGCCGTCGGCGGACCAATCCGGCCACCACGTCAGGGACCACACGCCCACCAGGGCGGCGAGCGTGGCGGCGACGAAGGGCAGTAGGGCCAACAGGCCGGAGCCGATCGTGGAGAGCACGAGCCATCCGGTGGCCCGTGGTGGTGCGATGTTGGGCCCGGAGTAGATGGCCTGGCCGAGCCGCCGGGCGGGGGAGCCGGCGTATTCGATGCCGTCCTTGGCCTTGCCGGACACGGTGGAGCCCGCCTGGATGACCGTTCCGGTGCCGAGTGTGGTCCCCGGCATCAGGGTGGACCGGGAGCCGACCGTCGCGTCCTCGCCCACGGTGATGGCGCCGATATGCACCACGTCCCCGTCGATCCAGTAGCCGGAGAGGTCCACCTCGGGTTCGATCGAGCTGCCCGTGCCGAGATCCAGCAGTCCGGTGACCGGCGGGACCGAGTGCAGGTCCACGTGCCGGCCGATCCTGGCTCCGAGGAGCCGGGCATAGGCGGGGACCCAGAGGGCACCGCCGAGGGACACCGGGTCCACCAGGTCGGAGATGTGCTGGGCCAGCCACAGGCGCAGGTGGACCTTGCCGGAGCGCGGGTAGGAACCGGGCTTCAGCCCGCGCAACAGCGAGCGGGCCGCGATCACGGAGATCATCATCCGGCCGGGCGGGGAGACGAAGACCAGCCAGCCGGCCAGCACCCACCACCAGGACACGCTCGCCGCCTCGGGGAGGATGCCCCAGGCGGCGGCCAGGGTGGAGCCGGCGGCCAGGTAGACCACCCACCGCATGGCCACCAGGATCACCAGGGGGATGCCCATCAGGGTCTGGAAGACCTGGGCCTTGCGGGCGGTGCGGGCCACGGGGCGGGGCTGGACGGGCGCGGCCGGTTCCACCGGCCGGCCGTCGTTGCCGGTGACGGCCTCCAGCAGGGCACCGGCCCGCGGGTGGGCATAGATGTCCCGCACGGTGACGCGCGGGTAGCGGCTACGGAGCCTGGACACCAGCTGTGCGGCGGCCAGGGAGCCTCCGCCCGAGGTGAAGAAGTCGGTGTCCAGGTCCTCCGGCGCGGAGCCCAGCACGTCCGCCCAGTGGCCCAGCACCCAGCCGCCGGGGGATTCGGGGTCCACGGGCAGCTCGGCGTTCGGGCCCGAGCCACCGTGGCCCGAGCCCTGGCCGGCCTGTCCGGGCAGCGGCCAGGGCAGGGCCTGGCGGTCCACCTTGCCGGAGGTCTTCGTGGGCAGGGTGTCCACCGTGACCAGGCGGGGGACCAGGGCGCCGGGCAGGTCCCTCTCGAGCTGTTTCCGGAAGGCCTTCAGATCCGGTCGGTCCCGCGTGGGGGTCGACGTCGGCACGGCCAGGTACCCGATGAGCAGCTGGGTCCCGGCGGGGGTCGTCTTCACGGCGGCGGCACCGCCGGCGACGCCCGGCAGGGCCTGCAGCGCTGCGTCGATCTCGCCCAGCTCGATGCGGCGGCCGCCGAGCTTGACCTGCTCGTCGGCGCGGCCCACGAACAGCAGTCCCTCGCGGTCCCAGACCACGAGGTCGCCGGAGCGGTAGGCACGGTCCCAGCCGAGGGTGGGCATCGGGGCGTACTTCTCGGCATCCTTGGCGGGGTCGAGGTAGCGGGCGAGCCCGACGCCGCCGATGATCAGCTCACCGGTCTCACCCTCGGCCACGGGGATCCCCGTGGTGGGGTCCACGACCGCCAGGTCCCAGCCGTCCAGGGGCAGGCCGATGCGCACGGGGCCGGTGCCGTCCATGGGCGCGGCGCAGGCGACGACGGTGGCCTCCGTGGGGCCGTAGGTGTTCCACAGCTCGCGTTCGTCCTCCGCCAGCCGGGCCGCGAGGTCGGGTGGGCAGGCCTCACCGCCGAAGATCAGCAGCCGGACGTTCTCGAGGGCCTCCGGCGGCCACAGGGCGGCCAGGGTGGGCACGGTGGAGACCACGTTGATGGAGCGGGAGACCAGCCAGGGGCCGAGGTCCATCCCGGACCGCACGAGCGATCGTGGGGCGGGGACCAGGCAGGAGCCGTGCCGCCAGGCCAGCCACATCTCCTCACAGGAGGCGTCGAAGGCCACGGAGAGGCCGGCCAGGACCCGGTCGTCCGGTCCGAGCGGATCATCCTGTAGGAAGATCCGGGCCTCGGCGTCCACGAAGGCGGCGGCGTTCTGATGCGTGACCGCCACCCCCTTGGGGGTACCCGTCGAGCCGGAGGTGAAGATGATCCACGCGTCGTCGTCGAGCCGGGCCGGCCGCGGGGCGGGGAAGGGCTTGGGGCGCTTCGAGGAGGTCCGCACCTGACCGTCGGCACCGAGGATGGCCGCGACCCCGGCCTCGGAGAACACCAGCCGGGCCCGCTCCTCCGGGTCATCGGCGTCCACGGGGACATATGCGGCCCCGATGTACAGGGTGGCCAGGATGGCGATGTAGAGCTCCACCGTGCCCGAGGGGATGCGGATGCCGATGCGGTCTCCGGCGCCGAGGCCCGCCCCGTGCAGGGCCCGGCCCATGGCCTTGACCTCGTCCAGCAACTCGGCATAGCTCAGCAGGGTGTCACCGTCGTCAAGGGCCGGGGCCTCCGGGTGCTGCTCGGCCGTGGCCACCAGGATGTCTACGAGCGTACGGGCCGGTGGGGCCTTCTCGGCGGCGGGCAACTGCGGCCGGCGATGGGGCACGGTGTCGGGGGAACTCACGGCAGCAGGAGCGACTTCCCTGTGGTCCGGCGGGACTCGAGGTCCTGATGGGCCCGTCCGGCCTCGGACAGCGGGTGGGTCGCCCCCACCCGGAAGTCCAGCGTGCCGGCCTCGAGGGCGGCGAAGAGTTCCTCTGCCCGCCACCGCGTCTCCTCAGCGGTGCGCGTATAGAAGGCCAGGGATGGTCGGGTGACGAAGAGTGAGCCGGCGCCGTTGAGTCGTTGCAGGTCGAAGGGTGGGACCTGTCCGGAGGAGCCTCCGAAGAGCACCAGCGTGCCGCGCACGCGCAGGGAGTCCAGGGACTCGTCGAAGGTGTCCTTCCCGACGCCGTCGAAGACCACGTGGGCTCCCTCGCCGCCGGTGATCTCACGGACCCGGGCCGCGAAGCCCGTGTAGTCGAGGACCTCGCTGGCGCCGGCCTGCCGGGACAGCTCCTTCTTCTCCGGGGTGGAGGCGGTGGAGATGACGGTGGCGCCGCGCGCCACACACAGTTGGGTGAGCAGCAGGCCCACCCCTCCGGCCCCGGCATGCACCAGGACGGTCTGCCCGGATTCCACGGGGAAGGTGGAGCGGCACAGGTAGTGGGCGGTCAGCCCCTGCAGGGGGATGGCGGCCGCGTGCACGGGGTCCACCCCGGCCGGCACCGGGAGCAGCTGGCCCACGGGGGCGGTGAAGTACTCGGCATAGGTGCCGGACCCGGCGGCGGTGGCCACCACATCACCGAGGGACACCGTGCCGGCGCTGATGTCCGGACCGAGGCCCACCACCGTTCCCGATCCCTCCGATCCGGGGACGAAGGGATGTGGCATGCGGTACACGCCGGACCGCTGGTAGGTCTCGATGAAGTTCAGCCCGGCGGCCGCGGTCTTCACCAGGACCTCGCCGGGGCCCGGGGCGGGCACCTCGACCTCGGTCCAGTGCAGGACCTCGGGGCCGCCGGAGACGTCCACGCGCACGGCGTGCTGGGTGGTGGGCAGGGAGTTTTCCATCATGGTCCCTACCGTATCCGGGCTCGTGCCCCCGTGGGGGTGTGGAGGGTGGCGTGACGGCGGACGCCGGGTGGCAGGAGGATGAACCGGCAAGCCGTCAGGTCCGGCCGCCCCCGTATGCATAAATATTGGCACGACTGCATATTTACCCTAGGATGGGTCCATGAGTCACACAGTTGCCGTCTCCGGTGCCAGCGGATATGCCGGGGGAGAAGTCCTGCGTCTCCTCCTTGCCCACCCCGAGGTGGAGATCGGTGCCATCACGGCACACTCCAATGCGGGGGAACGGTTGGGTGCGCTCCAACCCCACCTGCATGCACTGGCGGACCGCGTCCTGGAGGAGACCACCGCGGAGGTGCTCTCCGGCCATGACGTGGTGTTCCTGGCCCTGCCCCACGGCGCCAGCGGCGCGATCGCCGCAGAACTCGAATCGCGCTCGCCGGGAACGCTCGTGATCGACGCCGGCGCGGACCATCGGCTCGAGTCCGCCGAGGTCTGGGAGAGGTTCTACGGACCCGGCCACGCCGGCACCTGGCCCTACGGCCTGCCCGAGCTGCCCGGCCAGCGTCAGCAGCTGGCGGGGGCCTCCCGCATCGCGGTGCCCGGCTGTTATCCCACCACCTGTCTGCTGGCGCTGGCGCCCGGCTTCACCGCCGGGCTGCTCGAGCCCGAGGATGTGGTGATCGTGGCGGCCTCCGGGACCTCCGGGGCCGGGAAGTCGCTGAAGCCGCACCTGCTCGGCAGCGAGGTCATGGGGTCCATGAGCCCCTACGGCGTGGGCGGCGGACACCGCCACACCCCGGAGATCGAACAGGGGCTCAGCCAGGCGGCAGGCCAGCCCGTGACCGTCTCCTTCACGCCGACCCTGGCCCCGATGCCCCGCGGCATCCTCGCCACCGCCACCGCCCGGATCAAACCCGGGGTCGACGCCGGCCAGCTCCGGTCTGCCTGGGAGCAGGCCTACGCGGACGAGACCTTCGTGCACCTGCTGCCCGAGGGGCAGTGGCCCACCACGCAGTCCGTGCTGGGCTCCAACCATGTGGTCATGCAGTTGGCCGTGGATGCCCACGCCGGCCGCGTCATCGTCTCCGCCGCCCTGGACAACCTGACCAAGGGCACCGCCGGCGGCGCCATCCAGTCCATGAACATCGCCCTCGGCTTCGCCGAGCAGACGGGCCTGAACCAGCAGGGGACCGCGCCATGAGCATCACCGCCGCCCAGGGATTCCGCGCCTCCGGTGTGGTCGCCGGACTGAAGTCGACCGGCAAACCGGACGTGGCCGTCGTCGTGAATGACGGTCCTGATTCTCACGCCGCCGCGGTGTTCACGGCCAACCGGGTGGCCGCCGCTCCGGTCCGCTGGTCCCGGCAGGTCCTCGCCGACGGCCGCGTGGATGCCGTGGTCCTGAACTCCGGCGGTGCGAATGCCGCCACCGGGCCGGAGGGATTCCAGCAGAGCCATGCCACCGCGGAGCATGCGGCGCAGCTGCTCGGGGTCTCCGCCGGTGACGTGGTGGTGTGCTCCACCGGGCTGATCGGGATCCCCCTGCCCATGGACCGGCTGCTGCCCGGCGTGGCCGCGGGGGTCACCGCCTTGGACGAGGACGGCGGGAACGCCGCCGCCGAGGCGATCATGACCACGGACACCCACCCGAAGAACGCGGTGCACCACGGCCCGGGGTACCTGATCGGCGGCATGGCCAAGGGAGCCGGCATGCTGGCCCCGGGGATGGCCACCATGCTGTGCGTGATCACCACTGATGCGGTGCTCGCGCCCGCGGAACTGGACGCCGCCCTCCGGGAGGCCGTGCGGACCACCTTCAACCGGACGGACTCGGACGGCTGCATGTCCACCAATGACACCGTGGTGCTGCTGTCCTCCGGCGCCTCCGGCACCGTTCCCGAGGCGGGCGAATTCCAGGAGGGGCTGCGCGCGGTGTGCGCTGACCTGTGCCGGCAGCTGATCGGGGATGCCGAGGGCGCGGCCCATGAGATCGCCATCCAGGTGGTCAACGCCACCACGGAGGAGGCAGCCGAGGCGGTGGCCCGTGCCGTCAGCCGCTCGAACCTGTTCAAGACGGCCGTGTTCGGCCAGGACCCCAACTGGGGCCGGGTGATCTCCGCGGTCGGCACCGTGCCGGAGGACGTGGCCCCCTTCGACGCGGACCAACTGGACGTCACCTTCAACGGGGTGCAGGTCTGCCGTGCCGCCGGCGTGGGGGAGGACCGTGAGCTGGTGGACCTCACCGGACGCGAGGTTCACGTGGTGATCGATCTGCACGCCGGTGAGGCCTCGGCCACGATCTGGACCAACGACCTCACGCACGACTACGTGCATGAGAACTCCTTCTACTCGAGCTGAGCGCCGCCGTGACTGAATCCCCTGAGACCCCGTTCCTCCCGGCGGCCAAGGCCGCCGTGCTGATCGAGGCGCTGCCGTGGATCCAACGCTTCGCCGGCACCACCATGGTCATCAAGTACGGCGGCAACGCCATGGTCTCGGAGCAGCTGCGCCGTGCCTTCGCCGAGGACATCGTCTTCCTGCACCACTGCGGCATCCACCCCGTGGTGGTGCACGGGGGCGGCCCGCAGATCAACACCATGCTGGACCGGCTCGGCATCGAGTCCGAATTCGCCGGCGGGCTGCGCGTCACCACCGCCGAGGCCATGGACGTGGTCCGGATGGTCCTCACCGGCCAGGTGGGCCGCGAGCTGGTGGGCCTGGTCAACAGCCACGGGCCCTACGCCGTCGGGATGTCCGGCGAGGATGCGGCCCTCTTCCGGGCCCGACGGACCGGCACCGAGGTGGACGGTGAGCCCGTTGACCTCGGACTGGTCGGTGAGGTCACCGGGGTCAACCCCACGGCCATCCGTGACCTCGTGGACAACGGGCGGATCCCGGTGGTCTCCTCCGTGGCCCCGGAGGTCGACTCCGGCGGGCAGCCGACCGGGGACGTGCTGAACGTCAACGCGGACACGGCCGCCGCCGCCCTGGCCGTGGCTCTGGGGGCCTCGAAACTCGTGGTCCTCACGGACGTCGAGGGGCTCTACTCGAACTGGCCGGACCGCACCTCGCTCGTCTCCTCCCTCGGCGCGGCAGAACTCCGCGAGCTGTTGCCCGCCCTGGAATCCGGCATGATCCCGAAGATGGCGGCCTGCCTGAAGGCCGTGGACGGCGGCGTGCCGCAGGCCCACATCGTGGACGGCCGCGAGCCGCACTCGATGCTGCTGGAGATCTTCACCACCGCCGGCGTGGGCACCCAGGTCCTGCCGGATGACCACCACCTCCCGGGAGCATGATGACTGAGAAGAGAACCGCCGGGTCCAACGAGACCCTGCTGCACCGCTACACCTCCGCCCTGACCGGCGTCTTCGGCGCCCCCAGCCGCGTCCTGGTCCGTGGCGAGGGCGTGCACGTCTGGGATGCGGACGGCCGGCGGTACACCGACTTCCTCGGCGGGATCGCCGTCAACTCCCTCGGCCACGCCCATCCCGCGCTCCTGCGTGCCGTGACCGGGCAGCTGGGCACCCTGGGCCACATCTCCAACCTCTTCACCTCGGAACCGCAGATCGGTCTGGCGGAACGGCTGCTGGGTCTGGCGGACGCCCCCGAGGGATCCACCGTGTTCTTCGCCAACTCCGGCTCTGAGGCCAACGAGGCGGCCCTCAAACTGGCCCGCCGCCACGGCCACGAGGACCCCTCCGGACGCCGCACGCGGGTCCTCGCCCTGGAGAACAGCTTCCACGGCCGCACCCTGGGGGCGTTGGCCATGACCTGGAAGCCGGCCTACCGGGAGCCCTTCGAACCGCTGCCCGGCGGTATCGAGTTCCTCCCGGCCGGGGACGTCGCCGCGCTGGAAGCGGCGGTGGACGAGACCGTGGCCGCCGTCGTCATCGAGCCCGTGCAGGGGGAATCCGGGGTGCACGGCTGGCCCGCCGGCTATCTTCAGGCCGCCCGGGATCTCACCCGCCGGCACGGTGCCCTGCTGATCTTCGACGAGGTGCAGTCGGGCACGGGCCGCACCGGTACCTGGTTCGCGCACCAGAACCCGGCCGTCACCGGCCAGCAGGACCCCGTGGTCCCGGATGCCATGACCCTGGCCAAAGGCCTCGGCGGGGGCATCCCCATCGGGGCCCTGCTCAGCTTCGGGCCCCGGGCCTCGCAGCTGCTCACGGCGGGTCAGCACGGCACCACCTTCGGCGGGAACCCAGTGGCCACGGCTGCGGGCCTGGCGGTGTTGGACACCATCGTGGAGGAGGGGTTGCTGGAGCATGCCCGCACCCTGGGTGCCCGGCTCGCCGGAGCCCTGCGGGCGGTGGACGGTGTGAGCGCGGTACGCCAGTACGGCCTGCTGATCGGGGTGGACGTGACCGTCCCGGCGGGTTCTGAACACCCCGTGCCCGACGGCGGCCTGGCGCCTGCCCTGGTCCGTGCCGGTCTGGAGGCCGGTTACCTGCTGAACGCGACCGGGCCCTCCACCCTGCGGCTGGCACCGCCGCTGGTGCTGGGCCAGCCGGAGGCCGACCAGCTGGTCGCCGATCTGCCCTCCCTCCTGGAGTCCGCCCTGGTGCAGGGTGCCCCGGCACCGACCACAGCCGCCCCGACGCAGGAGAAGAGCGCATGAGCACCAGTACCACCCCGGCCCCCGCAGCCGCTACGGCGTCGGCCCTCCGGCACTTCCTGGTCGACACGGATCTCTCCCCGACCGAGCAGTCCGAGGTGTTGGACCTGGCCCAGGCGATGAAGGCCGAGAGGTACCGGCACCGTCCATTGGCCGGGCCGCAGACGGGAATCGTGTTCTTCGACAAGACCTCCACCCGGACCCGGGTGTCCTTCGCGGCGGGCATCGCCGATCTCGGCGGACAGCCGCTCATCATCAACCCGGGGGAGACGCAGCTGGGGCACAAGGAGTCCATCGCCGATACGGCGCAGGTGCTGTCCCGTATGGTCTCCGTCATCATCTGGCGGACCTTCGCGCAATCGGGGTTGGAGGAGATGGCCGAGCACGCCACCGTGCCCGTGGTGAACGCGCTCTCGGATGACTACCACCCCTGTCAGCTGCTGGCGGACCTGCTGACCGTGCGCGAGCACAAGGGCCGCACCGAGGGTCTGGTCATGACCTACCTCGGTGACGCGGCCAACAATATGGCCAACTCCTACCTGCTGGCCGGGGTGACGGCCGGGATGCACGTCCGGATCGCCGGACCGTCCGGTTACCTGCCCGAGGCAGGGGTCGTGGCGGCCGCTGAGGCCCGGGCCACCGAGACCGGGGGATCGGTGCTGGTGACCACGGACGCGGCGCAGGCCCTGGAGGGGGCGGACGTGGTGGTCACCGACACCTGGATCTCGATGGGACAGGAGGACGAGAAGGAGGCCCGGCAGTCCCTGTTCCGCGACTACGCGGTGGATGCCGAGGCCATGGGGAAGGCGGCGCCGGACGCGATCTTCCTGCACTGTCTGCCTGCGTACCGGGGGTTCGAGGTCTCCGCCGAGGTCATCGACGGCCCGCAGTCCGTGGTCTTCGACGAGGCGGAGAACCGCCTGCACGCCCAGAAGGCCCTGATTGCCTGGCTGCTGTACCGCTCCGGCCTGGCGACCGCTCCGGACAGCGCCGCCCGATGAGCACGCCGTCCACCAAGACCGCCCGTCAGGCCGCCATCAAGGACGTGCTCGCGGACACGGACGTGCACAGCCAGGCGGAGCTGCTCGCGGCCCTGGGGGACCGGGGCGTCTCCGTGACGCAGGGGACCCTGTCCCGGGACCTCGTGGAGTTGGGCGCCTACCGGGTGCGGGGGGTGGGCGGCCAGCTGGTGTACTCCGTGCCGCCGGAAGGCCCCGTGACCGGAGAGCTGGCCGGCCGCCGGCCGCCGGAGGCCGTGGAGGGTCGCCTGTCCAGCCTGTGTCGCGACCTGTTGGTGGCGGCCGAGTCCAGTGCCAATCTCGTGATCCTGCGGACCCCGCCCGGCGCGGCGCAGTTCCTGGCCAGCGTGATCGACCAGTCACGCCAGCCGGACATCCTCGGCACCATCGCCGGCGATGACACGATCATGATCGTCACCCGCGCGCCGGACGGCGGGGTCGCCGTGGCCGGCCGCTTCCTCGAGTACGCGGGATAGTCCCTCTCGGTCGCGAGGGCCGGGGGCTACATCGCCGGGACGGCGAAGACCTCGTCCTCGGCCGGCATCTCGGCTGGCCCAACGCTGTTCCAATGTTCGAAATCCATGGTGCCTATGCCGGACTCGGCCGCGGCGTCGGAGGCAGCGGACTCGGACGCCGAGGGTGAGGCGGAACCGGAGGGGTCGCCGGAGGCCTCGTCCGTGGCGCCGGCCTCGGCCTCGACGCGCAGCAGCCGGTTGTCCTGCGAGAGATAGACGCTGACCGGCTTGCCGGTGTCCTCGTTGCTGACGGTGTACTTGTAGACCTGCTCGCCGTCCAGCTCCACCTTCTCGGAGGTGTAGTCCGAATTGCTGAATTCGTCACCCTCGGGGATGTCCCTGAAGATGGATTCCCACAGGGTGGACATGGATAATACGCCCTCGCCGGCGGACACCCGGAGCCACTTGTCACCCACCATGTCCTGCAGCTGGGCGCCGCCGTTCTGTTCATAGAAGGCCGTGTTGGGCTTCATATAGGCGTGCTCGGTGTTGCCGATGATCTCGATCGTCACGCCGTTCATGGAGACCCTGCCGGCGTAGGAGGAGTCGTCGATCTGACCAGCAAACTTGACCGTTGTATCCTGGCCGCCCTGGCTCACGTTGCCGTCTACCGCCACGGAGGAGGCGTCCTCGATCGAGGCGTAGGCCTCGGGCCACACCTCCTGCAGGTCCGGCACACCGGATCCGGCGCAGGCGCCCAGACCCAGGGCCGCGGCGGCACCCAACGCGGTCAGGGCCAGGACGCGTGGGGTCCGGCGGTGGTGCGGCCTGGGGCGGGACAGACGTCGGGACGTCCGTGTGGAGGTGCTGGTCAGTGTCATGGTGTCCCCCTGAGGAAAGATTCTGGATGCCCCGGCGCCGCGATCCCGGCGGGCACGGCAGGCACGGCGGGATCCGGCGGGAAATCTGCTGCTGACACCTTATCGGCCGCCGGGCAGAGACAGGAATGCGCTGGATGGGGGTGCTCCCCATCCAGCGCATTACTGGTCCGGTCACGGCCCGCCGGGGCCGCTCAACCGGTGGTGACGCGATGCGTCGAGATGGATCAGGCCGGCAGGTGCAGGGTCTGGCCGACGAAGATCAGGTTGGCGTCGGACACCACGTCGGTGTTCGCCGCGTACAGGGCCTCCCAGCCGCCCTCGACGCCGTTGGCGTCAGCCAGCTTGGACAGGGTGTCACCGGCCTGGACGGTGATGGTCTCCTCGGACTTCTCCACCGGGGAGACGGAGGAGGCGCGCTCCTCCTGAACCGGAGCCTGCTGGGCCGGGGCCTGCTGCTTCGGGGCAGCCTGCTTCTTCGGTGCCTGCTGCTTCGGCGCGGCCTGCTTCTTGGGGGCCTGCTTCGTCTGGGTCGAGGACTCGGACGACTGGCTGGTCACCTGCGCGCTGCCGCCGTTGCCGTAGAGGCCCAGCTTGGCGGAGCAGGCGGGCCAGGCGCCCCAGCCCTGCATGGACAGCAGGTTCTCGGCCACGCGGATCTGCTCGCCCTTGGAGGCGTTGGCCGGGCTGCCGGAGCCGCCAGCGGCATTCCAGGACTGCTGGGAGAACTGCAGGCCACCGTAGTAGCCGTTGCCGGTGTTGATGGACCAGTTTCCGCCGGACTCGCACTGGGCCAGGGCGTCCCAGCTGGAGGCCGGGGCGGCGGTGGCAGGGGCGGACAGCGCCGTCAGGCTGGCGCCGGCGACAGCCAGGCCGGCGAGGCCGGCGGCGGAGCGGCGGACGATGGTGCCGCGGGTGGACTGAGTGGCAGTGGAGGTCTTCTGCATGGTGTTTGAGGGTTTCGGCCCACCACTGCTCAGGCCGTCCCCGACCGTCCATGCAGCACCGTCCGCCGTCCGCGATGGAGTTCACGGCGCGGGGCTCCCAAGGGACGGTGCAGGTGGGGGAGCTCCGCAGGCTTCCTGCTAGATCACGATAAGATCACGAAGCAGGACTAGGACTAGTGAAAGGCATCAGAACGATAACGTCAAATCCTCGTGCAGATTCTCATGGTGCCCTCATGGTGTGTCCAGCAGGGTGCGCATGGACTCCAGCCCGAACATCTCCACGGCGGCTCGGGCGCTGACCGGGCCTTCGTCTGGGTCGGCGCCGGCTGCGAGCAGGGCCCGGACGGACTCTTCGCTCTGGATGAACACCGCACAGGACAGTGCCGACTGTCCGCGCGCGTTGAGCCGGTTGACCTCGGCGCCGCGCTCGAGCAGCGCCTTCACCAACGCCGGGTGGTTGTTGTAGGTCGCCAGGATCAGCAGGGTGTCGCCCTTGTGGTTGGCCAGGTTCACCGGCACCCCCTGGTCGAGCACGGGGAGCAACTGGTCCGCATCGCCCTCCCGGGCCAGGTCGAACAGGGAGTTGAGGAAGTCCAGCTGCTCGTCCGTCAGCTCTGGGGTGGCGTCTGGGGTATCGCTTGTCATTCCACCAGATTACGGTGAGGGAACGACGTGAGTGGATCCGGCTTCGGCAATCCTGCATAAATATGTAGACTGCTGCATAGAGCGGAGCGGCCGTCCCGACCTCGGGCGGCCACGCAGGCAATCTTTAAGGAGCACGCAATGACAGATCGCATCGTCCTGGCCTACTCGGGCGGACTGGACACGTCCGTGGCCATCGGCTGGATCGCCGAGGCCACGGGTGCCGAGGTGATCGCCGTGGCCGTGGACGTGGGCCAGGGCGGCGAGGACCTGGAGACGGTGCGCCAGCGTGCCTTGGACTGCGGCGCGGTCGAGGCCTACGTGGCCGACGCCCGGGACGAGTTCGCCGAGCAGTACTGCATGCCCACCCTGAAGGCCAACGGCCTCTACATGGACGCGTACCCCCTGGTCTCCGCCATCTCGCGCCCCGTCATCGTGCGTCACCTGGTGGCCGCAGCCCGCCAGTTCGGTGCCTCGACCGTGGCCCACGGCTGCACCGGCAAGGGCAATGACCAGGTGCGCTTCGAGGTCGGCATCCAGACGCTGGGGCCGGACCTGAAGTGCATCGCCCCGGTGCGCGACCTCGCCCTGACCCGGGACAAGGCGATCGAATACGCCGAGCGCAACGAGCTGCCGATCGTCACCACCAAGAAGAATCCGTTCTCCATCGACCAGAACGTCTGGGGCCGCGCCGTCGAGACCGGCTTCCTGGAGGACATCTGGAACGGCCCCACCAAGGACGTCTACGAATACACCGATGACCCGGCCTTCCCGCCGGCTCCGGACGTGGTGACCGTGACCTTCGAGCAGGGCATCCCCACCGCCCTGGACGGCCGCTCCCTGTCCGCCCTGCAGATCATCGAGGAGATGAACCGCCGTGCCGGTGCCCAGGGCATCGGCCGGGTGGACATCGTCGAGGACCGCCTCGTGGGCATCAAATCCCGCGAGATCTATGAGGCGCCGGGCGCGATGGCCCTCATGACGGCACACCGCGAGCTGGAGAACATCACCTTGGAGCGCGAGCAGGCCCGGTTCAAGAAGTCCGTGGACCAGCGCTGGACCGAGATCGTCTATGACGGCCAGTGGTTCTCCCCGCTGAAGAAGAACCTGGACGTCTTCATCGACGAGTCCCAGAAGTACGTCTCCGGGGACATCCGGATGGAGATGCACGGCGGCCGCGCCACCGTGCAGGGCCGCCGCTCGGAGACCGGCCTGTATGACTTCAACCTGGCCACCTATGACGAGGGCGACGCGTTCGACCAGTCCTCGGCTCGCGGGTTCATCGACATCTTCGGCCTGTCCTCCAAGGTCGCCACCGAGCGCGACCTGCGGGTGGCCGGCGGCAGCTCGGTGGACTCCCTCGAGGACGTCGCCCGGTTGAGCAACAAGAACAGCGCCGGGAACGCCGGGAACACGGGGGCCTGAGCCGTGTCCGAACGCCACGGCACGAATGAGGGCTCCCTGTGGGGCGGCCGGTTCGCCGGCGGTCCCGCGGATGCCCTCGCCGCCCTCAGCAAGTCCACCCACTTCGACTGGCGGCTGGCCCGCTATGACATCGCCGGCTCGCGCGCCCATGCACGGGTCCTGCACACGGCCGGCCTGCTGGACCAGGCCGAGCTCACCGGCATGCTGGCGGCGCTCGACACGCTCGAGGCGGACGTGGTCTCCGGGGCCTACGTGGCTGCGGAGACGGATGAGGACGTGCACGGATCGCTGGAGCGTGGTCTGATCGAACGGGCCGGACCTGCGCTGGGCGGGAAGTTGCGGGCCGGACGGTCCCGCAACGACCAGATCGCCACGCTGGGGCGGATGTTCCTGCGGGACCACGCCCGGCTCATCGCCTCCCGGCTGCTGGATACGGTGGACGCGCTGATCGCCCAGTCGGAGGCGCACCCCTATGCCCCCATGCCGGGCCGGACCCACCTGCAGCACGCCCAGCCGGTCCTGCTCAGTCACCACCTGCTGGCCCACGCCTGGTCCATGACCCGGGACGTGGAGCGGTTCGTGGACTGGGATCGCCGTGCCGCCGTGTCCCCGTATGGTTCCGGTGCGCTGGCCGGCTCCTCGCTGGGGCTGGACCCGAACGCGGTGGCCGCCGAGCTGGGCTTCTCCTCCGCGGCGTGGAACTCGATCGACGGCACCGCCGCCCGTGATGTGTTCGCCGAATTCGCGTGGGTCTGCGCCATGGTGGGCGTGGATCTGTCCCGCATCAGCGAGGAGGTCATCTTCTGGGCCACCAAGGAGGCCGGCTTCGTCACCCTGGACGACGCCTACTCCACCGGGTCCTCGATCATGCCGCAGAAGAAGAACCCGGACGTGGCGGAGCTGGCACGGGGCAAGTCGGGCCGCCTGATCGGTGACCTGACCGGTCTGCTGGCCACCCTCAAAGGCCTGCCTCTGGCCTACAACCGTGACCTGCAGGAGGACAAGGAGCCGGTCTTCGACGCGGCGGACACCTTGGAGCTCCTGCTGCCCGCGGTCTCCGGGATGATCGCGACCCTGACGTTCAACACGTCCAGGATGGCGGAGCTGGCGCCGCAGGGTTTCGCGCTGGCGACGGACATCGCCGAATGGCTGGTCCGCTCCGGAGTGCCCTTCCGTGACGCCCATGAACTCTCCGGCGAGGCCGTCCGGGTGGCCGAGTCGCGCGGCGTCGAGCTGTGGGACCTCACGGACGAGGACTATGCGGCGATCTCCCCGGCGCTGACGCCCGAGGTGCGCACCGTGTTGTCCACGTCCGGTTCGTTGAACTCGCGCAACGCCCAGGGCGGCACCGCACCGGAGGCGGTCGAGGCGCAGCTGGCCGAGCTGCGGCGCCAGCTCGCCCCGCTCCGCGCCTTCGGGGATTCCTCCGTCCTGCCGTGAGTGGTGGCGAGCTGACGGGGACCGGTCCAGACGATCCGGCGGGCCCGGCCGGCGAATTCTCGGATTGGCCGGTGCTGGAGCGCGGGGGACTGCGCGCCGCACCGCTGCTGCTCGGGTCCACGCTCACCGTGGCCCGTGCCGGGGCCGCGGTGAGCGTGCGGTTGACGGAGGTCGAGGCCTATGAGGGGGCCCTGGACCCGGGCTCGCACGCCTACCGGGGCCGCACCGCGCGGAACGAGACCATGTTCGGTCCACCGGGTTTCATCTACGTGTACTTCACCTACGGCATGCACTGGTGCCTGAACATCGTCTGCGGGACTCCGGGGTCCAGCTCGGCCGTCCTGATCCGGGCGGGGGAGGTCACCGCCGGGCTGGAGGCCGCCACCGAGCGGCGCGGACCCCGGGCGCCGGGCGGGCCTCGGCTGGCCTCCGGCCCGGCCCGGCTGGCCCAATGCCTGGGCCTGGGGGCCGGTGATGACGGCTCCGTACTGCTGGGCGGCCCGGCCCCTCGATCCGTTCTCCAGCCCGCTGCCGGTGCCGAGGTCCCGGACGGCGTGTGGCTCTCCGGGCTCCGGGCACGACGCCGGCCCGGCACCCTGAGCGGCCCGCGCACCGGGGTCTCCGGTCCCGGTGGTACCGCGGACTTCCCCTGGCGGTTCTGGCTCCCTGACGAGCCTTCGGTCTCGACCTACCGGGCGGCGAAGCCCCGGCGCCGTGGCTGACTAGGCCCCATTAACATTTCGTTCATCCCAACGGCTGTACCATGGATGGTCACTCGTTCCGAGGTGCCTGGGGGTTCTGGCGGATTCGTCGGACCCTGCACGGGCACCATCGATAGTCCTAAGGTGTGCCAGGCATGACTGATGTGGTTCCCGTCCACCAAACCGAACTGGAGCATGAGCGCGGCTACGTCGCCCGGCTCTATGAGCGTCTGGACGAACTGCGTGCCGAGAAGGAGGACCAGCTGGCCCGGGTCCGCCGGGAGGGGCCGCAGGGATCCGTGCAGAACGTCTCCGAGCGGGACGCCTTCGCCACGCTCTATGAGGACCGCCTGGCCCAGCTGTATGCCGTGGACGACCGGATGGTGTTCGGTCGCCTGGACCTGGACGGCGGGGACGAGCGCTACATCGGCCGTATCGGCCTGACGGATGAGGACCAACTCCGGCTCATGGTGGACTGGCGTGCGCCGGAGGCCGGGGCGTTCTACCAGGCGACGGCCCACCAGCGGCTCGGGGTGCGCCGCCGCCGCCACCTGATGCTGCGCGGTCGCACGGTGGTGGACCTCGAGGACGACGTCCTGGATGCCACCCTGCTGGACGACTCCTCGGTGCATCACGGCCCCGGAGCCCTGCTGGCGGCCGTCACGGCGCGGCGCACCGGCCAGATGGGGGACATCGTCGCCACCATCCAGTCGGAGCAGGATGCCATCATCCGCTCGCCCCTGAAGGGTGTGCTCGTGGTCCAAGGGGGACCGGGGACCGGCAAGACCGCCGTCGCGCTGCACCGGGCGGCCTACCTGCTCTACACCCACCGCGACCGGCTGAAGACCGCCGGGGTGCTCCTGGTGGGCCCCTCCCAGTCCTTCATGCGGTACATCGACCGCGTGCTGCCCTCCCTCGGGGAGACCGGCGTGGTCATGTCCTCGCTCGGCCGGCTCATGCCCGGCATCCAGGCCGTCCCCGAGACGGACCGCCGGATCGCCCAGATCAAGGGCCAGCTGTTCATGGCAGACGTGATGGCCAGCGCCGTCGCCAATCGCCAGCGGGTCCCGGCGGGACCGCGTCAGCTGGACGTGGGGGGCACCGTGCTGACGATCCGCCCCAAGCAGGTCCGCCGGGCGCAGGACCGTGCCCGGGCCACGGGTAAACCGCACAACGAGGCCCGCGCCACCTTCGTGAAGATCATGGTCCGGGAACTGGCGGATCAGCTCAAGGACAAGCTGGAGAAATCCTCCGGAGCGGGAAACAACATCGATCGCTCCTACCTCACCGAGGATGTGCGCACCTCCCGGGACGTGCGCGTCGCCTTGAACCTGTGCTGGATGCCGCTGACCCCCCAGAAGCTCCTGACGGATCTGTTCTCCAAACCCGAACACCTCGAGAGGGCGGCCCCGTTCCTCAGCTCCACGCGCCGCCGCCGCCTGCTCCGGGCCGCCGACGCCCCCTGGACGGAGGCGGACGTCCCCCTCCTGGACGAGGCCGCCGAGCTGTTGGGGGAGTGGGACGCCTCCGCGGGCCGCACCCAGGCGGATGAGAAGGCCGCCCGCAAGCGGGACCTGGCCAATGCCGAGGCCACCCTGACGAACGTGCACGCCATGCTCGAGGACTTCGGCGTGGACGGGGTGGTCTCCGCGGAGGCCCTCGTTGATGCCAACCAGGCGTCAGACCAGTACGTCCCGGCGGCCGAGCGGGCCTCCACGGACCGCACCTGGACCTATGGCCACGTGGTGGTGGACGAATCCCAGGAGCTGTCGCCGATGCAGTGGCGGCTGCTGATGCGCCGGTGTCCGCTGAAGTCGTTCACCATCGTGGGGGACATCGCCCAGGCCTCTTCGGCCGCCAACGTGACCTCCTGGGCCGAGGCGCTCGAGCCCTTCGTCCAGGAGCGCTGGCGGTTGGAGGAGCTGACCGTGAACTACCGCACGCCCGCCAGGATCACGCGACTGGCCGCTAAGGTGGCCCAGGCCGCCGGCCTGCCGGTGTCCACCCCGCAGGCGGTCCGCGAGGGCGAGTGGGAGCCCACCGTGACCCGGGTCTCCGGGCCCGAGCGGGAGGCGGCCCTGCTGGCCGGCATCGCCGAGGATCTGGAGAGGATCGACGGCGGCCTGCTCGCCGTGATCGCGCCGGTATCCCTCGAACGTGAGGTCGCCGAGCTGTTGCGCGCCACCTATGGGGAGCGCGTCGGTGCAGGCGGCGGGGGGCTCGGCCAGGACATCGTGGCCACGACCCCGGGCGAGGCCAAGGGGCTGGAGTTCGATGCGGTGGTCCTGCTCGAGCCGGCCGAGATCGTCCAGGAGGCCGGCGGCATCGTCGGCGACCTCTATGTGGCGATGACCCGCTCCACCCAGACCCTGCGCGTGGTGACCACGGGCGAACTGCCCGCTGGCCTGGGGTAGCCGGCCGTCCGCCGTCGGGCCCTGATTCCTTCCTTGATCTTCACCCTGTCGATTCCCCTGAGAGGCACTCCATCGTGACCAGCACGTCCACCGGCCCCGGCGCCGTGAACCCGGCTCTGGCCGGCCAGAGCAATGACCCATCGTTCGAGAACATCTGGCGCGAGCTGCAATGGCGCGGGCTCGTGCACGTGTCCACGGACGAGTCCGCGCTGGAGGAACTGCTCGCCGGTGACCCGATCACGTACTACTGCGGCTTCGACCCGACGGCCCCGTCGCTGCACCTGGGCAACCTGGTGCAGATCCTGGTGCTGCGTCGCCTCCAGCTCGCCGGCCACCGGCCGCTGGGACTGGTCGGCGGTTCCACCGGCCTGATCGGGGACCCGCGGCAGACGGCGGAACGGGTGCTGAATGACCGGGACACCGTCACGGAGTGGGTGGGGTACCTGCGCGGGCAGATCGAGCGCTTCCTCTCCTTCGAGGGGGACAGCGCGGCCCGGATGGTCAACAACCTGGACTGGACCGGCCAGCTCAGTGCCCTGGACTTCCTGCGGGACATCGGCAAGCACTTCCGGGTGGGCACCATGGTCAAGAAGGAGACGGTGGCCACGCGCCTGAACTCGGATGAGGGGATCTCCTACACCGAGTTCTCCTACCAGGTGCTCCAAGGCATGGACTTCCTGAACCTCTACCGGGACTACGGCTGTGTGCTGCAGACGGGTGGCTCGGACCAGTGGGGCAACCTGACGTCCGGAACGGACCTGATCCGCAAGGTGGAGGGGGTCTCGGCCCACGCCATCGGCACCCCGTTGATCACCAACTCGGACGGCACCAAGTTCGGCAAGTCCGAGGGCAACGCCATCTGGCTGGACGCCCGCATGTGCTCGCCGTATGCCTTCTACCAGTTCTGGCTCAACACCGCGGACGCTGACGTGATCGACCGGCTCAAGGTCTTCACCTTCCTGAACCGAGCGCAGATCGAGGACCTCGAGTCCGCGGTGCGGGACGAGCCGTTCCGCCGTCAGGCGCAGAAGACGCTCGCGTGGGAGGTGACCTCGCTCGTGCACGGAGAGGACGCCACGAGCAAGGTCATCAGTGCCTCCGCCGCGATCTTCGGCCAGGGCGACCTCACCAGCGTGGATGAGCCCACCATCGCGGCGGCGACCGCGGAGTTGCCGACCGCGGCAGCCGGCCTGGGTGCCGGGGGGCCCGTGGGCATCGTGGACCTGCTGGTGGCCACCGGGCTCTCGTCCTCCAAGTCGGAGGCGCGCCGCACCGTCAAGGACGGCGGTGCCTCCGTCAACAACGTCAAGGTGGCCGACCCGGAGGCCGTCTTCGGCACCGGGGACGCGCTGCACGGCAAGTACCTGCTGATCCGCCGTGGGAAGAAGAACATGGCGTTGGTGGACCTGACGAACTGATCGCCGCAACCGCCGAGCATCCGGGCACCCCCGTGGACGAGCATCTGACCACCGCATGACGGTCAGGTGAACATCCCCGGGGGTGCCCCTTTTTGCCCGCCGGAGTGCAGCCTCAGCTGACAGGATGGGGACCGCGCCCCGCACCGGCAGAGCACTGGCGGCCTACCGGTCCGATCCAGCGGGGGAGACCTGCCTCACAGTCGTCAGGCCAAGCTGCCGCCCGGGGGATGAAAACCCCGGAATCACGCGGATTCAGCGGCTCCGCAGCGGCCCCTTCGCCGGTTTTGCCACCCCGTGGATCCGTGTGTATAGTTCTTCAAGTCGCCAGCCGCGAAAGCGGGAAAACGGTGGCCAACCCCGAACTGAAATGCAGGCCTAGACTACTGCGCCCTCAACGGTGTAACGTCAGTGGCCCGCATGATGTGCGGATCATGTAGCGAAGATGTGTTTGAGTCCCTTTGTGGCCGGCACCTATTCCTAGATGGAAATAACTAAAGAACTGATGATTTTCTGAACAAAAAATTGCCGGAAACGCCGATTTGACGAGAAGGAAACAAGGTTCTAAGCTATAAAAGTTGCTTCGGAGCAACGAGTCAGTCGCTGAGGCGGTGGCTTGGGGGTCCGGATGTAGCGGATTGGGACTTCGGTTCTGACCCGGGGAATCGCCGGAAACGCCGATTTG